>CAMOJK010000037.1 GCA_946616835.1 uncultured Lachnospiraceae bacterium
GGGGGTAAAGAGTGTTTATTTTCCTATTATTATAAGGATAGAACGTGCAGGCGGGCCTTCATATTTCTATAATAGGTTTTGGACTTTATAAACTCATGAGGCGGGCTACGATGCCTGTCACACCTGCAGTCTGTGCCTCCGCGCTGGTAATGCTTTCATATGCAGAGATGACTGGGCAGGGGACATCGACAGTAAGGGCTGTAACCATGTTTCTTATTATGACGGGGGCCGATATTCTGCGAAGAAGCTATGATCTTCCCACTGCGCTGGTGATCTCCGCACTTACCTGTATATTCACGAATCCTTATGAACTTATGACATCAGGCTTCTGGATGTCATACATGGCTGTGGGTGGAGTGGCGATATTCTATCCGGCTGTGAAGCAGAAAATAAGGATTGAGAACAGATGGTTAAGGACAGGATTGACAGCAGCTTGCAGCGGAATATGCGTTACCGTGTTTACCATGCCGCTTATAGCACTATCCTATTATGAAGTGCCGGTATATTCGGTACTGTTGAATCTTGCAGTTATTCCACTTATGACGGTGCTTATGGCGGCGGGACTATTAGCTCTTGCCCTGGGCTGCATAAGTACATATGCAGGAAGTATTGCGGCTGTTCCTTGTCATCTGGTGATGTCATTATACGGCTTTCTTTGTGAATGCATAGATGAGCTGCCTTTTCACAGCTATATCTGCGGTGCGCCGGCGGTCTGGCAGGTGGCGGTATTTTACGGAATCCTGATACTTGTCATTGCCTATGGAAAGAAACTAAAGCTCTATGAAAGAATACTGGCCATGCCAATTGCTTTGGCAGTACTGTTCTATAGGCTTCCGTCAGGATTTTTCGTGACCATGCTTGATGTAGGGCAGGGGGATGGAATATGCGTTTCGTCAGATGAAACGGTATGTATGATTGACGGAGGGAGTTCTTCGAAAAAGGATCTGTATAAATATACCATAATGCCGTTCTTAAAATACAATGGTTATTCGAGAGTTGACTGCTGGTTCATATCACACCCGGACAGTGACCACACCAGCGGACTTATTGAAATGCTTGGAACGGAGGATATGGGAGGCATAAGTATCGGACAGATAATCCTGCCGGACGCCTATGGGGCGGAGGGGGACTTTGAGGAACTGATCAGTCTTGCGGTTAGCCATAATATCGAGGTGACTTATTTCTCGGCAGGCGATCAGGTATCGGATGAAAACGGGCTGCGTGTGTTATGCCTCCATCCGGACGAGGGCTGCAGAACCGATGATGTAAATACTTACTCAGAGATACTTGAAGTTTCCTGCGGCTCTTTCGCAGGAATATTTACAGGTGATGCTACCGTTGAGAGCGAACAGAATGTTTTCGGGATTCTTAAGAATGAGGAAATCAGAGGAAATTTGAGATTTCCCGAGGGTGGTTATCCTGTACTGAAGGTCGGGCATCATGGTTCTCATACATCCAGCAGTGAGGAATGGCTTTCTTGGGTGTCGCCTTCCGCAGCGCTTATTTCAGTAGGAGAGAATAATTCCTATGGTCATCCTCATGAAGATGTAATTGAAAGGTTGGAGCGGCATGGTGCAGATATTTTCAGAACAGATAAGTCCGGTGCAGTAACCGTTGAGGAACATAAAGGCAGGATTGAAATATCATGTTTTTGTGACTAAAAAAGTCCTCAAATGGTATGATACAAAAGAGTATGTCGGAGCTTTAAAGGAGGTTTGTATTATGGGATATGTGTTTTACGGCTGGGAGCAGGCAGATGTATCTGCAATGAATGATGAGTACAAGGGAATAAACACTCCCTTTGACCTTTATGATGCGCTTTCCGAAATCTGGTGTGAAGAAACCTGCGCACCAAGGCTTAGGGAAAAATGGAGTACAGATAATAAAACACTTGGTCAGTGCTCGATAACTGCCTTTCTGGTGCAGGATATATTTGGCGGAAAGGTGTACGGAATACCGAGGGAGGGCGGTAATTTCCACTGTTATAATGATGTTGGCGGTCATGTTTTTGACCTTACCAGCGAGCAGTTTGGAGATGAGGTGCTGTCCTATGAAAACAATCCGGAGCAGTTCAGGGAAATCCACTTTTCAAAAAAAGAAAAGAAGGAACGGTATGAAATGTTAAAACATATGCTGAAAATCCGCGGCTAAGATCAACTGCTATTTTAGAATACTGACTTCAGTTACATACATAACCTCACAGGCACCGTTGCCGGTGTCACTTCTGGATACACTGCTGTTCCAGTAATAGGGGGAGCCGCTAGAATCAACAGCGGTGATATTAACAAGGTATCCCTTGAGTCTTATATGGTCTCCGGTGCGTATTTTTTTTATGCTTTTTCTTACTGAGTTGCTGGCGGGAATCAGGTGATTGTTGGCTGACTGCCTATTGACATCATTTGCCGTACCAAGGGGAGCGAGTTCTTCATAGCTGTTTACCTGCCAGAAATACCACCGTCCATGCTGTTTCCAATGGAAATCAATGGTGTTATTGTACGCAGCGACACTTCCCCATGCGAGAGCAAGATCCCTGGGGGCAAGTTTTGCACCTATGTCGTTGCCATAGTAATTCTTGGTATGTACCACCAGCGCTTCTATGTCATAGGCATACAGGTAATCCGCATGAACATTATATCCTGATACAACAAAATCTGTTCCTCCCTTTGCCGCTGTCTGTTTCGGTTCCGGAATGTTTGGGATGGAGCGGCGACCGTTTCCACCGACATTGCCGTTCAGGAACAGTACGACAACAACAACGATCAGAATCATGGGGATGAGAACCTTCAGGAAGGAAAGGTCTTTTTCACGGTATTTATTTATACTTTCCATCAGCGGACCTCATAAAATTTGTGTTCAAAGTGATTATCCTATACCTGTATTATACTGTTTTATACATGAGATAAAAAGTAAAATCCGATTGACCTTGAAAGAGCGATATCATACTATGTTATCAGGTAAGAATTATATATTTATTATGCCTGACGGCATGAGAATTTGATAAGGGGTGGCTGCTTGTGAACGAGGATATAAAAGAAATACTGGAAAAAGTAAAAGCCGGTTCCATGAGTGTGGACGAAGCGTTTTTAAGTCTGAAAGTACAGCCTTTTGAGGATATAGGCTATGCAAAAGTGGATCTTCACAGGAAGGTCAGGCAGGGGGTGGCTGAGGTTATATATGCTGCCGGGAAAAAGCCGGAGCAGATACTCGGCATAGTGGAAACGATGCTTGCCAATGGACAGGATCAGATACTGATCACAAGGCTTTCCACGGAAGCTGCTGATATGGTAAATGCAAAGGTAAGTCTTAGCTACTATGAAGATGCACGGATAGGGCTTGTAGGAAAAATGACTAAACCTTATGGTATAGGGAAAATTGTGATAGCGGCTGGGGGCACCAGTGATATATCTGTGGCTGAGGAGGCTGCTATCACTGCAGAGGTACTTGGCAATGAGGTGGTACGTGTCTATGATGTGGGGGTAGCCGGTATCCATAGGCTTTTTGCCCATAAGGACGAATTAATGAGTGCTGCAGTAATAATTGCTGTTGCAGGGATGGAAGGGGCACTGGCCAGTGTTATCGGCGGTATGGCCGACTGCCCTGTGATAGCGGTTCCTACCAGCGTAGGCTACGGCGCATCTTTTAACGGATTGTCGGCATTGCTTTCCATGCTCAATTCCTGCGCAAGCGGTGTATCGGTAGTAAATATTGATAATGGATTTGGTGCGGGTTATATGGCTAACATGATCAATCATATGGGGGTAAAAGCTTGAAGATATTATACATAGACTGTTCCATGGGGGCAGCAGGGGATATGCTTACAGCTGCGCTTACGGAGCTTTTTCCGGATACGGACCGTGTTATTTCTGAACTTAATGCTTTAGGTATACCGGGCGTAATTTATGAGAAAGAAAAATCTGTTAAGTGCGGTATAAGCGGAACGCATATTACTGTCAGGGTAAACGGTACGGAAGAGGATGAGCATATACATGCAGAAGGGCATACTCATGGGCATGCTTATGAGTCAGGGCATAGCAGCAAAGATCATACAGGTGAAGTCCATGACCATCATCACAGCTCAATGGCAGACATAGAGAAGATAATAGCAGAGCTTAATCTGAATGATAAGATAAAGCAGGACATAAGCAGTGTTTACGGGTTGATAGCAGATGCGGAAAGCCATGTTCATGGTGTCCCGGTTTCTGATATACATTTTCATGAGGTGGGAAGGATGGATGCCATTGCGGATATTGCCGCAGTCTGTTTTCTGCTGGACAGGCTGGGTGTAGATAAAGTAACTGCATCACCGGTCCATGTGGGCAGCGGACAGGTTAAGTGTGCTCATGGACTGCTTCCTGTACCGGCACCTGCAACGGCATATATTTTAAAGGAGTGTCCTATATACGGAGGAAATATAAAAGGGGAACTATGTACTCCTACCGGTGCGGCACTGCTCAAATTCTATGCGGATGATTTCGGCAGCATGCCACCTATGAAAGGTTCCAATATAGGCTACGGAATGGGAAAAAAAGACTTCGAGGCTGCAAACTGCGTCAGGATGATCTGCGGTGAGAAAGTGGAAATTGAAAAAAAAGAAAACGAAAAAACTGCTGGCTGCATAACGGAACTGATATGCAATATAGATGATATGACCGGAGAAGAACTGGGATTTGCTACAGAGCGGCTTATATCAGAGGGAGTGCTGGATGTATATACTGTTGCTGCGTGCATGAAAAAGGGACGTCCGGGGCAGATACTGCATGTTCTGTGCCGAAATGAAGACAGGGAAGCGACTGTACGCAGTATTTTCAGGTATACAAAGACTATAGGCGTCAGGTACTGCATCATGGAAAGGTATACGCTGGATCGTCATAGTGAGGAAATCGATACAGAGTACGGCGTGATACATCAAAAGCTGTCATCAGGATTCGGGGTGGAGCGGCGGAAGGCTGAGTATGATGACCTGAGTCGTATTGCTGTTAATAACAAAATGACTCTGGAAGAGGTTAAGGCTTCCATAAAACATTCATAAATTTTCTATACGGAAAATAATACTATATACAGTCTTTTGTGATATGACCTGCGTTCTGTATGAGTTTATCACCTTTGACACTCCCTGTGTGCGGATAATACAAAAGGCTTGAATGAAAAAAGGTTTGAGATAAAATATAACTGTTTGAAATCGAAAGATTCTGAACCGTTAAGACTAATTATATGCTAAGGGGAAACGGAGATGGTGAGAATAGTATCAGACAGTACCTGTGATCTGTCTATGGAATTAGTGGAAAGGTATGAAATAGAGCTTATCCCGCTCCATATCATTCTGGGTGAGAGAGAGTACGAGGATGGGGTGGATATTGATCCTGATACAATATACAAATGGTCTGATGAACACGGAACCACACCGAAGACATCAGCACCGGGAATAGAGCGGGTAGCAGAGGCTTTCAGCAGATATAAGGTTTCAGGAGACGAGGTGGTTGTTTTTACCATATCCTCAGAGATGTCTACTACATTCAATGTAATGAAGCTTGCAGCGGAAGATATTGATTATGCGGATCACATTTTTGTAGTGGATTCAAGAAATCTGTCCACAGGTATAGGACTCCTGGTGCTGGAGGCTGCCTGTATGGCAAAGGAAGGTGTGACCGCGGAAGAAATCGTTTCAAGGGTCGAAAAACTTATTCCAAGAGTGCGTGCAAGCTTTGTAGTGGATACTCTTGTATATCTTCAGAGAGGGGGGAGATGCAGCGGTCTGACAGCTATGCTCGGAAGCATACTTAAGATTCATCCAAGAATTGCCGTTAAAGATGGTGTCATGGAACCGGAGAAGAAATACCGCGGCAAGATGCACAGAGTTGTGTCTGAATATGTACAGGATATGGAAGAAGACCTTAAGGCAGCCAAAAAGGATAGGGTATTCATAACCCATGCAGGTTGTGATGAGGTGATAGTTGAGAGTGTACGGAGCTATCTTCTGGATCTGGGATATTTTGATGAGGTTCTGGTCACAAGAGCAGGAGGCGTAATCTCGTCGCATTGCGGTTATGGTACTCTCGGAGTATTGTTCATAGCTTAAAATCTTAAGGAGGCACTTGATGATCTGCGGGAATTGCGGAAAGGAAATAAAGGATGGCTTGATGTTCTGCCCGGGGTGCGGAAATCTGACTGGTAATGAGAATGAAGAACCCGTGCAGACAGAGGCTGTAACGCAGCCGGAAACCCTGGATACATACAGTATTCAGCCAGATAATGGTATGGCTGCTGCGGTGACTCCTGCAGAGAGCTCGGAGCAGCATGCGGGCAGCCGGCAGATGTCTGATCAGGACATGGCCCGGTCAGTTGTATCCGGACAGCAAAATGCCGATAATAAAATTGTCGATAAGAATAATTTGGATAATAATAATTCTGATAAAAATAATTCTGATAAGAAAAGTCCGATACCGTGGATAATTGCGGGCATTGGAGTTGCTGTAGCGGTGGCTGCGATAGTCATAGTAGCGGCTGTGGTCATAGTCGGTGCAAATGCATTCGTACACAATGCAAAAGGTCCGGATGAACAAGCGGGAAATACAGCAGCGGATACAGGGAGTGACACATTTCCGGATGACAGCGCGGATAGCGGTATTGGCATCACGGGAGATACCGGTAATTCCGGCGATGAAGATTCGGGAATTGGATCAGGAACATTTCCTGATGATTCGGGTTCCGGGATGAATACTAAGGATGATACCGATGTTCTGGAAAAATACTGCAGAGATGAACTGATACAGGAATATGGCTTTTTTGACATGGATCAGTCTATAGAGCTCAGTTATTATGAAGCTGTGTATGATGGTTACACATCTCCGGCCTACAGATCCTTTGACGACAGCGTTGAAGGTATAATGGCATATAAGATTGCCGATTTTGACAACGACATGAGAAGTGAGATGCTTGTGGTAAGAATGGAGCACAGCACTGTTTTCCTTGAAATGTATGAGGTTGGGGATCTGGCGCGTGTTTTTCTTTCGGCGTACATGCCGGTTGCGGTCATTGGTTCGGAGGTGGATAATGCATTTGCCTTTGATCAAATCTGCGGTGATGTACAGGAGCTGAATATCTGCATCAATGAAAACGAGAATGAGAAGTATATTGCGGCTGACTGTATGGGGGCTGTCTGTTTATTTGCTGACGGCATAGAGAGTGTTTTGTATATTTCGCATTATGATGGAGAGACGTTCATCCGGGATTTCAAAGAAAGCTTCTGTGGAAGTGATGATTCGGGGATGGAGGATAAGCTTAAGGAGTGCAGAAGCAGGCTCCGTGAACTTGGATTTGAAAATACAGCAGGATCTTTCACCTTCCTGTCCATGCAGATGTCTGATGAAGACGGAATGGAGCGGATTGTTGGACTTCGTGGAGAAAATGCTCTGGTTTATGGGACGTATTCTGAAGCAAATGATTATTATGCTACAAATGATGTAGGCTGCCTCGGGACGATAAAATATCTTTTTGCGGAGAATGGAAAGGTTACTCATAAGAGGTTTGAATCCGCATATGCGGCCGATTATCATGGTATTAATAATAACAGCGAGTATATTCTTCCGGAAAGTGACAGCAGATACTATACTATGGATGAGCTTGCCGGTTTGACCGCTGAGGAGTGCAGGCTGGCAAGAAATGAATTGTTTGCAAGATATGGCAGAAAATTCCAGGATGAAGCACTTCAGACATATTTTGACTCGAAGAGCTGGTATCATGGTACTGTGGAACCTGAGGATTTTGACGAGTCTATATTTAACGAATACGAGGTTGCTAACAGGGATCTGATCGTACAGTATGAAAAAGATATGGGATACAGATAAAAAGAATATAAATACGGATGCTGTCAGGGATATTCTGCTGGTGGTGTCTTGTGTCTGTTTTGCTGTAGGAATAATAATCATAGGGAAGCATTACTATGATGTACTGCAGGTGGGACGGCAGACTGAAGATCTTAAGGAGGTCAGGGATCAGGCATCTGCAGAGTCTGTGTCGGAGGATTTTACAGCAGTTTCCGATGATATGGCTGCTCCTTATGACGGTGCTGCGCTTAAGAAGATGAGGGAACTTTATCTGGCTGACGAGATTACGGTGGATGACAGGCCAGGGATGCTGCCGGAGTACGAAGTGTTGTATGAGCAGAATCCTGACATATGTGGCTGGTTGTATATTGAAGGAACTGTTATTGATTATCCGGTAATGCAGACACCGGATGATGAGAACTACTATCTGTACAGGGATTTTTACAAGAAGAAAAATGCCAACGGTTCACTTATAATGGATACGGATTCTGTCGTAGGCACGGGGACTGCAAAACGGTTCTATACCGATGGTACTGCACCGGGCACAAACCTGATAATACACGGGCATCACCTGATAGTGAACGCAATGTTCGGTAAGTTGGTAAGATATGAAAAGGAAGCCTATGGCAGGGAACATTCAATCATATGTTTTGATTCGCTGTATGAAAAACGAAAATATGAACTGATAGCGGCTTTCTATACTCAGGTTTATGAGAAAGAGATGGATGTATTTAAGTATTATGAATTCTTTCAGGCAGACACAGAAGAAGAATTCAATTATTTTTATGACAATATTAAGCGGCTGTCGCTGTACGATACCGGAGTAACTGCTGTCTATGGTGACGAGTTTATCACGCTCTCGACCTGTTCCTATCAGACTGAAACAGGAAGGTTTGTAGTCATCGGAAAAAGGATAGAGTAAGGATCAGAGTCTTGCCAGAGGAATGCCAAAGGGATTGAGCGCATCCCTGTGGCTTTTTTTTATGGTTTCTCTGTATTCCATGGGGGTACAGCCGAGATATTTTTTGAAAATCTTATTGTAGTAGCTTGCGTTATTGAAACCACTCTGACGAGCCAGCTCCTGGATACTCATAGTACCATGGGAGTCACGCTGCAGCATGAGCGCTGATTCGTAGATTCTGTGCTGCATGAGATAGTCGAAGGGGGTGATGGATATGGAGCGCTTAAAACACCTGCAGCATTCGCTTTTGCTTACATGAATGGAATCTGCTATCTCGTCAAGAGTAAGCTTTTGGGTGAAATTATCGTGGATATAGAGGATGGCATTCTGCAGGCGTATTTCATCGGTTGCAGTCTTATCAGCTTCCTCTGCATTATATTCGGTGCGGTTGCTCATTTCAAGCAGCTGCAGCCAGAGGGAGCAGAGACTGCTCTTGGTTTCCAGCTCATAGCCGAAGGCTGAATTGAGATTTGCTTCCAGGATTTCATTTATGCGCTCCAGAGCTTTCTGGCCGTAGAGGTCATTTCTTGTGAGCCTAAGATGTGTGAGCGTACTGTTCTCAATAAGCGGTTTAAAATATTTTACCCCTAGGAACGCATCCGGATGGTCAAAAATGTACGAGGGATGAAAAAGGATGGACAGGATCACACAGTGGGCGTCTTCATAAGGCTTTATGGAATGAAGGCGGTTTCTGTTTATCCATACGGCTTCGCCGGCAGATACATTAAAAGTATTACCTCCCGTGGTAAATACAGCTTGCCCTTCCCTGACTAAATCTATCTCCATTTCTTCATGCCAATGGGGGCGTACGCAGTTACTGTACATCCGGTCAAGGTCTATATAATAGACTCCTACCGGATAGTCCAGATCAGTATGCTCAAAATGATTGTCGAAAAAATCTTTTTTCATCCCTTTGGATACCTGAAAATAACTGTTAAGCGTCATGCCGTATAATGGCTGCAAAAATTTCGGACTAATGCAAAGAGTGCTTTCCCGAGAGTGCGTATCCGAAAACGCAGGTGCAGCGGTCTGCGTTGAGGCTTTCAGATGCGTACTGCAGTGATAAAGCAGGCATGCATTGGAGCCGGATGTTTTAGAAACTTTATACCGGTTATTATGATATAAAAATAAAGCCGGTTCCGCAAGGGAACCGGCTTTATGTGTGCGTGACAGGATTCGAACCCACGACCTTCTGGTCCGTAGCCAGACGCTCTATCCAGCTGAGCTACACGCACTCGTCTAACGACAATGCGTAGGATAGCACATACAAAAGAAAATGTCAAATTGAAAAATGAATTTCAGGGTGATATTATGACTTAAGCTCCCCAAAATACCTTCCGATGCATAAGTCTGCTTACAGCATGACAGGTACTTTGGGGGTTATCATGCCCGTAAATTGAGTGCTTTGATATTCGGAGGATACAAATGACAAAATCAAAGATTGAGCCCCATAGGTGTTTTATAAGCTCCATAGACGCAGGGGCGCCATATGTGGACTATAATGAGTACAACCTGGATCCTGACGGTGAGATATATGATTATATTTTACAGTTGATCGCATATAATTACGATAATATAGCATCAAGAAAAGCTGTTTACAACGAGGATTCATTCCTTGCGGCCATAGTTCCGGAAAATGCGGATGGGTTTGATGCGTTTGTGGATGTAGTGGCTGACGAGATGCATGATCTTTTGAAGCAGGTGGCGGAAATGAGTCCGGGTAGCGGACTGTTTGTGTACGCAACTGTTGACGGACAGCCTGTCATAGCTTTCTTCAAACTGAACTATCAGACCAAATTTTCATGCGAAAAGAATTCCGATGGAGAGCTTACCTGGACAAAGGACTACAGGCTGCTCCCCTCCCATACCCAGAAAGAATATGACTATTTTTTTATAAATGTATTCGAAAACAGGGTTTCCATGTCTGACTCCAAGTGTATGGTGGACGGACAGTATGTAAACTATATGGCTGAATGTATCTTAAAGATCAGCCTGAGGAAATCCGAGAAGGAAGTGGTAAAAGTCATACAGGATGTTATGACCAATACCATAAAGGAATGCTATGAGGATGAGGCTCCTCAGAAAATATTTGAATACAGACGGGTAGTGGCCGATACAGCCAGGGAAGAGGGGGAGATCAATCCAAAGCGTATCAGGGATACTGTTTTTTCCGGAAATGAAAAGGCTATGGAGCGTTACGAACAGCAGGCGGCAGATATGGAGATAAAGGAGCAGCCTGTGTATGTAAGTCCTAAGACCAGAAGAAGCCTTGCTAAAAAGCAGAAGATTACTACCAAGAGCGGCATAGAGCTTTTAGTACCCGTGGAGCTTTTATCGGATAAGAATATTTTTTCCTTCAAACAGGAAAACGGGATGGTGTCCATCGTTATAAATGACATGAGCGGTGAGGTGAAATGATCCACGGAAAATAACAATAGATTGATAACAGCCACTGTTTGTGGTATAGTATGTTGTCGGATGAAACGGTAATGTTGCCTGTGCAGTCTTCATGCTGACAGGTGTAAAACAAGGATAAATAAAGGAGAGAAAGCATGACACTTCTTGAAGAATGGCACAGTAAAGCCTATGATACACAGAATCACAGCAGGGAGTCTCTTAAGAGACTGTGGGATGACTATTTTGCTAAGGAGCAGGCAATTTATGCCCAGCTCTTGAAGGAGCCGGATACAGAGGTAAAGGGAACCGTAAAGGGACTGGCTGAAAAGTATGATATTTCTCTTATGTATATGGTCGGGTTCCTTGAGGGAATCCAGGAGAGTCTTAAGGTGGCTAATCCAATTGATACCATGGAAGAGGATACGGAGGTTTCCCTGGCTTTTGATAAGGAAATGCTGTTTAAAAATATGGTTGATGCAAGGGCAGAGTGGCTTTATAACCTGCCTGAATGGAATGCTATATTCGATGAAGAAAAGCGCGCAGCACTTACAAAGGAAGCAAGGGAGATGGGAACTGTTAAGAAACCGGAAAAGATCTATCCTAACGATCCTTGTCCTTGCGGAAGTGGAAAGAAGTACAAGAAGTGCTGCGGTAAAGCAGGCTGATGATATGAGGGGCTGCCGTAAAGGGGGAGCCTCTTTTTTAGAGATTTAAGATATAGCCTATTAAGGAAAACGGAGGTAAAAGAAAATGACAAAAATTGATGTTATATCAGGATTTCTCGGAGCCGGGAAGACAACACTTATAAAGAAGCTTCTTGCGGAAGCCTGGAAGGGCGAGCAGGTGGTGCTTATTGAGAATGAATTTGGCGAGATCGGAATAGATGGCGGATTCTTAAAGGAAGCAGGGGTAGAGATCACTGAAATGAATTCAGGCTGTATATGCTGTTCTCTGGTTGGTGATTTTGGTACTGCACTTAAGGATGTTATGAGCCGTTTTACACCTGACAGAATAGTTATAGAACCTTCAGGCGTAGGCAAGCTTTCTGATGTGGTAAGAGCAGTAGAGCAGGCTGATCTCGGGGAAGGTGCAAAGCTTAATTCTGCGATCACTGTTGTGGATGCAAATAAGGCTAAGCTTTATGTTAAGAATTTCGGTGAGTTCTTTGTAAACCAGGTTGAAAATGCAGGTACTATCATCCTGAGCCGTACAGGTAATATTTCTGATGAAAAGCTCCAGAAGACACTGGATATCCTGAAGGAACATAATTCAAAGGCCACCATCATTACTACACCCTGGGATCAGATAACAGGAGCATCCATAAAGGATGCCATGGAAGGCGTTGATCTCATGGATACTCTCTTAAAAGAAGTTATCGAGAAATATGAGCACCATGATGAACATGAGCATTGCTGTCATCATCACGATGAGGAGGATGAGGAGCACAAGCACCATCACCATGAGCATGAGCATCACCACGATCATGACGAACATCATCATCACCATGATGGAGAAGAGTGCGATGATCCTGAGTGTGGGTGTCACCATCATCACCATGCTGATGAAGTGTTTGGAAGCTGGGGCATGGAGACTGCATCAAAGTATACGGAAGAAGAAATCAGTGACGCACTTTCAAAACTGGTAGATGCTGTGACCTATGGAACGGTACTTCGTGCAAAGGGTATGGTTCCCTCTGTTGACGGTGGCTGGATATATTTTGATTATGTACCCGGTGAGAGCAATGTACGCAAGGGTGAGCCTCAGCCTACCGGTAAATTCTGCGTGATCGGATCCAAGCTTAACGAGGAAGAACTTGAGGAACTTTTCAGAAAGTAATAGCGGAGGCACAGTATGAGACCGGTATACCTTATAAATGGTTTTCTTGAAAGCGGAAAGACGCAGTTCATAAAGTTTACGATTGCCCAGCCTTATTTTCAGATAAAAGGTAAGACTCTTCTGATCCTTTGTGAAGAAGGAGAGGAGGAGTATGAAGAAAATGTGTTGAAAGCGTCTAATACCGTGGTTAAGCTGATCGAGGATGAAGAGGATTTCACCACCGAGAAACTTATGGCGTTGGAGAAGGAAGTTGATCCGGAGCGCATAATCATAGAGTATAACGGTATGTGGAATATGAAGGATCTGGCGCTGCCTTTCCATTGGAATCTGGAGCAGCAGATAACCTGTGTGGATGCATCTACATTTACGACATATTATACCAATATGAAGTCGCTGCTAGCTGAGATGATCAGAAAGTCAGAACTGATTATATTCAATCGTTGCGACAATGTGATGGATAATCTTGCAAGTTTCAGGCGTAATATAAAAGCTGTGAACAGCAGCGCTGATGTGATTTTTGAAAATGCGCAGGGTGAGATAAATCAGATATTTGAGGAGGATCTGCCTTATGATCTTAAGGCGGATAAGATAGTTTTGGATGAGAGGACTTTCGGAATATGGTATCTGGATACCATGGATCATGCCGAAAGGTATGAGGGTAAGGTATTGGAATTTGATGCCATGGTACTTAAACCTAAGAATTTTCCGAAAGGCTATTTTGTGCCGGGACGCCTTGCAATGACCTGCTGTGCGGATGATATGCAGTTTTTGGGATATGCATGCGAGTATAAGGATGCCGGTAAACTTAAGGACAGGGACTGGATAAGGATAACTGCCAGGGTAAACAGGGAATTTTTCTCAGATTACCAGGCAGAAGGTCCTGTGCTTCATGCAATAAGCGTGAAAAAGACTCAGAAACCGAAAAATGAGATAGTGGGATTCGGCTGATAATTTGAGGTGTCATGAAGAGAGCTTTTAATAACAGCGTAAAGATTGCAGATGACTTTGATCTTGAAAAGATAAGGATCAGCGGCCAGTGCTTCCGGATAAAGCTGCAGCCTGACGGAGTCTATCGTTTCATAAAGGGCAGTGATGTGCTGGATATGAGGGCATCTGTACCGGGTGTTTACGACATAAGCTGCAGCGATGAAGAATTTGCAGACATCTGGCATGATTATTTTGATCTGGACAGGAGTTATGAAGCTGTCAGAGAAGCTATAGATGCTGCGGATTCATATATGACTGCGGCTGCAGAAAGCGGAAAGGGCATACGGATACTTAAACAGGAACCATGGGAGTGTCTTATTTCATTTATTATTTCCCAGAGGAAAAATATACCCGCTATAATGGCGGCAGTAGATTCTGTGTGTCGGGCTGCAGGAAAGGAAATCGGCAGCACAGGTGAGTATGAGTTCCCGGATGCAGCGCGTATGCTTGAGTTTTCGGATGAGCAGTGGAAGGGTTTTAAGCTGGGATACCGTGAGGCATATATAAGACGCACTGTTATGGATGCACCGGATATGTACAGCATGGCAGGTCTTACGGATGAGGAATTGCTGGAACGCCTGACCGCTATGTATGGTGTCGGTATAAAGGTGGCTTCATGCACTGCGCTTTTTGCCTATTCCAGAGTGGATCTTGCGCCGGTGGATGTATGGATAAAGCGTGTATTTGATGAGCAGTACGGCGGGGAGGATGTTTTAAGCGGCAGAAAGAATGCGGGAATACTGCAGCAATATCTGTTTTATCATGCCAGGACTACAAAATGAAGCATTGAGGATATGATGTTTTTTATTGAATGTAGATCGCCTATATGGTAATATATGTTGCAGTATAGATTTACTGGAGAATAGTATGTGCAGATGTGACAGACATAATTTCATGAAAAAAAATTCTCTTGTCGAAGCACATTATTTTTTTGTTATTTGCAGTATTTGAGAGAAACATTTTTGTTTCTCTTTTTTTGTACCTTTAGGGAGGAGTTTTTATGGAAACAATCGGAAAAGACGGCAGACCGCTCAGACATCTGATGACACCGTTAGACTTTTCGGTGGAGGAACTGGATAAGCTTTTTGATCTTGCTTCAGATATAAAAGGTCATCCGGATGACTATAAGGATCTGTGCGCAAGGAAGAAGCTGGCAACATGTTTCTATGAGCCAAGCACCAGAACCAGACTTTCATTTGAAACTGCAATGCTCGATCTGGGGGGGCAGGTCATAGGTTTTTCAGATGCTAATTCATCATCTGCATCAAAGGGTGAAAGTGTATCAGATACAATACGTGTCATATCCTGTTTCGCTGATATATGTGCCATGAGGCATCCTAAGGAAGGTGCTCCCATGGTGGCAGCGGCTCATTCAAGGATCCCTGTAATCAATGCGGGAGATGGAGGCCATCAGCATCCCACACAGACACTTACGGATATGCTTACCATCAGGTCTCTTAAGGGAAAATTGGACGGCTTTACCATCGGCCTGTGCGGCGACCTTAAGTTCGGACGGACCGTACATTCACTTGTGAATGCAATGCTCCGTTATCCGAATAATAAGTATGTGTTTATTTCACCTGAGGAGCTGCGCATACCCAGTTATCTGAGGGAAAAGCTCAGGAGCATGAATGTGGAATTTGAAGAAGTGGAAAGGCTTGAGGACAGCATGCCAAAGCTGGATATGCTCTATATGACCAGAGTCCAGAGGGAACGCTTCTTCAATGAAGAGGATTATGTAAGACTTAAAGATTTCTATGTGCTGAATAAGACAAAGATGGAACTTGCACCTAAGGATATGCTGGTTCTTCACCCGCTGCCCCGCGTAAATGAAATATCAGTGGAGATAGATGAGGATCCCAGGGCGGTATATTTTGAACAGGTTCAGTACGGTGTATATGTAAGAATGGCACTTATTGCAACGCTTCTCGGGATGGCAGGTTAAAGGAGGAAATACAATGCTTAACGTCGGAAAGATTGATGAAGGGTTTGTTCTGGATCATATTCCCGTTGGCAAGGGGATGTCCATATATTACCATCTTGGACTTGATAAGCTGGACTGTATGGTAGCAATTATAAAAAATGCGCATAGCAAAAGGCTCGGCAGGAAGGATATAATAAAGGTGGAGTGCGACATTAACACTTTAAACCTTGATGTGCTGGCAGTCATAGACCACACCATTACGGTGAATGTCATAAAAGATGGCGAGATACTTGAAAAACAGCCTCTGGAGCTGCCGCAGGAATTGAAAGGGGTTATGCGATGCAGAAATCCCCGCTGTATTACATCCATAGAACAGGAACTGCCGCATATCTTTTATCTGGCTGATCCTGAAAAGGAAGTCTATAGATGTAAGTACTGTGATGAGAAAAATTCAGAAAAAATGTAAGGAAATATAGCTTTAGTCCGTATGAAATGCCTGGTAGGTAAAGAGGGGCTAAAGAGAAAAATGACAGCAGATATGGAACTGGAAGATATAAGAAAACAACTGGATGAGGTTGACAGGCAGATAGTAGAGCTTTATGAGAAACGTATGGCTCTCGCTTGTGAAGTGGCTGAGTCCAAAAGAACAAGCGGAAAAAATGTATTTGATAAAGCAAGGGAGGATGCCAAGCTAAAGAGTGTATCCGGTCTGGTAGAAAATCCGGAGTACAGGCAGGGAATTCAGGATCTTTTCGGACAGCTTATGGGAAGCAGCAGGAAACTGCAGTATTCCATTCTTTCATCTGAGGATAAAGGAAGTCTTCCTTTTGCACCTGTCGAATCACTGAATAAGAAGGCAACGGTTGTTTTCCAGGGGGCTGAGGGCTCCTATTCAGAGGAAGCAGCACATACATTCTTTTCAGAGTCAGCAGATTTTTTTCACACGGATACCTTTAGAAATGCAATGCTTGCTTTGGATGAGGGACGGGCAGAGTATGCAGTACTCCCGATAGAAAATTCCACAGCAGGGATAGTGAACGAGATATATGACCTGTTAGCTGAGTTTGAACATTATATAGTCGGCGAGCAGATGATAAAGATAGAGCACTGTCTGTTGGGGAGCAAAGGAACTTCCATTGACACGATAAAGACTGTTTATTCACATCCACAGTCTCTTATGCAGTCGGAGAGGTTTTTACGAAGCCATCCAGAGTGGAAGCTCATTTCAATGGGAAACAATGCTTTTGCGGCAAAGAAGGTTGCTGATGAAAAGGATCCTGCTCAGGCGGCTATAGCCGGGGAACATGCAGCAAAAGTTTACGGACTTGATGTGATAAAAAAAGCTGTGAACCATTCGGATACAAATACAACCAGATTTATTGTAGTAAGCAACCGAAAGATTTTTGTTAAGGATGCGAAAAAGATAAGTTTATGCTTTGAAGTACCGGATGAGAGCGGTTCGCTATACCGCATGCTGTCCCATTTCATATATAACAATCTTAATATGAAAAAAATCGAAAGCCGTCCCATAGAAGGCAGAAACTGGGAATACAGATTTTTCCTGGATTTTGAGGGAAATCTTTCAGATCCTGGTGTAAGGAATGCTCTTTGCGGTCTCAGGGAAGAGGCGAGGAGCATGCGCATACTTGGAAATTACTGATAAGGATATATGGATCAAAAATGTATAATACTGCAGCCGGGGGATTTAGTAAAACAACAGGAGGACTGGGATGAATAAAAAAGAAAGAGAGAAAAAAGTAGAGGCACTGCTTTCTGAACTGACTCTCGAAGAGAAGATTAGCATGATACATGGCTCGGAATTCTTTAAGAGCCCTGGAGTGGAAAGACTGGGAATACCGCCTATCGTATATTCTGACGGTCCTATGGGCGTGAGAAATGATTTCATGCCTGCTGAATGGAAGACAATAGGCACTACGGCAGACGAGGTAAGTTATGCTCCCTGTAATTCGGCAATAGCGGCTACCTGGAACCGTTCCCTGGCATGGAGCTCAGGAAGAATGCTGGGCGAGGAGGCAAGAGGGCGTGGCAAGGACATGCTTCTTGCACCCGGAATAAACATAAAAAGGAATCCTCTCTGTGGAAGAAATTTTGAATATATGAGTGAGGATCCCTGCCTGATATCTGAACTTGTGGTGCCCCTGATCGAGGGAATCCAGGAATCAGATGTTTCCGCCTGTGTGAAGCATTTTATATGCAATTCCCAGGAGGCGGAGCGCTATATGGTGAATGTGGAGCTCTCTGACAGAGCGCTTCAGGAAATATACCTGCCGGGTTTTGAGGCTGCTGTCCGCAAGGCCAAGAGCAGGGCTGTAATGGCAGCATACAATCTTATCAGAGGAAAGCATTGCTGCGAGAATAAGTGGCTGTTGAATGAACAGCTTAGAGGTACATGGAAGTACGATGGTCTCATAGTATCTGACTGGGGCGGAAACCATAATACAAAGGATGCAGCTGAGAGTGCGCTTGATGTAGAGATGGGTGTTAAGCCTGATTTTGATAATTATTTTATGGCACAGCCATTGCTTAAAATGGTTAAAAACGGTGAGATTGATGAGTCATTTATAGATGAAAAGATCAGGAATATCCTTCGCTTCATGCTGTACATCCGTATGATCGATGTGGAAATGAATGAAGTAAAGACCAAGGGTGGCAAGGTTATAAAGGCTAAGGCTGTTCCTGTTGAAGATCGTGACAGAGGGTGCTATGCCACTGTGGGGCATATGGAAAAGGCCCTGGAAACGGCAAGGGAGGCCGTGATACTCCTTAAGAATGAAAACGGACGTCTTCCTATCAATCCGAAAAAAACCAGAAAGGTGCTGGTTATAGGTGATAACGCAAACCGCAGGCAGGCTAATGGTGGTGGAAGTGCTGAGATAAAGGCTCTCTTTGAGATAACGCCTTTACTTGGAATAGCCAAGGCTTTTGGAGGCAATACAGAGGTAAAATATACCAAGGGATATTATGTACCGCCGAAGAAAACTGAGGAATATAACTGGCAGGCTGAGAGTGTGAATATTGAGGATGTTTATCAGGCAGTAGCTCAAAAGAAGGATACAGCGACTGATAAAAAGAAAGGGAAAGCTCTCAGGGATGAAGCTGTAAGACTTGCCAGAGAATATGATGAAGTAATATTTGTCGGGGGCCTGGACCATGATTATGATGTGGAAGATCATGACAGGACAGATATGAAGCTTCCTTATGGTCAGGATGAAACCATAAGTGCAGTACTGGCTGCAAATCCCAATACCGTGATCGTAATGTTTGCAGGAAGTCCTGTGGAAATGTCTAAATGGGCAGACAAGGCAAAAGCCATCATCTGGATGGGATACAACGGAATGGAAGGTGGAACGGCTCTTGGTGAGGTTATTACTGGTGCGGTAAATCCTTCCGGAAAGCTTCCCGAGACTCTGCCGGTTGATTTTAAGTCCACACCTGTGAGCCGTTTTGGCGACTATCCGGGAAGAAAGCTTAAAAAGGAAGAATCTTCCAGAATCAATGCGCATCTGACACAGACCTTTAATGAGGGCGTGTTTGTAGGTTACAGATATTATGAAAAGTATAATGTGCCGGTACAGTTTCCTTTCGGTCACGGTCTGTCATATACATCGTTCAAGTACTCAGGTCTTGCTGTAAAGAATGTGGAAGGAAAGCCTGTAAGTAAAAGAAAGCTTACTGAAGGTATGTATGTGGTAAGCGTGAAGGTTAAGAATGTTGGAAATTGTGATGGAAGCGAAATCGTTCAGTTTTATGTGGGCGAGGAAGTACCCTCCGAAGAAAATCCTATAAAGGAACTCAAAGGTTTTGATAAGGTTTTCTTAAAACCCGGTGAGGAAAAGGTGGTCAGTGTAGTCCTTCCGTTAAAGGCATTTGCTCATTATGATGAAGAACGGTCAGAATGGGTAATGATGAAGGGGAAGGCTAAAATATATGCGGCTTCATCATCTGTTGATGTAAGGCTTGAAAAGACGGTTAAGCTCTGAAAAGGACAGAATTAAATAAGAACAGATAAAAAGGCACGGTTTTTAATCGTGCCTTTCATTTTTATTATCAAAACACTCGCAGAATCTGGCTGCAAACGATGGCTTCATGCCTGATGCGTACAGATGGGATGTGTCGCCATATTCAATGCATCTCCATTGTGCTATACCCTTTTGGCGTTCTTCTGTGACTATGGTGGTTACGGATGTGGGGGCCATACACATACCATGCCATAGTATCATCGGAGATACATTCAAGAGCCGGCTTAGCAGCAGGGTGGTACAGCCAAAATGTGAAAAGAATACATAGGTATTATTGTTGGCGCTTTCTGCATTGTAGTACAGTCCGTCCCGGACATACCCGTGTGATTTCAGAAATTCTTCGAAAGAATTTATCACATATTCATACCTGTCCTTAAGTTTCTTTTCTTCAAAAAGCGGGTGGAGCATCCATTTGTCTTTATCATAGAAATCCGAATAAGCTGTCCAATCGGCAGGCCTCCAGTCCCAGACCATTCCTGCTTCGCCGGGAGCTTTGTCAGGCCGGTGGATAAAAACATCAAACTCCCGGATCCAGTCAAGCTCTGTGGCAGAGCGGCCGATTCTTTCAAGCGATGGTGCTGCAGTATCTTTTGCGCGGCCTAAGGGCGATACAAAGAAGTCCTTTACCTCCATTCCCGCGATTCTGCCTGCTAAAAGGGCGGCTTCTTTAAAGCCGGTTTCTGTGAGGGAGTCTTTTTCATAATCGGGTTCGCCGTGCCTGATAAAAACAAGTTTCATATTGTAGCTCCTTGAAATGAACTGATGGTAACTGATATTGCTGCTTAAATTATATTATGTAACCATAAAGAATTCAAATAAAACTGTCGATATATCCTACAATGTTTTGAATGTGAAAAGTAACTGTCCGGAATAAACAGCACTGGAATGTAGTCTGCGGATAGCTTTATTTAATGAAAAAAGTATGGTAATTATTTCTTTATAGTGCTATCATAAAATAAGTTTACATAAATTATTAACATAAAATGGAGTTATTGTCTTACGCCTTACGGTGTTTTCTGCATTGACAGGGCGTTGGTACAAAGTAAAACTGCACTAATGCGGCAGAAGGAGGAGAAAATGAAACAAAGAACAGTAAGGAAACTGCAACGCTTTGTCAGCATGCTGATGGCTGTTGTACTCTGCGCCGGGCTTTGCGGCGGCGTGTTAGCCATAAAAGCTAATGCGGCAGACGGGACGGTTAAGGGTAAGGTAGCAGATGGCACAACTGATGAACTGCTTAAGCTTGACACATCTGAAGGCATAATGCAGATCAAGATGGATCCGGATTTAAATATCGAGGACGCTCCCGTGCTGGTGAAAGGCAAGGAGGTATCGGTTGACTGGAAGTATGGCAACGATTCATATCTTCATACTTCCTGCATCAGGGCTTCCGGCGGCACAAACTGGGGAGCAGCAGTTGATACAACCAATCAGATAACTGTTAAGGGCAAGGTTATGGAAGGATCTGACCCTAGTACCCTTTATCTGGACTGCAACGGCAGCAAGTTCAATATCCGTCTGGATAAGTCTTCTAATTTTGTCGGTTGCAGGATAATGTATAAGGACAGACTGTTGAATGTAACTGTAGCAGGAGCATCAGATGGTTATCTCCATGCTGTAAATATTACGGCAGCAGAGTCTTCAACATCCTCAAGCACTATCAGCGGTGTGCCTGAGAAGACTCCCGATGGACGTTCTCTTGCTGTTATATCAGGAACAGTACAGGACAATCCCTCTGATTCTTCATTCGTGCTCAAAGTTAATAATAACCTTCTTACAATAAAGATAGACAGCTCAACAGATTTGACGCAGCTTCATGTGCTGACATCCGGCAGAACCGTGACAGCAGCAGTTTATACCGGCTCTGACAACCAGTTCCATGCGTATAAGCTGGCAGGAAATATTACAAATGGTTCTGTACTGAAGGATGGTGCAACCGTAACGGTAAGCGGAACTGTATTAAAGAACACTGATGACAATACGCTTCAGCTTTCAACTTCTGATGGAAATATGACGATCCGTATGGATACCGATACTGTTATAGGAGCCGGCGGTCTTCTGATTATCGGCAAGAAAGTAGATGTAGTTGTTCAGCATGGTGCAGATGCATATCTGCATGCGATCAAGATTACCGGAAATACATCATCGTCTTCCTCTACTAATCCTTCATCAAATCTGTGGCCTGCAGTAACAAGCTGCTCTGCTGAGGTAGAGGTGAAAGGAACTGTTGAAAATAAGACGGATAATAATACACTTTACCTTAAAATAGATGGTCAGGGCACAATGATTATCCGTATTGATGTGAATACAAAGTGGGAAGCAGCACAGGCATTCAAGATAGGTGAGACTGTAAAGGCTAAGGTATACTGCGGATCGGATTCCTATATGCATGCTTCAAGTATTACATCCAATCTGGATCCTGCAGCGGGTACTTCACTGGATGCAACATCCCAGCTTGATTTTGTAGGCAAGATCACAAAGATAGATGGATCCAAGATTACACTTTCCACATCGTCAGGTGATATGCTTATCAAGTACGACAATGGAACAAACTTTGATGGTTATCGTATCTTAAAGACAAGCGACAGCAATGTGACCATTACTGCTATGACAGGATCTGACGGATACTGGCGTGCAACAAGAGTATTTAAGTAAAAAAATTTAATGGCGGTTCCTTCCGGAATGCTTCGGAAGGAACTCACACTTTCAAGGAGGAAAGTAAAATGAAAAAATATATTGCAGAATTTATCGGAACATTCATACTGGTATTTGTAGGCTGCGGAACGGCTATGCTTGTAGGATGTGACTCCGCAAACGGCTGCGGATACATACTTACAGCTTTTGCTTTCGGTCTCGCAATCGTAGCAATGGCTTACGGTGTAGGAAATATTTCCGGTGGACATGTTAATCCGGCTGTAACTCTTGCAGTTTTCATAAATGGCGGAATAAGCCCTGTGGATTTTGCAGGATATGTAGTTGCGCAGTGCCTTGGTGCGTTCGTAGGTTCAGAGGCACTTGCATGCATATTCAGTCTTGGTAATGTGACCGATATGACCGGTGGTCTTGCAACCAATGGACTTGGCGGAGTATCCGGTTCATTTGCAGCAGGCATAATTGTTGAGGTGATAGCAACCTGCATATTCGTAATGGCTATACTGGGTGTTACATCCAAAAAACAGAGCCATGGTTCCTTTGGCGGACTTATAATAGGTCTTACGCTTGTGGCTATCCACATCTGCACTATTGGACTTACCGGTACATCCGTAAATCCCGCAAGAAGCCTTGGCCCTGCTATAGCAGCAGCCATTGGATCAAATTTTGAGCCTATTAAGCAGGTGGTAGTTTTCATAGTCGGTCCTTTGCTTGGTGCCGCTATTGGAGGTTTTGCATATAAGTTCCTTGAGGCTGATGATAAAAAGTGATAGATGTATCACTTTGCAAAATTATATTTTGCGTGTAAAATGTAAATATTGAAAAATAGCAAACGGCAAAACGGATAAGTTTTGTCGTTTGCTGTTTATCGCACAGGCTGTGTCTTTTTTATAAATGCATGGAGGTGTAGATGTCAGAAAATGAAATAAACAGCGTGCTGTACCGATATGGTGCATCCATATTTGATTCAGCGGAGTTTAAGCAGGCTATGAATCAAAAGCACCATAACCGTACTACGGTAGGGGACCATACCATTAGGGTGGCTCATACCAGCCTGAGGATATGTGAGTTTCTTGAAAAGATGCATATATCTACAAAGAAATCGGATATAGTGGTGGGTGCACTTTGTCATGATCTGGGGATACTGGACCGAGATAAGTGTTTTAAGAATAATGCCGAATGCTATAGGGAACACCCAAACAGGTCGTTGGATGTTGCAAGACGCTTAGTGCCGGACATAAACTATAATACGGAGAAGATCATCCGGTGCCATATGTGGCCGGTGACAATTACCAGGTTTCCTACATCAAGGGAAAGCATGATAGTTTCTATAGCGGATAAGTATGCTGCTGTTGGTGACGGTATAATGAGGAAGAAAAAGGCGGCGGCAGTACATGCGAGAAGCAAGAGAGCGATGAATTACGGAGCATAAAAAAGAGAGGGGCAGGTTTGATATTATGAATGATGCGATTCTTAGTGTAAAGGACAGCATAGACAGTGCTCAGCAGAAAGTTAAGGACTGGGTGGCAGATGATGAGATAGTGGTTTCAAAGAAAGTGATTATTCTGGCATTTATAGTCGCTTTTCTTGTAGGTTTTGCGGTAGGCGTAATGATGGTTCCAAGCCCTACCGTGATAGTGCAGTCTGACAAGAAACCGAGTGTTATTAGCGGACTTAAGAGTCTGTTCAAGAGAGGATAACAGATTGGGCATCATAGGAGCTTGTACCATACAGGTGTTTCATTTGCTGGCAGGCAGGCTTAAGCAGGAGACAAGGGAAAGCCAGTACAGGCTAAACAGGATTGCCTGGCGTGAATATAAGAAAAAGATCCCGGGGAGATATCTGGAGAATCAGCCGGCTCTCACGGGATTTTTATATGGTGTTGCCGGTAAAAATGCATGTAAGATTTTTTTTAAAGGTCTTCCTCTGACGGCGGCTCGTAATTCCTGTGAAGTAATAGCAACATACAATGCGTTGCTGGCTCTTGGGGATGAAAAAAGTTTCCCGGAAGTTTTGTATGAGTATTCGGGGAACGGAATATGCTTCAATGGGATTTTTGGAACTGATCCATTGGCGATATATAAATATTTTAAGGACCGGGGCTATGAAGTTACGGAATACATGGGACGGAAGATAGAGACCCTTAAGGATGAAGATGATGGGGGAGTATATATCTATACGGCTTTTAACAGAGGGTACAATCCCTTCCATATGGTTCACACGCTGTGCATAACCAAAGAGGAAGGCAGCTACAGGGTTCATAACGGCTTTATTGAAAAAAATCCTTATCCTGATCCGTTGACAGCGTTAAAGGCATACAATGGCGGAGCAAGCAGGACTATATATGTTCTTAAATTAAAAAAAAGAAGTGGCGATATGGCTGCCGACGATGGCAGTCGGATAAAATAAGCTTTAGTCAAATAAAACGAAGGTTTTGTGTTGCAATTTTAGTTAGTTTATGGTACGGTTGTTAGGTAAATGAAACTTGCATAAGCTTACGAATAGGAGAGCAGCATATGAGATCCAACGAGTCATCAGAAGATTACCTTGAAACAATACTGATCTTAAGTAAAAAACTTCCAGTGGTGAGGGCTGTTGATATAGCAAATGAAATGGGATTCAGAAAATCCAGTGTAAGTATTGCTATGAAAAACCTCAGGGAAAAGAACCACATCACTGTAATGGACGCAGGGTATATATATCTTACCGATAGTGGAAAGGCTATAGCAGAGACAATATATGAAAGGCATTTGTTCCTTTCAGCATGGCTTAAGGATCTGGGCGTATCTGAGAATGTGGCAACAGAGGATGCCTGTCGCATAGAGCATGTGATAAGCGCAGAGAGTTTTGCGGCCCTTAAGAAATATCTTAAGGATAGGGGGTATGAGCCTTCGGGTGAGTAAAGTATTGTGAAAAGGCGGAATGCTGCCTGAAACAGACGAATGATAAGGGGGAGAATATGGCATTTTCCGGGATTTTGTTCATGTTCCTGGGCTTAATAGCGGTTGTTTTAGGCTCGTGTTTACTATTTGGTTCTTTCTTTTTAATCCTGGCTTTTGCCATGAGATCGAAGGCACAGAAGGATCCGGAGTATGATGCAGACGGCAGGGAGCATATCAAAAAGACATATCTTATACCGGGCGCCATCAGTGTCCTTTTCTTTCTGCCATTGCTTTTGGCAGTAACCATTGTTGCGTATACAATGATTTCCGAGTCGATAAATAATAGTAATAGTTTGTCTTATCAGGTAAATCATAATAACTATCGTCAGGCTGAAAAGCTGCTAAAAAGCGGC
>CAMOJK010000038.1 GCA_946616835.1 uncultured Lachnospiraceae bacterium
AACAATTAAAATCCGCGAAGGAACATATTGAAATCACTATTGATGCGGAGGATTACTATAGGATAAAGGATTCCGGAGATGATAGAAATAGCTGTTGGTGAACACTTTAGAGAAAATCATGAGGATAAGCATAAAAGAGACGCAAAGAATGGATGATATAGATACGACTCGCGATTTGCATTCCCTGTTTATGATGTTAAAGGGATATTTGCTTTATTTCAGACTTGGAGTAAAATAGGTACTGTTCTAAATCGGAATAGTACAATGTTTAGCAGCCACAGTGTGGCGGAAGGGAGATTATGAAAAAGAAATTTTTTGCAGGGCTGATTGTTACGATGGTGATGTTAACCTGTGCTTGCAGCAATGGGCAGGATATGAATGCAACAGAACATCCTAAGGATGCTGATACAGAGGTGGCGGTTTCGTCAGACAGTCTCTATGCGTCCTCACATGAAGTGGTGGATTCTCCGGAATGGGTAAGCACACTTCCGGCTGCTCAGGACGGATCAGTTGATCAGCTCTTTATCGTTGCTGCAATGGGAATGGATAAAACCACGGCTACCATTTCAATGCACGAGCGTGATGAAAGCGGCGCATGGAAGCAGGTGCTTTCCACCCCGGGCTTTGTGGGAAGAAACGGCTTGTGCCTTGATGCTGACCATGCAGAAGGCTGCGGACAGACTCCCGTGGGGACATACAGCTTTAATAAAGCATTCGGCATAGCGTCTGACCCGGGATGTGCGATACCCTATGTGCAGGTAGATGATGACACCTATTGGTCAGGGGACCAGAATGAGGGCATGCATTATAACGAAATGGTAGATATTAAGGATTATCCGGATCTGGATATGGAAAACAGCGAGCATATAGTTGATTATGACTACCAGTATCAGTATTGCCTTAATATAAGCTTTAACGACGACGGAACACCTGGGAGGGGGTCTGCGATCTTCCTTCACTGCTTTGGACCGGAGAAACCTTATACAGGCGGATGCGTCGCAGTTCCCGAGAATATAATGAAGCTCATCATGCAGAGGGTACAGCTCGACTGTGTGGTAGTGATAGATACAATGGATGTTCTGACAGGTGTGCAATAAGTCCTGAAAAACAGAGTCTGCGCAGGATATGGCCGAAAGGGGAGATATGAAAAAGAGAGGTTTGAGACTTGCGGGAATTATAATGGGATTGGTGCTGCTTGGCGGCTGTGCCGGGAAGCCGGGGAACAGTTCTAAGCCGGCAGACGTCCGGGAGGAAGTGGAGGTTCCGGAAGAGGATTCCGAAAACGATCCTGAAGGCGGTGAAAACGAACAGGAAGAAAACGGCGACCCGGCCGAGGGACAGGATGTGCCGGCTGCTCTTTCACAGGAAGAATATGAGAGCATTTATGCCCCGGTGATTGATGAACTGCTGGAAGCAATAGAGAACGGATATGATTATGAAAAAGCTTACGAGTATCTATCGGAGGGACTCATTGAAAGGTTAATGTATGGTGAAAAGGATACTCTTCCGGATGAAATCGGCTACTGGCTTGAAGACTACAGCGGCGATGGGATTCCTGAGCTTCTTGTAGGCTATAGTGAAGTCTACGAAACCGGCGAGCAGGAGATGCATATTGAGGATTATATTGCCGGTGTATATACCATTAAGGACGGTAAGCCTGTTATGACCATTGAAGGCTGGGCAAGAAACAGCTACAGGCTGATGGATGAAGGGCATTTTTTTAATATCGGTTCAGGCGGGGCCATGAATACGATTATCGGTGAGTGTCACTTAAGCGAAGACGGGACAGAAGTCATCTGGGATGAATTCTGCTTTACCGAAGGAAGAGCTGACGGAAGTATAGCCGTATTCACCAATGACAGCGGAATTGCTGACCGGGAAGTATCTGAAGAGATGGATATAGGAGAAGAAGAATTTTCGGACATCATGGGCGAGTACGAACTAAGGTGCGAGCTGATTGCATGGCTGCCGGTACGGGGATATAGCCATGAAAAGGATGATATAGATCAGTCCTATGACCTCAGGGAAGAAGCAATGTACCTGTTTGAGGCTTATTACAGTGATCCTACCGAAGAAAACTGGGATAAGTTCATAGCTCTGGCTCCTAAGGATGCAGTGCTCTTTATCGTAACCAATCCGCCTGCAGAACTGAAAGACCTCACAAATTCACCTGTGGTCATTGATAAGTCTGCATTCGATACGGTGGTTGCCGTTGCGCTGGCGGATTATACGGAACTTGAGCTGGAGGACGGAGAGGTGTCTTTCAATGAAAATGATGAAATGCTCTGGAATCCTGCTTCCGTAGACAAACTGTATAGTGGAAGTTTAAGCAAAGGTGAAATCGTGTCCTTTAGAATAGTACTTCCGGAGGGTGGCCCTGCCCGTGCGCTCAGAGTATACACACCGGATGCTGATGGAATGTTCCTTGTGACTACACTCAGTGGAGAGTGGGATCAGCACAGCGCTTTTGTGACAGCAAACGGGGCAGAATAAAATCATATCTTAAAGCTAATATAGACGGATTTTGTATACAATATTTTTTCCGAAGGGGCCGGGATATGGTACAATAGAACGTGTTCATGATTACATGAATATGAAGCAATGGTACATCAGAAGTCACATTAAAAGTTATATTAAAAGTTTCATGCAAAAGGAGGCTTACTTAAATGAACATCTTAGACAGAGTACAGGTAACAGACACAATAAAGTTCGTAGGGGCGGATGATCCCGAGCTTGAGATATTTGAAAGCCAGTATCCTACGGAGGGAATATCCTATAATTCATATGTGATCCTTGATGAAAAGATCGCCGTAATGGATACAGTGGATCCCAGAGGCACGGAGCAGTTTTTTGATAATCTCAAAAATGTGTTAGGAGATAAGAAACCGTCATATCTTGTGGTTCAGCACCTTGAGCCCGATCATGCGGCTAATATCGGAAAGCTTGCGGATATGTATCCTGAGATGCAGATCGTAGGCAGCGCAAAGACTATTCAGATGCTGCCCCAGTTCTTTGAGAATGATTTTACAGGCAGATGCATTTCAGTTAAGGAAAATGACACCCTTTCACTGGGAAGCCATACACTGAGATTTATCATGGCTCCAATGGTACACTGGCCCGAGGTAATGGTTACCTATGAGGAGAGCGAGAAAGTTCTTTTCTCGGCAGATGCCTTCGGAACATTCAGCGCACTGGAGAACGGCGAGGAGTGGATAGCTGATGCAAGCCACTATTATTTCAACATAGTCGGAAAGTACGGCGGACCGGTTCAGCAACTTTTAAAGAAGGCGGCAGGGCTGGATATCGCAGTCATAGCTCCGCTCCACGGACCTGTGCACAAGGATGATATAGCATTTATCGTGGAGACTTATGATAAGTGGAGCAGCTACAAGCCGGACAGGGAGGGAATCTTCATCCCTTATGCGTCTATTCATGGTAATACAAAGAGAGCTGTCCTTGAATTTGCAAAAGAGCTTGAGGCTATGGGCGAGACCGTAAAGACTATGGATCTTACCGAAGAGGATGTAACCGAAGCAGTCGAGCAGGCTTTCCTTTATGACAGGATGATAGTATGTGCCTGCACCTATGATGGCGAGATATTCCCTCCTATGAACGACCTGCTTCATCACCTCAAGATCAAGGCTTTCCAGAATAGGAAGGTGGGAATCATCGAGAATGGTTCCTGGGCACCTGTTGCCGGCAAGAAGATGAAGGAATACTTTGACGCCATGAAGGATATCACTGTTGTTGAGCCGATCGTAACCATTAAGTCTACAAGAAAGACTTCTGACGCACCTGCATTTGAAGCGCTTGCAAAGGCTATGGCTAAAGCATGATCTGATCACGAAGAGTGAAGGAGTGTTACTCCAATAGTCCAAAATTTGGATTTTGCAACGATAATGACCGGTATCGGAAAGGAATGCAGACAGCTTGACGATACCGGTTTTTTGTTGCGTTTACAGGCTGCTTTAATTGTCCCTGATAGGGCTTATGCTTGCAGTTGTTTTAAAATTGTGCTAAAATAATGCGGTTTTGTGGGGAAAGTTTAGGCTTGAAGCCCTGAATCTCAGGGAATTCAGGTATGTTTTCAGACGGTACGTACGGAGCGTTGTACTATGGCAGGCATTTTTAAAAGAGTGGAAAAAAAATATCTGCTTACGGCAAAGAAGAGCGAGGATTTCATTGAAAAGCTCGGGGACCGTATAGTTCCGGATAAGTATACGGACTATACTATATGCAACGTGTACTACGACACGAAGGATAATGACCTGATCAGAAGATCCCTGGATAAGCCTATGTATAAGGAAAAATTCCGGGTGCGCTGCTACGGCACTGCAAAGGAAGATACGAAGGTATACCTGGAGCTTAAGAAGAAATGGAAAGGCGTGGTATACAAGCGCAGGGTAGGAATGCCCATGAGTGTTGCTGCGGCCTATCTTGATGACGGTGTGTATCCTGAGAAATACGACTGTCAGATATTCAGGGAGATAGACTATGCCATAAAGTTTTATGACTTAAAGCCTAATGTTTTTCTTGCATATGACAGGATGGCGTATGTAGTAAAAGATATGCCGGAGATAAGGTTTACCATAGACAGGCATATCCGCAGCCGGAAGACGGACATGGATCTTCGCAAGGATACTGCCTGTGATGAGCTTTATGAAGAAGATATGCGGCTTTTAGAGATAAAGGCGCCTGATTCGCTGCCCCTGTGGTTTGTGGAGATAATGGATGAGCTGGATATCAGATCCTCCTCATTTTCCAAATACGGGAGAGTATATCAGAGCAGGTTACAGAAAGATCTGGAATCTGTTCAGGATGGGGATTGCGTTCAGCAGCGTTTTACGGCCCAGCAGCTTGAACTGGCATTTAACGAGTTTGCCGAAGTATGATATTGAGGAAAGAAGCGGTTTAGTATAGTTGCGGTTGTTCAGACTCTGTGGGGGCTGAATGATTACAAAGAATAAAAGCGAGGTATTGTTATGTTTCAGAGTTTACTTACTAACGCAGCAGGGCAGGTGACTGCATCGGGAGCATTGATATGCCTGTTCGCATCCCTTTTGTGCGGACTGATAATTTCACTGCTTTATATGTTTAAGTCAAACTACACCAAGAGCTTTGCCATAGGGCTTATCCTGCTGCCGGCACTGGTACAGGTAGTTATAACCGTTGTAAACGGAAATCTCGGTGCAGCGGTATCTGTAATGGGTGCATTCAGTCTGATAAGGTTCAGATCCCTGCCGGGAACGACCAAGGATATCACTTTTATATTTTTCGCTATGGCAGTAGGTCTTGCCAACGGAATGGGGTATGTATTCTACAGTGGCGGTACCACCCTTGTACTGGCTGTGATCTATCTCATACTTGTCCTGACAAAATTCGGTGAGAGCAGCAAGGGAGAAAAGAGCCTGAAGATACTTATTCCCGAGGCGCTTGATTATACTACCGTGTTTGATGATACTTTTGAAAAATATCTTTCAAAGTCAGAGCTTGTTAAGGTTAAGACCACTGACTTGGGAAGCATATTTGAGCTTAACTATATGATAACCATCAAGGATCCTGCAAAGGAAAAGGAATTTGTGGATGAGCTCAGGACGAAGAACGGCAACCTGACGATTATATGCTCAAGACCGGTGACACGTGCTCCGGAAGAAATGTAATAATGTAATAACATGAGTATAAGTATCCGGCAGCGGATGGATGTTTTGGAGATTGATGCAATGGGGCGCCGATAGGCTGTATGTTATACAGCTGTCGGCGTTTTTTACGGCTGGGGATCCGGTCCGGAACAAAAAAATTCCGCATGTAATAATATATTGAAAAATGTAAAATACGGACGCTGCTCTGCGTGTCCGGAATGTTAAAAGGACGGCTTGAAGCCGCACGGAGGTATTACGTGAGAAATAGATTAGCGGTATTAAGTATATGCTTTGCAACTCTCTTTGCTGCGTCATGCACGCAGAATGGGGATGTTGCGGGAGGCAGCGATTTGCTGTCAGATAATGGGGCTGTTTCTGACACGGATGAGGATAATAATCCGCTGACATCGGTTCCCGCCGGTATTTCTCAGGTGGAGCATGTAGATACAACGGTGGAAGACGGACGGACTGCAGGAATAGAGCTTCCTGACAGGGTATACAGTCTGTCGTTTCCGGCATACAGCGAAAATTATGACTATTATGGATACAAGGAGGAAAAGGCCACCTTTATCGAAATGTCCGGAAGTACGGCGGATGTGACAGGGGACGATGCCGACGATGTGAGCGTGTCGGAGGGCCTTATAAAGATAACTGGAAAGGGAACGTATGTGCTATCCGGAGACTTTGAAGGACAGATACGTGCACAGACGGAGGATAAAAATGTCCGTCTGGTACTAAACGGTGTGAATATTACATCCCCTGACGGCCCGGCTATATGGGTCACAGGCGCAAAGAATATGTATATCAGCCTTGCAGACGGAACGGAAAACAGCATATCCGACAGTGCAGATTATTCCGATTCCGAAGCTTCTGCAGCCATAACAGCAGATTGCGATCTGGTGATAAACGGAAATGGGAAGCTTAATGTCTGCGGAAATCATTCGAGGGCTATACATACCAAGGACGACCTGATCCTTAGGAGCGGCAGCCTGGAAATATCATCTGTAGGAGATGCCATAAAGGGAAAGGATTCCATAAAAGTATACAGCGGAAACTATACAATAAATGCCGGCGGCAAGGGAATGGTGGTCACGGAAAAGGAAGATGATGAGAAAGGCTATTTCTATGTTGAAGGCGGTACGATAGGCATCACAGCCGGAGATGATGGGATACACTGCAGCGGTGATGTGATGATAGTCGGCGGAGAGGTTGATATAAATGCCGGCGACGACGGGATTCATGCCGATAAGGCAGTACTTTTATATGATACGGATGTAAATGTGGCCGGAAGCAAAGAGGGTATCGAGGGAACCGTCATTGATATGGTGGGGAGCATAGTGAATGTTGAAAGCTCTGATGACGGCTTAAATGCTGCCGGTGATACGGAGGAATCCGAGGATGACGGTGATGAAGCACCCTGGGATTTCATGGCAGGAAATGAAGGAAATGTCATTTATCTGGACGGCAGCAATGTATATGTGAATGCTTCTGACGACGGCCTGGACAGCAACGGCTACATCTATCTGACGGGCGGCAATGTTGTGGTGGACGGACCGGAGAATTCCGGCAACGGTTTCTTTGACTACGGCGTAGATTTCATAATGACCGGTGGAACTCTTATAGGCGCCGGTTCATCGGGAATGCTGCAGACCATATCAGAAAGCTCGACAGTAACATGCATAGCAGTGGCAGCGGCAGCGTTTGACGATGGTAGCGATGACAATAGTGAAAGCAGTCACGACGGCCCCGGCAGGCACGATGAAGGATCCGCAGAGGCTGGAACTGGAATTGTGATAAAGGACAGCGCCGGGAATGAAGCCGTAAGCTTTTATCCGGCAAAAAGCTACAGTGCAATTGTCTTTGCAGGTTTTGGATTCGAAAGCGGTGAGACATACACTGCTGAGAGCAGGAACTCTGCTGCGGCAAACCTTGACGGAACCGATTTGGGCAGCGTTACTATTGAGGGCATAGTAAATTACATCGGTGACCTGCAGGCTTTCGGGGCACCGGGCGGCGGCCCCGGAGGCAAACCGGGCTTTGGCACACCGCCTGATTCTGACGGTAAATTGCCGGATGGAGAGCGGCTGGATTTTTGGACCTCATCCGGAGGGAGAGAGACCGGATTTTGACGGAGAACGCCCCGACAGACCAGAAAGTGATTAAAGTCCCTCAAGATTGACTCAAAAGGCAAAAATAAGGCATAAAAGATATATTAAGAAGCAGTATTTTTTGATAAAATGACAAGGAATATTGTAAACTGAAGACAGAGCACGATCATCCCGTGCGTTTTGTCATGTAAAAATAAAAAAGGGAGGGGCAAAGATGGACTCATCAAATCAGAAATTCAACCCGGCAGACGGATCAGGATTACTTGGGGCAATACCCGAAAAGCCTATGGCACCGGGAGGCATGCCGTATGGCATAGCAGAAAAGCTGCCGGATAATATTCCCGAATCGGTACCGGGGATCACTGCAACGGTTTCAAAGGAGCAGGAAGCCGGAATTGATGATTTCTATAGCGAAGATCTGATCAATAATATCTTCGAGATTTCAAACGAACTTTATATTAAGATGCGCGACCCGGCTACAAGTGCGGAAGAAGACCACCTGACCATTATCAGGCTTCTTACAGATCTGGGCAGACGTTTGGTAAATGCTGACAGGGCGAGCTTTTGGAGACTGGATAAAGAAGCCGGAACTATCTGGACTCTGTCTGCTACCGGCACGGGAAAGATAGAGATACCCATTGGAACAGGTATGGTGGGCAAAGCTCTGACAGAAGGACGCTCAATAGTGACAAATGATCCCTATAACGATCCTTTCTTTAACGCTGAGGTAGATAAGAAGACCGGATATGTGACCAAGTCCATTCTTGTTATGCCCATAACAAATAGCCGTGGCGAGTATATCGGTGCATATCAGGTAATCAATAAAATGGATGGTGATGGGAAGTTTAATATCAGAAGGGATTGCAAGAGACTGTCCCTGGCTGCGTTTATCTGTTCCATTACGCTGGAAAGTGAGCTGTTCTTAGCTGATGCTGAGAGAGACCGTCTGACAAAGGTTCGCAATCGTATCGGTTTCTATCATGACTTCAGTATCAGATACGGTGACGGTATAGACAGAAGAAATAACGCAGGCGGCTCTATGATAATGTGCGATATCGACCATTTCAAGGCTGTAAATGATACTTACGGTCATAATGCCGGTGATGCGGTGCTCAGACATGTGGCTACTCTTGCAGCTAATACCATCAGGAAGGATGATGTTATTTACAGATGGGGCGGAGAGGAGTTTATCGTGCTGCTCAATGATACGGATATCGACGGTGCAGTGGCTACGGCTGAAAAGATCAGGGCTGCGGTTGAAGCTTCGGAATGCATTTTTGACGGAACTGCAATAAGCGTGACTGTAAGCTTCGGATGTGGCAAGGTGGATCCGGCGAAGTCAGCGGAAGAGAATATAGCAGTCTGTGACAGGAGATTATATATAGCAAAGGAGACCGGAAGAAACCGTGTAGTCAAGGAGGGCTGACGTGGGGGTATTTCAGATAATCCCGGATCGGCTGCATCTGGATGACAGTCTGGAGCTGGGCCGGGAATATGGATTGGGGTTCGAATTTAATGATTTTTTCACACCTAAGGTGCTGGATGATGAAAAAAGGTGTGATGAGTTGATAACAAAATACAAGGATATAAAAGTGCCGGGGCCGGTGACTAATCACGGAGATTTCTTTGATGTGCTGGTGTTCAGCGATGATGAAGAAATCAGAAAGACAGGTTACAAACGGATCAGGCAGAGCCTGGTTGTTTCTGAGAGGCTGGGAGCTGTGGGAACGGTATTTCACTCTAATATCTGCCCGCAGCTATATCTGCCGCAGTATATCGACAACTGGGTAGACCGAAACGAGGAGTGCTGGCGCAGCATATGCGATGAGTATCCGGAGCATCAGATATGGCTTGAGAACATGTTTGATTCAGATCCGGAACCGATGAAACGTCTTGCTGAGAGGCTTAAGGATGTAGAGAATTTTGGACTTTGTTACGACTATGCCCACGCAGGCTGCTTTGGCAGGGATCATGATATAGATGAGTGGTCGGAAGCCGTGGGACCGTATATACGGCATGTGCATATCAATGACAATGATGGCAAAAGAGACTTGCATCTGCCGGTAGGAGATGGTGTTACTGACTGGGATAAATTCCTGAAATATTACGACAGGTATATGAAGGATGTCTCGGTGCTGGTAGAGAATACAGGCGTGGAAGCACAGCGCAGGTCTCTGGTATTCCTTAGGGGAAAGGGACTGCTGTAGCCGGATGGAAATATGACGGATAAGGTGTAAATATATGTTTTAGGGTGAGGAAACTATGGAAACTGCAAATGCTGAAAAGAAGGGGATAAATAAAAATCTGATCATAATTATTGCCGCTGTGGTCGTTGCGATTATCGCACTGGTCGTGGGCGGCATTTTCATTTTCGGAGAAAAGACTTACAGAGTACTGAAAATCTATCAGGTGGAGGGGCAGGCTTCCGTCGTGCACAGTGATGGCAGTGAGGTGACTCCCTATGAGAATATGCTCCTTCAGAGCGGAGATAAGATATCTCTGGTGGAAGGAACTCTCATTATAAAGGCTGATGAAGATAAGTATATCTATCTGGAAAATAATACAACGATAATTCTGGAGGCTGATGGGACAGCGGCAGATTCAAGGACTTCCATACAGCTGCTGGAAGGCGCGGTTATAAACCAGATAGAGGAACCTCTGTCAAGTAAGTCAGTATATGAGCTGAATACCCAGAATGCAACCATGTCGGTAAGGGGTACCATCACACGAAATGAATACCTGGTGGCTGAGGACGGCACACAGTTTACGATCTTCCAGACAATTGAAGGCGTGCAGGAAGCCGGGCTGAGGCAGAATGGCGGAACGCTGTCCGGCGGCGGAGCTGACCAGCACGGAGCAGTGTACAGTGAAGACGGAGTTGACCAGGACGGACTGCAGTCTGATGATGGTGATGGCGGTCGTGGTCCGCAGTCTGTATCAAATCAGGAAGCAGCAGACTTGTCTGACGGGTTTGAAGTTGTTGATATGGGCGGAGTACCAGGGAACACACAGGTGGTAGATGCCGGTAATCAGACTACAGCATTCACAAATAAAACGACTACCGCATTTGTAAGCAATCCTGTTGAACTTGATATGAGCTTGTTTACAAAACAGACGTTCAAATACCTGGATTTCATATCAAAGAATACGAATAAGAAGATGAGCGTGAGCAATGACAGAATAACTGAAGGTCTCCAGGGGGATGAAGAAACGCCTGAAACCTGCACAGTAAGGTTCATGAACGGAACCACTGTGTTCGGAACCGTGGTAGTGCCGTACGAAGGAACTGTGGAGGAGCCGATGCTCATGCCTACGGCCAAGGGACATTGGAAACTAGAGTCTCAAGATAATAAACTGGTGTTTCCTGCTACAATAACGAAGGATACGGATATAGTCTGGGTAGATGAGTCGAATCCATCAAATTAGTGAAATGAGCAGGTATGATCCTGTTGGCTGGTGTAAGCAACAATGTAGCTGTGAGAGAAAAGTGGTGTGATTGTATGAATAGTGGATTAAAAAGCAAAAAAAATCTTATTGGAAAAATTCTGGTAGCATTGATAATAGCCGGGCTGCTTGTAAGTGTGGAAGGAGTCTGTAAGATAATTGCGTATGCGGATGCGGATTATCCTTTCCCCGGTGAAATGGAAGTTGATAAGACTATTACAGTAGTTTCAACGGATACATCATATGGCGGACTGCTGGTGGTTTTTTGTGCAAGCGAGACAGATGCACAGAATGCACTTGCTTTTGAAGCTCATGCTTCTGCTGATTATAGCCGTTTTGGAGAGGTTAAATCAGGATCTTCGGTTACGGCTCCTGAGAGCATCGCAGGTATTAATGGTACTGTTTCAAAATGGATCTTAAAGGATTCGAATACGGTAGTGTTATCAGGAAGCTCTTCTTATGAGTTAGCTGCTTATTATCCGGATGAAATCATTATAAATAAACCGACCTACAATATATATTGTGCATATGGGGATGATGCTGATCGGATACTTCATGAGTACTTTAGCAGTGGAAATGATAATTTCCTATCCGGCTTTGGTAATAATGTGACTGTAAGAGAAACGGCACCTTCGCAGATTACCGTTTACAGATATGATGTAGACAGCTGGACAAAAAAAGGCGAAGACTCTGCTACTTCAAGTAATATTGCTGTATACCAGGCTGTTTACGAGGGCGGCATCAGCTGTATTCCTGGAGATGATGTTGAAGCAGATGCATATGAAGAAACAGAAGAGTTTTCTCTGGCAAATGCATCGGATACAGCCACGATCGCGCTGCCAACGGCAGGGGAAGCCGGCTTTAGCAGGATCGGATATAAACTTGCAGGCTGGGAGGTAGAGCAGGGCTCGGATGATTACATACAGCCGGGAGCAGAACATGAGCTTTATCCGGGAGAGTATAAGCAATACTTTGCCGCATGGACACCTAAAACTGAAGTTACTTTGAATATCACAGTAGATACACCTGTTCATGATGATGAAGATATTTCATCTAAAATAAGTGTTCAGAAGATCCCGGAGGCAGCTACTGGGACACCGGTGCTTGAGTACAAATTAAAAGCCTCTGATGACTCTGCATATTCAGAGAGTGAGCCAACAGCTACAGGGATGTATACTGTCAGGGCAACGCTTGAGGAGTCTGAGGATTATGCCATGGCCGAAGAAATTGCAGATTTTGAGGTGCTTAGTTCTACTCTGGAAGTAAGCATACAGTATAAACCCGGCGAAGGAACCGGCGATACAGTAAATAAGAGTGTTACCGCAGAACTGTATGACGATTATAGTAAGGGGCAGGTGACGCTGCTTGAAAAAGCTGATTTCAAGCGTGCAGGTTATAAGCTTGCGGGCTGGACAGACGGGAAGAAGAACTATGACCTGGGAAGTGTGTATACATTTCCGGTGGATGAGGATGATACTACCGCATCACTTTCATTTCGAGCAGTCTGGGAGCGGGTTCCGGAGGTGGAGGTAAGCATACAGTACAGTCCTAATGGCGGAACCGGTGATAAGGTAAACAAGAGTGAAACGGTGAAAATTTCTGATGACTATAGTACCGGTCAGATAACCCTTCTTGATAAGGTGGATTTTAGTCGTTCAGGTTATGTGCTGAAGGGCTGGACAGACGGAAAGAAGACTTATGATCTGGGAAGTGTGTATACTTTTTCGGTTAAGAGTGATGAAACCAGCAAATCGCTTGCTTTTGATGCAGTCTGGTCAGGAAAAGAAGAAGGAAGCGTGGAAATTGAACTGAAGAAGTCTACATATTGGGTAGGAACAAAGATTGAGTATGATATAAAAAAGAATTCTGAGGGTGAAGTCACTGTCGAGTACAAGAAAAAGGGTGAAGCTGACAGCAAATATACCACCAAGGTGCCCAAAGAACCCGGAAAGTATACGGTAAGGGCTACTCTTGAGGAAACAGATGATTATTCTGCAGATGAAGCCAAGGGAGAGTTTGAAATTGAATATCTGACTGCACCGAATGAACCGTATAAATATCAGGAAATAAAAGACGGCTCCGGTGCCTTAACTGATTTAAAAGTTATACCTGTTGATGGATTCAAAATAAGTCTTTCACAGACGGATTTTGGTCCCAGCGTACTTTATTCGAATGCTAAGGGCGGCAGTGTCTACCTGCAAAGGGAGTCTGACGCTGCCATAACGGATAAGATAGCGATTAAGGATTATTACATAGAAGATAAATCAGAAATTACTGTAAAAAAAGAAGTGTTGTACGGTACGGAATTGGAGGTCTCATTCTCATCCGCATCACCGGCGGAGAAAAAGCTGTTATATAAGAAATCAAGAGCTCTTGATAATGCATATTCTGAAACTGTTCCTACGACTCCCGGAGATTATACGGTGATGCTTAGTGCGCCGGCAGTTGGATTTTATCCTGCTGTGAGCAAAACGGCGGAGTTTTCAATAGTCTATTTGGAAACAAATCCGGGGAAGGTTTCCCTGGATGGTAAAGGAGAAAATGGCTGGTTCAGGTCAGATGTAACCATAAATGCTCCTCAAGGCTATAAAATAAGCAACACGGGAATGATAGGAAGCTTTACGGATACCATAACCTGGAGCAAGGACATAAAACAACTCTATTATCAGAGAATCCAGGATGGCGCAATTACGAATGCTATTACATTTGACAGTGAAGTAAAAATTGATAAGGTAACTCCTGCTGCAGTTTTTCCGGAAGGTCTTAATGTAGCTGATATCACAAAGCCTGTAACAGTATTTATGGACGAACTGACTTTTACTATAAAGGACGATAACCTTAAAGAAGTAACGGTAGATGGAGAAAAGCAGACTTTTACAGGAAAGGAGTGCGTAATAAGATTTGCGGGGACTGATGAACTTAAGTCTCATAAGGTAGTTGCGAGAGACCTGGCAGGAAATGAATATAGTTTTACTTTGGCTCTCGCTTCAGAATGGGTGAAAACAAGAACTGTGCCTGTAGGAAAAGCTGTATCACTAAAGTCAAATACAGATTATTCCTTCGCCGGAGGGAATCGCTATGTGATTGAGGGTAATAATACTGATAATATTGTTTATTCAGGTGGAAGTAAGTTCTATGTCAGAAAGGATATGAGCTGCATTTTCAAACAGGAAGCAAGTGGACAATAGAGATTAACAGTTCTTTTAATACTTATGCTGTAGCATATTATGCGGAACTGCCAATAACGATTAATTATGATCAGAATTATCAGACAACCCCGTGCATTGATGACTCACCGCTTATGTATAGTTTAAGAGCCAGCTTTTCTTCAGCAGATGCTAAGGTTGATGTGACCTTGCTTGATTCACTTGAAGAACGAGAAGGCTATGAACTACTTGGGTGGTCAACAGAAAGGAATGCAACCACGCCGGAATATGCTCCGGGCGCTGTATATCAGATGGGAGTTGATGAAAGAAATCTGCATTTATATGCCGTCTGGAAGCGGAAGTCATCCCGTCTGAAGTAGGCACGTATGTGGTCAGGGCATCGGTTGAGGCAACAGCTGATCCGGCAAAAGTTTATTAAGTTAGGAGCACCGGACAATGCCTATTCAGAATCCGTACCCACTATGCCGGGGGATTATGTTGTGAGATTCAGTACACCTGCGGCGGGATTGTTTGCAGCAGTTAATGAAACCAGGAACTTTTCCATCGTATACCTTGAAGAGCCGTCTTCAAAGGCTTATGTGAACGGCACGAAGAATGGTGAATGGTTAACAGCTAATGTTTACTATAGGAGAAGCGATGGTGCGATGACTGATGCTGTGGTTTTTGATCCTGATGTAAAAATAGATATGAAAAATAAGGATTACAGATTCAGGTTGCAATAAGTAGTCCGGGATATTCTGTTTTTCAAAAAGCAGCAGTTTCATATGCTGCTTTTTTATGGAATTTAAGGATTCCATATATGCAGTTTTATGGATTATTTTAATATTTTTAAAGAAATAAAACTGAGCTGAAGCTTTCAGGCGCATGCTATCGGGATATGCAGGCAGGCATTGGGGCCAAGGTATTTAAGAACCGTTATATTAGCGAGAAAAGGAATAACACATGAAAAAAAAAGATATCAGTGAAATAATATATGACCTGCTGTTCATGATTATTGCTGCAGTACTTGTTTTTATACTGACAGTTACAAATGCTTTTTCCAGACTGGATTACCTTACAACGGATGCGCTTTATCAGACTCCGAGAGGCGTGTCGGGCAAGATCAAGATAATAGGTGTGGATGAAGCGACTCTTGAAAAATACGGTCCTATAAATACATGGTCGCGTGCTGTTTATGCTGATCTGATCAAACTGCTTACTGAAAATCAGGAGATCCAGCCGGATATCATAGGTTTCGATATTCAGTTCTCAGGGCATGTGGATGAAGCAGGAGATATGGCATTTGCAGAGGCTGCCAGAGAATATGGCAATGTGGTGGTAGTAGGGCAGTTTAAGTACGCAGACATGCCACTACGGGATATGAATGGCAATGTTTACAGGGCTGTAAAAGAAGTCTATCTGCCCTATAAGGAGCTTGCTGATGAGTGTTATATGGGATACTCGAATGTTTCACAGGATTCTGACGGAACAGTGCGACGCATAACCACAGAAACTGAGTATAATGGCACCACCTACAGAAGTTTTCCGTGGATGATATACAAAAAATACTGCGAGAATCAACATGTTGAACCGCTTAATTATTCTAAGGATCAGTATGGGAGGTCTATAATAGACTACTCCGGTCGCCCCGGTGACTATGAATATGTTTCACTTGTGGATGTGATGGAGGGCAGGATAGATCCGAGAGCTTTTTCTGGCTGCATTGTACTAGTGGGTGCATACGCTCCAGGTATGATGGATAATTTCAATGTGCCTACAGGTGGCACGAAACAGATGTACGGAGTAGAGATTCATGCGAATATCCTGCAGGCATTTATGCAGAATCGTTTCTCGGTAAATGGTGATCCGTATATTTATGCCATTATATTCGCGGCTGTTGCTGCGCTGCTGGTGCTGGTGTGCAGAAGGCTGAATGTTGTTATTGCATCTGTCGCAACTGCCCTTATGATAGCAGCGGAAGTCCTATTTTGTGTCATGATGCATAACAATATGGGGATAGTCATAAGCGTCATATATTTCCCGATAGTGGTAATTGTGTTTTATATTTACTGCCTGGCAAAGCGTTATATACAGGAATATAAAAATAAAGCAAGGATTCTCCGGGCTTTCAGCAAATATGTTGCACCCCAGATCATTGAGGAAATTGCGCAGACGGGTACCTACAAAGTAAGCCTTGGAGGTGAAAGCCGCGACATATCTGCACTTTTTGTTGATATCCGAGGATTCACTACCATGTCGGAGGCTTTAAGTCCTGAGGATGTAGTGGCAATCCTGAACCAGTATCTTGCACTTACCACTAAGGCGGTATTTGATAATCTGGGTACTCTGGACAAATTTGTGGGCGACTGTACCATGGCGGTATTCAATTCCCCTTTTGATTTGGATGATTATGAGTTTAAGAGTGTCTGTGCGGCTATGGATATCGCAATGGGAAGTGAGCCGCTAAACCAGAAGATCGAGGAGCAGTTCGGCCGTAAGATCGGTTTCGGTGTGGGCGTAAACTGCGGTCCTGCCGTAACAGGTAATATAGGCTGTGATTTCAGAATGGACTATACTGCCATAGGCGATACTGTCAATACCGCCGCCAGGCTTGAGGCCAATGCTGGAGCCGGAAAGGTCTATATAAGTGATGTGCTCTATGCCCGGGTAAAGGAAAGAGTGGATGTGGAAGAGGTAGGAGTTATTCCCCTTAAGGGTAAGAAAAACGGTGTGGTTGTATATTCTGTTACTGCCGTACACAAGGATATCCCTGCTCCTTCGCCGGAAGAGATGGCAAGACGCCGCGCACTTTATTGCGTAGCCGGAAATATGCCTGAGGATGAAAGTGCAGGGAATGGGAGTAGCTCTGAAAACAAGGCAGTTGAAAGTTGACAGAACAATAAATTATAATGAATGAGAAAGCCGGTTTTCACCGGCACAGATTCTATGCTTAGTTGTTACAGAGGCAGAAGGAGGGACTGTTATGAAAATGTCAAAGAAAAAAGCATCCGTTTTCGGTATGGCGGCAGTGACACTTTTCAGTGTCGGAGGCTTTAGCGCCTGCGGTCAGGGAGCTGATGTGCCTGCTGTTTACGGTCCTCCTGTAGGATTTGATGTAGATGTAGAGGATAATGAGCCTTCCGGTGTCTATGGTCCACCAGCAGATTTTGACATAGACGAAACTGTGTCTGATGATTCTGCTGTGTCGTCTGATTTTGCTACGGTGAGTGATAATGAAGCACCGCCTCTGTACGGTCCTCCTGAGGAGCTGGATGTGGAGAATAATGAGAATGCCGATGTCTATGGACCACCTGTGGAATAATGATCATGACAAAAGAAGAGATAAAAACAGCAAATCTTGACCTGCTTGCGGAGCATCAGAAGAAGCTTTGCAGAGAGCCGGAGTTGCGGCAGCTATTCCTGGAGCTGACACTTAAGTGTAACGAGCACTGTTTCCACTGTGGCAGCAGCTGTGCCGGCAATCTTCCGGATGGTCTTCCCTTGGAAAAATATAAAGAGATTCTGGATGAAGTGAAGGAGAATTTCGGCACAAAGGTACTTATCGCTGTCACCGGTGGTGAGCCCCTGCTTTATCCGGATTTTTTTGAGCTGACAGAGTATATTCGTAAGCTTGGCTTCCCCTGGGGCATGACCAGCAATGGAACTCTGATCACAAAGGAAGTGGCGCATCGCCTTAAAGAAACCGGCATGCGAAGCATTTCCTTAAGTATTGATGGTATGCCGGAAACCCACGACAGATACAGGGGATTAAAGGATGCTTATAAGCTGGGCATGCAGGGCATACAGAATCTGGTGGACGAGGATTGCTTTACCACCATGGTAACTACTGTTGTGAACCATGAAAATATAAAAGAACTGGATCAGCTGTTTGATGTTTTCGATAATATCGACATCAATGAATGGCGTCTGACCGGCATAGAGCCAATAGGTCGTGCAGAACTGGTGCCGGATATGCTGCTGACACCGGATGATAACAGATACCTGATGGAATTCATCAAGGCAAAGCGCGAGCAGCGAATCCCTGTGACATATTCATGCTGCCATTTCCTTGGCACGAAATATGAAGCGGAAGTTCGTGACTGGTATTTCCTTTGCAATGCAGGAATTTATGTGGGAGGAATCCTTGTAAACGGTGATGTGACAGCTTGCCTTGACATACCTCATAACGAAAAATCGATACAGGGAAATATTTACGAGGATAGCTTTACCAAAATCTGGAAAGAGCGTTTTCAAATATATCGTAAGCCCTTATCTGACAGAAATGAAAAATGTGCATCATGCCCGGAGGCAAAGTGGTGCAGGGGCGGAGCCTATCATAGCTGGGACTATGAGAATGAAAGACCGAAGGTGTGTATGAAGGGAGTACTGTTCGATTAGTTCAATTTGGATGTAATAGTCCGTATATCAGTTGAATTTTGGTATGATCATATATTGAAACTAACCGGAAATGCTTTCTGTAAATGAGAAATAATCATGAAATAGTGAAGGCTGTTCAAAGGTCAAATGTTGCATAAAAGTGTTATCCCGGGAAGATAAGGGATCGTAAGTTGATCATTTTGACAGGCAGTACTTACAGAGCCGCAATAATGCGGCGGAAAGGACTTATATGGTAAAAGTATATTGCTATCCCAAATGCACTACTTGTAAGAAGGCACTGAAATGGCTTGATGATAATGGGATAGAGTACAAGCTGATAGATATAAAAGAAGATCATCCGGATGAAAAGACTCTGCGTAAGTACCACAAGCAAAGCGGCCTTCCGCTCCGGAAGTTCTTTAATACCAGCGGAATGCTGTACCGTGAGCTTGAGCTTTCAAAGAAGCTGCCGGATATGAGTGATGACGAGATGTTTAAGCTCCTTGCATCGGACGGAATGCTGGTAAAGAGACCTCTGCTCGTGGCAGACAAGAAAGTGCTCACAGGATTCAAGGAAGAGGCTTGGAGGGAAGTGCTGGGTTGAATGGATAGAAAATCATACGATTTGCCAATTGACAATTGTTATAAATGACGGCTGATATCAGATGATACCAGCCGTTTTATTCTGCCAGTAACCCTGCCAGGTAGTAGAGTATGGCACATTCGTTTTCCTGCCAGATGCGGTGGCTTCTTTCAACGGCGCATATGAGATAGCCGTACACGGTGTCTGACTTTCTGATCCTGACTACCATTGCGGATTCAAAACCGTTTTTAAGAAGCGTATCATAGAATACGGGAGAATCCTTCTCGACACGTTCCAGTGTGTTTTCGGAGAAGATATCTTCCGTCATAAGGTTTGAGATATCGCCGGCATCCTCGTTGAAAGAAGTGTCGTTGACTGCTTTCATTCTTCCGTTTTCAAGAACATAGTACATGTCGCATACCTGCAGTATATCTGCTAACAGGGGCATTACGGTTTTCATTTTATTCTCAAAGCCCACAGCATTTTCAGTATCGAGCCTTAGTCGGTGCATGGCAGTAAATACGCCTTGTTTCACAATTTTGGAAATCTCTACATTTTTGTGTTCGGATTCGTCATAGATTGTATAGCAGTTGCGGCCCCGGCTTTTACCAAGATAGAGCATTTTGTCGATGATTCCGAACAGGTCCGTAAAGTTGTCGGAATCATTGGGGAATGTAGCACATCCGGCAGTTCCGGTGATGAGAGATGAACCGTTGTCGAAACGGACTTTGATCCGCAGTGCAGAGGAGTTCATATATAGTTTTTCAAAGAAATCGATTTTTGATTCCCGGTCGGTATTTTTTAGGTCTATCAGCAGCAGTTCGTCACCACCAAAACGTCCTACCAGACCAAAAGTGTCAGCAGCTTCAGCCAGTTCCATTGTAACTGTTTTTAATACTGTGTCGCCGGCACTGTGTCCGTAGCTGTCATTGATGAATTTGAAGTTATCCAGATCCAGGATCGTAAAAGTAAAGGGTGTCTTATCAGCGATGAGTGCCCTTACGAATTTCATGGCGTAGGCGCGAGACAGAACCCCTGTCAACGGATCCAGGATTTCATCCAGGCTGATCTCGTCTATGATGCGGTCAAAGAAATTGAACTTACGGAGTCTCTCTCTCGTATATACGACCTGAGAACTGTCCGTTCCGTTCTTCCTACGCAACACGTCTGTTATGTCCACGAAACTGCCTACGAGTCCTACTATTTTGTCTCCTTCATACAGGGGACGCTTAGATGCGATGATATCCCTTTCTTCGCCACGGATAAAACATTTTCCCTGGACTTTATAGGTGCTTCTGCCGGAGAGGACAAGGAGCTCGTCATGCTTAAAGGGCTCCGGATCTGAATGCCAGCCCATATCCTCGTCGGTTTTGCCTATAAGTACATCTGCCGATTCAAAGCCGTAGAAATCCAGGAACGCCTGGTTTACGCCTAAGAATCTGCGTTCATTATCCTTCCAGAATACACAGTCCTGCGATGTGTTTATTATGCTGTCAAACAACTCTACTGTCATTTCCATAATAATATCCCCGGTACTATTTAATATTTTCTGACAATTTGTGTAATATGTACGATATGTACGCATCTGCACAACGGTAATGTAGTAAGCCTTAGCTTACTATAGCATATTTTATCAAATCATTCCACCGCATAAGAGCGAAATGACGTTTAGCAAATGACGTTTAGGCGCAGTGTGGATCTAAAAAGATAATTTAAATACAAGGCAAAGGAAAGTGAACAGCGGGGATTACTGCAGATACGCTGTCGCATCAGGATAATACCCGGTTATTTCCTCAGAAGAAAATGCAAGCACTTTTTCCCGGAGCTCATACAGCTCTTCGTCTATCGTATCAGCCTGCATCCGATAGCGGTCGTTCTTCATATCGTCATACATTTCGTGGTTGATTTCAGGTGAGAAATGCACCACATCCATATAGTTGTCAGGTTGTGTATATTCGTCAGAGTTATAAAATCCGTAGAGCTTTACATTGGGACAATCCTCAAATGCCGTACTTAATTCGCGGATTATATCCAGATCCGCGTCCAGGTTGCCGGCGCGGAGCTCGCTGTCCCACCACAGCATAGAGACAGGCGGATAGAAAAGATAAAATTCAGTTTCGGGGTGGGCTGTTATCTCGGATTTTAACAGAGCCAGATTTTCATAAAATGTATCCGGTACCGGCTGCTGTTCCTTAAAATCTGATTCGGGCTCATAGTGCGTCATCATTGCTTCTTTTGAAAATGTTTTGGTGCTGTACCAGGCATAGGCCTCGTTTTCATTATAGTCTAACACTGTGTTATAGGCTAACTGTAACGGTATCTTTTTTAGCAGTACATCTTTGTTCCACAGGTATTTCCAGTCGTTAATAGGATTCCTGTCCACCAGATAATAATAATCGTTTTTGGGAAAGGTTACTTTAGTATCAGCCACAAGTACAGCCTTGTCGATGCAGTAGAATACCTTTTTCAGATCATGTTTCTCGTATGCCCTGTCAAGATAGAAGAGTATGTCCGCATTGCTGCCGCCTGCGCGTATGGCTTTAACCGCGGTTACATCAAAATATTCCGAAAGGACTGCGGTATTTGTATTCTCTACTAACGAGTCGCCAAGCAGTACTGCGTCATAGTCAAAATGGTCCAGGGTTCCTGCTACTTCATAGTCCCGTTCTTCCAGTACGGCCTTCATGCCGGGAAGGGGAGCATGATAGTGATAGAAGGGATCGAACAGTGCGACAATAAATGCCGGCATGGCTAAAAAGCAGACAGTGCATATTGACAGAAGTATTATGAATTTTTTTGATTTGTCTCTTGTGTTCATATCTTAGTTTTAAATAAAAATACTCGCATAGTACAGTCTGACTTTGTAAAGTGATCCGTGCTCCTTAGAGGTTCCCGGAAATGCATATATTCATCGGAAACTGAGTTTGTCATACAAAAATATCAAAAATTAAAATACAAGAATGTACTCACCTGGTTTAAGCTGATCACCACCATCCCCAGAAGAGCGGCAAGGTATACTGCGTAAGCTATAGGATAGTTTTTTTCCTTTATTTCAGTACAGATCGCGGCTGAATTTTTTCCCTGAAGAATAACCGCCGCAGCTGCGAGCAGCACGGTTATCAGCAGGAGATATACGGCATTTAACATACCGGGCATAAGTGCTTCCACGGCCCTTGTGAGTATGTAGAATTCCGGCAGATCCGAGAGACAGGATGCCAGCTCAGGCACAAATGATACGCCGTTATATATAAACATTGCTTTCAGCATTCTCAGCATGAAATCGATATTGTCGCTTCTGAATATTATGAACGCAACCACCACGAAGACTCTGGTAAAGAAGCCGGATAACCATTTGTATTTTATCTTAAGGAAACTCCGCCTGTCCCATATCATTGCGATTCCGTGCATGGCACCCCATATCACAAAAGTCCATGCGGCACCGTGCCAGAGACCGCTTACCAGGAATACGATGAGAATGTTTAAATATGTGCGTAGTTTTCCTTTTCTGCTTCCGCCAAGGGGAATATAGAGATATCGGGTGAAGAAGCGGGTCAGTGTCATATGCCAGCGCTTCCAGAAATCATCTATGCTGACAGCTTTATACGGACTGGCAAAATTTTCCGGCAGCGTAAATCCGAACATTCCCGCAAGTCCGCAGGCCATGTCACTGTATCCGCTGAAATCAAAATAAAGCTGTATGCTGTAGCATACCGCAACTATCCATGCTGATGCGGTATCTATCCAGTAGACTTTTTCAAAGCCGAAATCCACTATGTGTCCGAACAGGTCTGCGATCAGCATCTTTTTGGAAAGACCTATAATAAACCGGCTGAGTCCCTGTGTGAATTTTTCGTAATTGAAGATACGGTTATTCTTATCAGCAAACTGGGGGATGAGCTCATCTGAAAGAACTATCGGTCCTGCAACCAGCTGCGGAAAGAAGGTCACAAATGCAAGATATTCTATGAAGCTGTAGTTTTTCGCATTACCGCGGTAAGCGTCTGTAAGTCCGGCAATCTGCTGGAGGGTATAGAAGCTGATTCCTAAGGGCAGCAGGATATTAAAGAAAGGCCGATCGGTATGAAGAGTATCGTTTGCTATGGAAATGATAAAGTCCAGATATTTGAAAATACCGATAAGTATGATATTTGCGGATACACCTGTGAAGAGAAGTATACCGGCGGCTTTTCTGAATCTCTTTATTGCTTTCATCAGGGCAAAATTAATGATTATGCTGCCAAGTATCAGTATCAGGTATGACGGTTTGAAATAACCATAGAAAAACAGGGAGGCTGCGGATAAAAAGCATAAAGCAGTGCGGTTTAACCCAAAATGGTTCAAACCATACCACCCGAGCAGTACGACCGGTAAAAACACAAAGAGAAAAATAGCCGAATTAAAAAGCATCCAGGTGCCTCACAAATAGCCCGGCGTACCTTTTGCCATGGGCCTGCGTAAGAGTAATTTTGTCAGTGAAAGTTTATGATCCGGATAAACAGACACTAAATCATAGTAGCATAAATCCCGGTGCAGCTCAATGATTCCCACGTTTATGGCAGCATGTCTGCAGACCGGGAGGAAAGCGGGAACTAAAGTATAAGAAAGACGAAAATAGTTAATTTGTTAGCACTCGTTAAAAATGAGTGCTAATTTTCTCTTGACTTTTTTTTCTGCCGGTTTTAAACTCTTTATAGTGATCGGAATGATCTGATTACTACGAATGCTCCGTTGGGATGCATACGGATTTGCAGGGAATGTACCTGTATTGGCGGATGAGTCCGGTGAGTGTAGTCTCTAAGTGTACGGAGTGTGGGCAGAAAAGCGTTTATAAAGAATCATATAAAAGAAAGGATGTGTATCAAAATGGCAAGTAAGGGAAGCTTATCAATCAGCAGCGAGAATATTTTCCCGATCATTAAAAAATGGATGTATTCCGATCAGGATATCTTCTACAGGGAGCTGGTCAGTAACGGCTCTGACGCCATCACCAAATTAAAGAAGCTGGATATGATGGGAGAGTATACTCTGCCTGAGGGATATAAGGGCAAGATCGAGATCATCTTAAGCCCGGAGAACAAGACCATAAAGGTTATCGATAATGGTCTCGGAATGAGCGAGAAGGAAGTTGAGGAGTACATCAACCAGATCGCATTTTCAGGTGCTACGGATTTCATAGAGAAATACAAAGATAAAGCCAACGAGGATCAGATAATCGGTCATTTCGGTCTGGGATTCTATTCAGCATTCATGGTAGCTGAGGAGGTTGAGATCGATACCCTTTCATATCGTGAGGGAGAGAAGCCTGTTCACTGGAGCTGCAACGGCGGTACTGATTATGAGATGACTGAAGGCAGCAGGACTGAAGTGGGTACAGAGATCACGCTTCATGTATCCGAAGACTGCACCAAGTACTGCAATAAATACGAGGCTGAGGATGTGCTTAAAAAGTACTGCTCATTCATGCCCTATGAGATATTCCTTTCAAAGGAAGGCGAAGAGCTGACCGAGACTATAAAGGTTTCGGAGAAGCTTGACACAGATGTGGTACTGGAAGAAATCCCCGGCACATATCCTAAAGATGCAGACGGAAATGAAGATACTACAAAGGAAAAGAGTGAGGACAAGCTTAAGATCAAGAAGCGTCCTGTGGCTTTGAATGATACCACGCCGCTCTGGGCAAAGCATCCCAATGAGTGTACAAAGGATGAGTATCTGGACTTCTACAGAAAGGTATTCCATGACTACAAGGAGCCGCTTTTCTGGATCCACCTGAATATGGACTATCCATTTAATTTAAAGGGTATACTTTATTTCCCTCGTATCAATATGGAATTTGAGTCCATTGAGGGCGTGATAAAGCTTTATAACAACCAGGTTTTCATTGCGGACAACATCAAGGAAGTCATCCCTGAGTACCTGATGCTCTTAAAGGGAGTAATAGACTGCCCGGATCTGCCTCTTAATGTTTCAAGGTCTGCACTGCAGAATGACGGTTTTGTAAAGAAAATCTCAGAGTACATTTCCAAGAAGGTGGCTGACAAGCTTGCGGGAATGTGCAAGACAGAGAGGGAAGAGTACGAGAAATATTGGGACGACATCAGTCCGTTCATCAAGTACGGTTGCTTAAAGGATGACAAGTTCTGTGAGAAGATGACCGACTACATCCTCTTTAAAGACATTGATAGTAAGTACATGACCCTGCCTGAATGCCTTGAGGTTAAGCCGATCGACACAGAGGAAGGTGAGTCTGAGGAAAATGCAGTTGATGAAGATGGCAACAAGGTAGAGGCTGAGGTCGTAAACGATGATGAGAAGAAGTCTCCCGATGGAGATGCAGACAGCAAAGAGGCTGCGGAGGAACCCA
>CAMOJK010000039.1 GCA_946616835.1 uncultured Lachnospiraceae bacterium
CGAATCCCACATCTCCGCAGATCAGCCTGTCCATTATCTTGGAGCTTTCCATATCAGCCTTCACCGCATCGATGGCATTCAGCTGGTCCTCCGTCTCATCATAAGGGAACATCTCCTCAAATTCCTGCTGCCACACGCTGTCAGTACTGTAGCAGTAGCCGTTGCTCTGCATGCGTTCCGCATAAAGATCCACCAGCTCCTGCGCAATGGCATCCACTGCCCGCTTTGCCTTTTCCCTGGTGTGATGCCACTCCTCGGTTCCCAGCTTGTTAAGCTTCGGCTTCTTTGCATCCTTGTCCGCAAAGAGAGATACCTTGTCGAAATCCGTAGCCGGCACATAAAGGAACGCACCGTCACGATACTCGATCTTCATGTAATCCTTACGGATATACTCGACCTCCACCTCTTCTATGCCGCGGTAGATCCCTACGCCACAGTCCTCATTTATCACATAGTCGCCTACATGCAGCTCCGACAGATCCCTCAATCGCTTGCCGGGACTGTATTTTGCTTTCTTTTTCTTAACACCCTTCTGCCTTGCACCAAAGATGTCCGTTTCTGCGATGACGGTAAACTTAAGCCCCGGATAGGTAAAGCCTTTCTGCACATGGCCGTATACTGTCATAATCTCCCTTGGTTTAAGGGGCACATCAGTCCTTTCGGTATAGGCACAGATCACATCCTCATACCCCAGGTCATCCGCCAGACGCTTTGCTCTTGACCTTGATCCCGAAAGTATCACCACCCTGTAGCCTTCGTCCCGCATTTTTTTCAGATTGCTCACAAGTGCAGGGAAAGAATTATTGTACGGAGCGAGGGTAACTATGTTTACGAACTCATGTGTTTCATTTTCAAAAAGGGGCGATAGGGGCTCCATGTCAGAAAGCTGGACCGTATTGTCCTTAGCCAGCCTGTGCATCGTGTCATTTACGGAGTACAGTATGTCAGTCTGTCCCTTTGTGACATATCCCGCTTTCAGGCGGTTCTTCATGCTCTCCTCAAACTCCTGCACCGTAAGATTGCCGTGCTCCACGGTCCGGTCCGGCTCATCAATGAATATACAGTGCTTTCGCTTTGCAAGGATATCCAGCAGGGATATGGTCTCGTCATAAAAATAATTTATATAGCTGTCATAGTTTATACTTCCAATATCATGAAGCAGGGCGTTTTCAAGTTCACCGAGGCGGACCTTAAGTCTGCTTGCTTCTTCAGGCTTCATGGCATCCATGAATTCCTTTATCGCAGTTTCCATCTCTTCCCTGATGGCAGCATAACCGTCGCCCTTTTTTTCACGGTCCAGTATCAGCTCCCTGGCAGGAAAAACCGTAATCTCTTCAAGCTCCTCTATTGAGCGCTGACTGTTCACATCAAAGCTGCGGATAGACTCTACCTCGTCCCCCCACAGTTCTATTCTGTATGGAACAGTCCCTGTTGCATCGAAAATATCTATGATGCCTCCCCTTACGGAAAACTCACCTGGTACCTCCACTGTCCCACCGGTCCTGGTATACCCCATCTCCGTAAGCAGGATCTCTGCCGCCCTCTCTTCCAGCAGGCCGCCTTTGCTTATCTTCAGTATATGTTCTTCTATGATACTAAGGGGAATACATCTTTCAAGCAGGGCATCAAGAGTGGTAAATATAGTCACCCTTTCTCCGGCGATGAGCTTGCGCATCACACCAAGGCGCTCGCCCTGCATCTGCCCGCCGTTTATGTCTGCCTGATAAAAAATAAGATCCTTTGCAGGATATCTGCATGAATTTCTATCGAAGAAACGATACTCCTCAGCGAACTGTCCGGCCCGCACATCTGAGTACGTCAAAACCAGTGAGACATCCGTTGCCTCACTCAGTGCACTTATCATATGGAGTTTTCCGGAATCCGCCACTCCCGATACCGAGAGCCTTGCCTCCCCTTCGCCTATCATGGAAAGGGCATCGTCAAACCAGCCCAGGCCATGCAGCGGTTCGTTCAAAATCTTCATGCTTCCCTTTGCTGCCTCATTTTGACATCAGTGTTAAGAAAAATCTATCAGACATTTCTGTCAGACTTTGGTTTCTTTCACCGGATGCTGCTTTACATTGTATCTGCTCATTATCTTATCCATACTCTCACCGCTGATGATCCGCTCTATGGCTTCCGCCCCGAGCTCCCTGCCTTTTTCAGCAAGCTTCACATCGTCTCCGGAAAAGTGCCCCAACACGAAATCAGCCAGATCCCAGCCCGCAGGCTTTTCACCTACACCTATCCTTACCCTGGTAAAAGCATCTGTCCCCAGCTTTGCAATAATATCCTTTAGCCCGTTATGGCCTCCTGCAGAACCGGCGCTGCGGACACGGATGTTTCCAGGTACAAGGCTTATGTCATCACATATGACTATGAGCTCATTTTCAGGATCTATTTTGTAATAATCGCAGAGTCCCCTGATCGCATCACCGCTTAAATTCATATATGTCTGAGGCTTAACCAGCATAGTCTTCTGCCCCTCTATGATGCACTTACCGAAAAACGCTTTACTGCGTGTGTCTGTCAGAGTCACATCATATTTTTTCATAAGGATATCCAGGGTCTCAAAACCGCAGTTATGCCTTGTTCCATCATATTTTTTCCCCGGATTTCCCAGGCCGGCTACCATATACATATTAATCCTCCATGCAAACATATGTATTATAGCATAACCGCCCGGAAAATATGCAATCCCACATAATAAAAGACCGGGAACACTCCCGGTCTCAATAAACGCAAAAAGACCGGTACATTCCGGTCCTCCTGCTTTTAACCCCTTTTCATCAGTGCGCCTGTGCACACCTTCCCCATGCGGTTCTTCTCTGAAAATTAAGCGTCCGCAATAAACTCTTTTTAAACACTCTCCTGAGCAGCTGCCTCATAGCGCTTCAGGATAAGCTCCTGCAATTCAGTCCTGGTAGAAGAATTAATAGGATGAGCAATATCCTTGTAGGTTCCATCCTGAGCCTTGCGGCTGGGCATTGCTATGAACAGCCCATGATCGCCCTCAATGATCTTGATATCATGAATCACAAAGCAATCATCAATAGTGATGGAAGCTACAGCCCTGAGCTTTCCTTCCTTTTCCTTGTCAACCATTCTGATGCGTACATCTGTTACGTTCATAACCCCGTTTGCCCCCTAAGTTTCCTTTCTCTGAAAATTTTATCCTTTAAATAACATATCTTTCGTTTTTCTCAACTACAATCTTGATGCCCTCTTCGCCCTTCTGGACTGAATTAGCCCTTATGGTGCTGCGGCTTTCGACGATGCAGTTCTCGATATAAGAATTGTCCCCGATATAAACATCATTCAGGATAATGGAATTCTTTATCGTGCAGTTGCTTCCGATAAACGCCTTCTTGAAAATGACTGAATTCTCAACCACACCGTTTATGATGCTTCCGCTGGCGATCAGACTGTTCCTTACCTCAACTCCTACATTGTACTTTGCAGGAGGAAGGTCATCCACCTTGGAATAAATATCCGGGAAAGTCCTGAAGAAATATTTGCGGATCTCAGGATTAAGGAAATCCATGTTTGTATCATAATAATCCTGAATCGTTGAGATATTCTTCCAATAATCATCCATCTTGTATGCATAGATACGCTTGATGTCTTTGTATCTGATAAGAACGTCCTTTACGAAATCGTATCTGTTCTCAAGAGCAGCCTTCTCGATCATCTCAACAAGCTGTCTTCTCCTGATGATATAGATACCACAGGAAATGGTATTTGACTTAGCCTGTACGGGCTTTTCTTCAAAATCAGTGATCCTTCCGTCAGCGTCGGTCTGTACGCAGCCGAAACGGTCCACATTTACATTTTCCGGCATTTCCTTGCATACTACTGTTATGTCTGCCTTTTTATCAATATGGTACTCAAGTACCTTGCCGTAGTCCATCTTGTATACACAGTCGCCCGATGCGATCACAACATAAGGCTCATGGCTGTCCTTGATAAACTCGATATTCTGTGCGATGGAATCAGCAGTTCCACGATACCAGTCGGTATTATCCAGTGTCCTGGTCGGTGTGAATACATACATTCCACCCTGCTTGCGTCCGAAATCCCACCACTTGGATGAGCTTAAGTGCTCATTAAGGCTTCTTGCGTTGTCCTGTGTAAGTACGGCGACCTTCTGGATGTGTGAGTTGCTCATATTACTGAGCGCGAAATCGATACTTCTGTAGCTTCCTGCCACAGGCATAGCCGCAACGGCTCTCTTTGCTGCCAATTCACCCATCCTGCTGTTTTTCATCCCGCCGCCGGCGAGGATGATACCCATTGCTCTCATGCCTTCTCACCCTCCTTGATCAATGTCTTGCCGCTGCCAAGATCTCCGCCCGGATAATCAGATGCATCAGTCTTGCCATATACAACGGAATTCTTACCGATAGTAACATTATCGGGAATGGTAGTCTTCTCACCTATGCAGACCAGACCATTATTGTAGATATGAGGATCCGTCTCGTTTTCAACCTCATCACCAGTACCGGTCTTTACGCCTTTACCAAGTACGGTGTTCTCTGCGATTATGGTCTTATTGATCTCACATCCCTCGCCGATAACGGTATCGTTCATGATAATGGAATCACGAACCACGGCACCCTTGCCGATTTCTACATTGCAGCCGATGATGGAGCTGTATACTTCACCGTGTATCTCGGCGCCTTCACCGATAAGGCATCTCTCTACCTTGCTTTCCGAAGAGATATACTGAGGTGTAAGCGCATCAGACTTGGTATAGATCTTCCAGTATTCTTCATACAGATTAAACTCAGGGATGATGTCGATGAGTTCCATATTTGCTTCCCAGTAAGAATGAAGGGTTCCTACATCCTTCCAATAGCCATTGTACTCATATGCATATATGGGTGCCTGCTTGCTGTGGCAGTAAGGAATTACATGCTTACCGAAATCAAGCGCAGGTTGGTCAGCCTTGGCTATCAGAGCTTCCTTGAGAGTCTTCCAGTTGAAGATATAGATACCCATGGATGCAAGATTGGAATGAGGATGCTCAGGCTTTTCTTCAAATTCCTGTATCTTGGAATTATCATCAGTGATGACGATACCGAAACGCTTAGCTTCTTCCATAGGTACAGGCATAACGGCCAAAGTAACCTCAGCACCGTTCTTCTTGTGGAAATCAAGCATAACCTGATAATCCATCTTGTAGATATGGTCGCCTGAAAGTATCAGGACATATTCCGGATTGAAGCTTTCCATATAATCGATATTCTGATATATGGCATTAGCCGTACCGGTATACCACTCACTGTTGGTGCTCTTCTCATAAGGAGGAAGCACAGTCACGCCGCCCACATTGCGATCCAGATCCCAGGGAATACCGATACCGATATGCGTATTCAGACGCAAAGGCTGATACTGTGTAAGAACACCTACAGTATCAACACCGGAGTCGATACAGTTACTCAGGGGAAAGTCTATAATCCTGTACTTTCCGCCAAAAGAAACAGCAGGCTTTGCAACCTTCCTGGTCAATACGCCCAGTCTGCTGCCCTGGCCACCTGCCAGAAGCATAGCAATCATCTCTTTTTTTACCATCTCGTCACCTCTAGCTGTTTTAAAAATGAATACTTAATGTAACCATTCAGGTTTTTCCCCCGAACGATTACTGCTTAACAGATGCTATTATAACATAGCAAACAGAGAATGTGAATATTTTTCACAAAAAAGTTTGTTATTTTTTTGATTTTTGTGGTATCTTTTCACAAAATACACCATATCTTGTGAAAAGTACCTAAAATATTGTACAAATCCAAGCTGAAAAGCACCGGTTTTCTTATGTGAAAAGGAACAAAAAACCGGCAGCCCGCCGAATTTATTCGGCTGCTGCCGGTCATTTTACTATGTCATAACCCTTATGTTCTTACATGAGACTGCCCCTATGCTCAACCGCATGCTGACAGTCATTTTCCAGAATCCGGATTTATGAATTTTCAGCCTTGTACCTTGTGATCAGGTTCTGGATACGCTCACTGGGATCAAGCAGATCGCTTATTGATACATCATGGTTAAGGGTATCGATAATATATGCGATGTACTTACTCATATCACAGTTGATATACCAGTCACGGCTAAGCAGCTCAGGTGTCTGGTAGATCAGATTGGTAGTAAGGATGCTGCATATCGTTCCTTCTTCGTATGCCTTGTCGAAAAGCTCAAGCCCGCTAGTGAAAAGACCGAAAGTCGAGCAGCAGAATATCCTGCCTGCCTTGCGTTTCTTAAGCTCCTTCGCAACCTCCAGCATACTTTCACCGGAAGCAATCATGTCGTCCACGATGATCATATCCTTGCCTTCTACGCTGGAGCCCAGAAACTCATGGGCCACAATGGGATTACGCCCGTCAACGATCTTGGTATAATCTCGTCTCTTGTAGAACATACCCACATCCAGACCAAGCACGTTAGCCATGTATATAGCCCTGCTCATACCGCCTTCATCTGGGCTTATCACCATCATATGATCCACATCGAAATTCAGATCCTTGTGCTTCTTGCACATAGCCTTGATGAACTGGTATGCAGGCTGCACAGTCTCAAATCCCTTGAGGGGAATAGCATTCTGAACCCTGGGATCATGAGCGTCAAATGTTATGATATTATCAACGCCCATTGCTGTGAGTTCCTGAAGTGCATATGCGCAGTCAAGCGACTCTCTTGCAGTACGCTTATGCTGTCTGCTCTCATACAGGAAAGGCATGATCACCGTAATCCTTCTCGCCTTGCCGCCGACAGCAGCGATCACTCTCTTTAAATCTGCATAGTGATCGTCAGGGGAATAGTGGTTTATCTGTCCGAAAAGCTTATATGTCATGCTGAAATTGCACACATCCACCATCAGGAAGAGGTCCGTACCTCTGACAGACTCTTTTATTATGCCCTTCGCCTCACCCGAGCCGAAACGGGGAACAGCAGCATTCAGTATGTATGTTTCCCTTTCATAGCCCGAGAATGCCAGTGTGTCGGCGTGCTCGTTTTCCCTTTCCTTACGCCATCTTACAAGGTACTGATCTACCTTTTCTCCCATGGCTTTGCATCCTTCAAGGGGTATAAGTCCCAGTGAACCTACGGGAATGGTGTTAAGATTTCTGATCTCATCTTTTGATACAGGCGACATAATTTTCCTCTCTTTCTGATGTGAGATTCGCTGACCGTAACTGTTCTTTCCCCCAAAGAAGCATCCAGTTACTTTAAATTATCATTTGCTGCAAGCGCTCTGCCATATTCACAGCGTCACGATTGCGTTTTTATGTAACTGTCCGGAACCTGAAGGCTCATAACAGTTACTGTTTTATTTTTTATTTCAATGGCAGAATTGATCCGCCATGGAAACACATATTTTACTCCGGTCAATTGGCGTTTAATTCTGCCATCCTGCTCCGCAGAGCCTTCATACCCCGGATGTCCTTCCCGGTCATTTCACAAAGTCTGTTGTCAACAGAAAACAGACGGGAGGCAAATCTTTCGGTATAAGTATCCTTTAAAACCGAAGGTGACATATTCGTGGTGATAAGTATAGGCTTTCCGCTGTCCAGTCTCTTATTATATATCCTGAACAGGCAGGACTTGGTAAAATCATTGGGATACTCAGTCCCCAGATCATCTATCACCAACAGGTCACAATTATACAACATCTCGTTTAAAGAATTAAGCTCATTTTTATTTGAACCGTACATTGCATTGGATATCTGCTCAAAAAGCCCCGATGCGCTGAAGGAAAGCACAAGATACCCCTGCTCCATAAGCGCCCTCGCAATGCATCCCGCCATAAAAGTCTTACCTGTGCCCACATTTCCGTAAAGCACCATGCCCCTGTGGTCCTCACCAAAGCGATCCACCATATCATGGCTGACTTCCAGGACATAACGAAAATTTTCCAGATCTTCACCCTCATAATACGACTCATCAGCAAGATCAAAACTTTTGCCTTCCAGCCATGCCTTCATATTGAGGCTCTCGTAAAGCTGCTCTATCTCAAGCTGACGCAGGCAGCTGCACTTTTCATTTCCGATATAGCCTGTATCCTTACAGTCCGGACACTCATAGGGTGGCTCCAGATAATCCTCAGGATATCCCGCCGCCAAAAGCAGCTGCTTCTTTTCATTTTCCATTTGGCGCATCTTAAGTATGACATTGCCGGTAAGCTGCTTGCGCTCATCTTCATCCTCTATATCAAAGGATTTAAGAGCCGTCTTTATTGACAGATTGCGGATGGCGGTGTCAAGCTCCCTGTATTCGGGAAGCTTTCCGAAGACTTCCGTCTGCCGTTTGAGTTTAAGCTTATCCCTGTTCCTGCGCCGTTCTTCGTATATGAGCTTTATTTTTTCGTACTGTCTGTTAGTAAGCATCTGTTCTCCTGAAGCAGTACATTATTTATTCGAAAGCTTCTTAACAAGTAAATCGTAATCATCCTGTCTTTCTTCAAAATTGCCAAAGGTGCCATTCTTTTTCCCTGACCTTGCCTGAGCGACAGAGGAAGTATGCACGGATGATACATTCTTTGCCCCTTCCTTCTTTTTACGGTACTCTTCATCAAGAGACGCTATATCATCAACACCGCCGACACCGCTATTGAACCAGTCCTTCAGTATTTTCTCTGCGTAGGCAATACGGTGATCCTCAACATTCACAACAGTCCTGTTGCAGGCTTCCCTTATAATCTCCTCTGAAAATCCGTAAGTGGTAAACCATCTATGCACTGCGTCCAGCTCGCCCTGAGCGAAATTGCCGTTTCTTCCAAGAAGCGAAAGCACTGCCCGCTCCCTGTCATCGGGCATCTTTATCTTTGAACTGCAGTACTCCTTAGCCTTTTCAACGCTGTCTATACCGTTTTCATGCCATTCCAGTGCCATCTTCTCAACCGCATAGAAATCTTTCTTATTCTCAACGCAGTACTGCATCAGATAATCGATCAGATCTGCCGGCATCTGCAGGCTGTATGAAAGGAACATGATAGAAGTAAGCTCCGTGCTGCCCATGGGTCTTCCAAAATAAAGCTGCGCTGCCGTAACAAGAGTCTTGGCATCCTTGCTCTTTTTGTACTCCTTTACATCAGCAACGGTATACGCTCCTTTTATCTTATCCGGATCCATTCCCATATCTTCCACACTCTTTTTACTCTTAACTGCCTTATGCCCTGCAGACTGCTCTGCAACAACGCTGTCCTCATGGCTATCTTCAACTAAAGCTGTTGAGACTGAAGCAGTTGCAGATGCCAAAGCGTTCTTAGCGACACTCTCTGTGCATACATTCGGCGCACAAGTCTCATGTATCTCTGCAGAATCTTCCTCCTCAACGCTCATAAGCCTCTCGCTGTCTGCATCCATACGATAAAGAAGCTCCGCAGGATCAGCGAAACGGATGGACTTTATAGACTCGGCTTTCTTTGCATACGCCCGGGAGCTCTTCCTGCCGGACTTGTGCATATCATCCTCACCCAGCGCATCCTTCCTGTAGCCCACATATATGAGACGCCTCTCCTCCCAGTAATGGAGGGCACGCATAACATCTCTTTCCGAAAAATCCAGAAAATCCACTATATCCGAAAACTCCACACAGCTCCCTGTGCCGCGTAGCTTAAGAAGATATATGTATAATTTGAGCTGGACTTCATTCGCATCACTCATGTAATGCTCTATAAAAATATTTGATAATTCTGTAACACCGCTTTCAGTATCAGCGATAAGACTAATTCCCGACATAGCTGCCTGTGTATCCCCTCGTAGTTAGTCATATTATGCCCGCACCGGTCATACAAAACCATAGGCGCTTACGGCATATCCGCATGAGACAGGCATGGTTTTAACCATGCCCTCCACTGCAAAAAAAAGTATACCACCTTGCGTATCAAAATCAACCGGGCCAATGTACACAACACCGCATAAAATAAGGGTTTGTGCTAATGTGGATAGTGTGGATAACCCAAAAAAAATCGAAAAAAGTGCGTAGTTGCGCACTTTTTCATCAACATCATTTTTGTTAAAAAAAATCTTCCCAAAATTATGGCATGGGAAATGTTAAAATTCGTCAAAAATGTCAATTGAACATTGAAAAGCCTTAATTTTTCCCCAGTATATGCTCGCCTATCTTGTAAACATCCCCTGCTCCAATGGTCATTACCAGATCTCCTTCCGAAACATTAAGCAGGATATGGTTCTCAACATCGTCAAAATAACTGTAGTGATAAGCTTCCTGTCCCTTATCCTTAAGTTTTTTCAGGAGATCTTTGGACGATATGCCTATTGTATTTTTTTCTCTGGCTGCATAGATATCCGTAAGCAGCACCACATCAGCATTACCTAAAGCATCTGCAAAATCATCCAGAAAAGCCTTGGTCCTGGTATAAGTGTGGGGCTGGAAAACCACCCAGAGCTTTTTGTGGGGATAGTTTTTGGCAGCTTTTAAAGTGGCCCTTATCTCCGTAGGGTGGTGTGCATAGTCGTCTATGACTGTTACGCCATGTATCTCTCCCTTTTTCTCAAAACGTCTGTCAGTGCCACGGAACCCCTTAAGGGCATCCACAGCCGTCTCTCTGGCTACTCCTGCCACATCGCCTGCAGCCAGTGCAGCCAGTGAGTTGTAGATATTATGCTCTCCCACAACAGACAAGACCACCTCTGCAGTCTCCTCTCCACCGTCAGAGTTCTTTTTGTGCATGGTATAACGGCCATGTCCCATATCATCATAGGAAATATCCGTTGCATAGTAATCTGCACTGTCATCCCTGCCGTATGTGATGACCCTGCAGGAAAGGTCCTTTGTTATTTCCTTGTAATCATCAATCTGTGCGTTTATTATCAGTGTGCCATCCTCAGGCAGAAGCGAAGCAAACTTCCTGAAAGAGGAACGGATGTCATTTATATCCTTAAAGAAATCCAGATGATCCTCTTCTATATTGAGGATGAGGGCCACCTTCGGAAAAAAAGAAAGGAAGCTGTTGGTATACTCGCAGGCTTCAGCCACGAAGAAATCGTTGCCACCGATGCGCAGATTCCCTCCTATATCCTTGAGTATTCCACCCACGGTAATTGTGGGATCATCGTCTGCCTTTAAAAGTATCTCAGACACCATAGAGGTGGTAGTAGTCTTCCCATGTGTCCCGCTTACAGCTATGGGAAGCCTGTAGTTCCGCATTATCTGGCCTAAAAGTTCAGCCCTTGTGAGGGTGGGGATCCCTTTGTTTAGGACCTCCTTATACTCCTCATTATCCGGGGATATGGCTGCTGTATAAACCATCAGGTCGATGCCGTCGATAATATTTTCCTTTTTCTGACCTATAAAAACCTTCGCACCCTTTTCCTCCAGATGCCTTGTCAGCTCACTTTCCTTCATGTCAGAACCGGATATGGTAAAACCCTCGGATAAAAGTATCTCCGCCAGACCGCTCATGCTTATGCCGCCGATTCCCATGAAATGCACGTGTATAGGTTTGTCAAAATCCACTTGATACATATCTTTCTCTTTTCCGCTGCCGCTTTTAATATATAACAGCCCGAAACATCTTCTGTCGCGGGCTTGTTAATATCTGTATATTACAACTTATTCCCAGAGTTTATCCGGATATACACCCTTTGCCTTGAGGTCGGCAATTGATGCCATTACACCAGGCTTATCCTCCTTATATGTAACACCGAACCACTTATCTTCAGATGAAAGCACCTTTACGGAAACCTCACCAGCATTTACCATCTTGCCCACCTCTATAGGCAGAAAGCACTCTGACTTAAGAGGATCAGCCTCTATACCGTTCTTAAAGAACTCGTCCAATGCCTTTCCTAACTTCGGGAATATTGACGGATCAAAACCCCACATATTCATAGACACAAGGGTATCAAGCTCCAGGCTGCCTGTAGTACCGTCTGCCAGAGTATATATAGCGCCCTCGCCCCCTTTTTCTATATGTGTAAGCTCATCGATTTTTGAAAGAAAGCCTTCCTCATCACTCCGACAGCACCCTCTGGATACATAGCCGTTATCAGTCAGTGTATTTCCCAAAAGATATCCCACCATGCAGTAGGCTGCCTGCCCTTCCTTTTTGGCAGCAGGGGCATTAAGGAAATCTGCTAATGTCTTGTATGCACTTACGCCATAATAGTCATCAGAATTGATGACTGCGAAAGGCTCCTTTACCACATCCCTGCAACAGTAGATTGCATGTGCTGTTCCCCAGGGCTTTACCCTGCCTTCGGGAATAACAGTTCCTTCGGGAATGGCATCCATTTTCTGATAAACATACTCCACCGGCATCTTGCGGCTTACCTGATCACCTATGCATGAACGGAAATCTGCCTCATTTTCCTCTTTTATTATGAATACAACTTTTCCAAAGCCTGCACGAAGTGCATCATAGATGGAAAAATCTATTATCTTGTGACCTTCCGCATCCACAGGATCAATCTGCTTGAGTCCGCCGTAACGGCTTCCCAGTCCTGCTGCAAGAATAACTAAAGTCGGTTTATTTCCCATATCCTTTTTCCTCCAAGTTCTTTATATATCCACGCCGTAAATCTCCGGCATGTACTCATAGTCTGAAAATACCTGCTACTCAGCAACCAGCTGGATCTCTTTCTGGCTCTGTTCATAGTCAGACGACCATTTGGAACCCAGCTCCGTCATATAAATAAGCGTAAAGACTTTTTTATCGGTAACATAGATATACATGGCCATATTGTATTCTTTATCGTCTTTTCGATAGACCATACGCGTCTTTATGCGTCTTATTCCATCTCCAAGATCCTCATTTACAAACTCGGTAACAGCTGCATTTTTGCTGACATCCTGATTGATTTCAGCCTGCATATCTTCTTTTGTCATAATGTCGTAATCGTCACCTGGATCTTTCTCACTGACATTATAGGCAATATAGGAATCATCCGCGGACATAGGTGCCTTATAAACCTTATTCTCTTCAGTATTGCCGGATGCCTCGGTAAATCCCTCCGGCACTGTAAAGTACAGTTCTGAATACTGCACGGGTGCAGGAAGATTTAATGTGACATTTTCCGATACCGCATTTTCTGAAACAGCAGCATCCTCAGAGACACCTGATCCGCTTCTTTCACAAGCCGTTGCACCGGCTACAAGCAGCGTCGCAGACAGCACTGCTACTGCCCTGAATATAAAATTTTTGCCGGGATGCCTTCTTTCAGAGCTTCCACTTATATATGAAAACATAAAAATAACCTAATTTTACAACTGCTTCATGGCATCTGAATAATTACACTATATGATACCACTATTTAAGGAATAATAACACCTTTTATGTAAACTAATTTTTGCACTGGATTTTCATCGAAAAAACTTTGAAAACAGATATGATATAAAAAATCACAATTCCTTCAGAAAAAATCTGTTCATAGTGCTGTGGACTATAGATGCGGGACTCTCTATCTCTGCAAAGCCGCACTTTTTATACAAATGTATTGCTACGCTTAAATTGTCATGAGTCTCCAGATAAATTCTCTTATACCCACGAGCTGCTGCTGCCGCCTCAGCCTGCTTCATCAGTTCATAGCCAAGCCCTTTTCCTTTATAGCTGTCATCAAGATAGAGCTTTTGAAGCTCTGCACAGTCGTCAAAACCATCAAAGCCTGCTATACCAACTCCGCCTATAACCCGGTTTGCGTCATCAGCCAGTATGATGTAAGTCCTTTTCTCCGGATCTGCAAGATAGAAATCGCTTAAGTGATACAGATTTTCATCAAAATATGCAGTTCCGGGGATATCAAGTCTGTATACCCTGAGGTTATGCCTTATGAGCTCTGCAATGGCTGTATCATCACACGGCTCAATCTGTCTGAAAGTCATGCTTTTTCCTCCCTGTCTTTACACGCATAACACCGGCCTGCAGCTTTCGAAAGATTTTCATATCATGCCACGGTTATTGTCCTTGCTGCCTTCACGCTCTCCATGCGGTTCTCCCCCATGAAAAATACAGCAACAGTTCCGGGGCCCACATGGGAGCCGGTGCACAGGTCGTAGTATCTGACAATTATATCCTTTACAGGAAGGGCCGTACGAAGCCTGTCTGCCACATATGCCGCATCCGTCGGGGCATCACAGTGACAGATGGAAATAATCTGGGATTCGGGACGGACTATCCGCTCACAAGTCATATCAACCAGATAGTCCAGTGCTTTCTTCCGCATACGCACTTTTCCGTGTACAACTATCTTACCGTCATCATTGGCCTTAAGTATGGGTTTTATTCCGATCAGATTACCAATCAGAGCTTCAGCCGGTGAGATACGGCCACCCTTTTTCAGATATGCCAGATCTCCTACGGTGAAAATATGGTTCATCTTCATCTTGTGGCTTTCGTAATACTCAGCTGCTTCTTCAAGAGTCGCTCCGGACGCCCGAAGCCTTGAAATCTGCATGACCAGCATTCCCTCACCAAGCGATGCTGACATTGAATCAATACAGCGGATGGTACGGCCTTTATACTCTTCCATAAGGTCATTAGCCACAATACAGGCCGCCTGCACCGTGCCGGACAGTCCACCGGAAATCCCCACAAAAATAATATCTCTGCCTTCCCTGACCACAGGCTCAAAGGCATTCCTCAATGTCTCCATGTCTATAAGGGAAGTATGCACTTCAGCTCCGCGTCGCATAGCATTGTAAAATCTGCGACCAGCCTCCTCATAATTTCGACCTTCCTTATAGCACAAAAATTTTTTCCCGTCTATTGTGCTGGTATAGCTTATCATCCGGATGTTTCCGTTCTTTATCAGATCATCCGTAAGATTGCTTGCAGAATCCGTAAATATTTCGTAAGAATAACGGCTCATAGTTTTGTACCTCATATAATTTATTTCCAACCGACTAAATCATATGTAGTTTTGAATACTATGTCAAGTGTTTTTATGAACCATTATCCGTCACATTGATATGTCAATAAAAACCCGTCACAATATCTGTAACGGGTAATATATCCTCAAAGGTTACGCATCCTCAAGCTCGCCCTCACTGATTCGGCCGTCCAGGATCTTCACTATCCTCTCGGCATGAGACGCGATCTTTGAGTCGTGGGTGATCATTATTATGGTACGGCCTTCATCATTCAGCTCATGGAAAAGCTGCATGACCTGGGCGCCGGTCTTCTGGTCCAGCGCACCGGTAGGCTCATCCGCAAGGAGTATGGTGGGATTGTTGGCAATAGCGCGGGCTATGGCCACTCTCTGCTGCTGCCCTCCGGACAGCTGATTCGGCAGGCTCTTTATCTTGTCCTCAAGCCCTACCTTGGTAAGCAGCTCTTCCGAACGCTTATGCATTTTCTTGCCGTCCTGATTGGCATATATAAGGGCAAGCTCAACATTTTCCTGCGCCGTCTGCCTCTGCAGGAGGTGGAATGACTGAAATATAAAGCCTATTTCTTTATTCCTGATATGGGCCAGCTGCCTTTCGTCCAGGTCAGCCACCGATTCACCGTTCAGGATATATTCACCTGATGTAGGTGAATCAAGGCAGCCTATTATATTCATAAGCGTAGACTTGCCTGATCCCGATGGACCAAGAACCGCTAAGAACTCTCCCTTTCTCACCTCAAGGGATACATCATCCAGAGCGCGGAAGATTTCCTCACCCATTTCGTATTCCTTGACTATATTTTTCATGCTGAGTATTACTTCTTCGTTTTCCATATTTCCTTTTTCCGTCATTTTCTATTAATCTCTGTCTTAGCAAACCGCCATCAGTCTGCCCTGAGTGCATCAATAGGATTCAGCTCGCTGGCGCGCTTTGCCGGCATCCATCCGAATATAATACCCACGCCTCCGGAAAATCCGAAGCCTAAAAGTATGGCAGTCATTGAAAGTGAAAAATCCGTCTTTAAAAGCTTTGCTGCCACCAGAGCTATCAACAGTCCGAGAATGATACCTATTATGCCGCCGCACACTGAGAGAACCACAGATTCAATAAGGAACTGGGCCTGTATCCTGTAAGGCTCCGCACCAAGGGCTTTACGCAGGCCGATCTCCTTAGTTCTCTCCGTTACCGTGGTAAGCATCATATTCATTATGCCTATGCCGCCAACCACCAGTGAGATAGAAGCGATACCCCCAAGCAGCGTTCCCATCATTCCATGAACAGACTCCATCATTACCATAAGAGACTCCATATTGATGATATAGAAGAAATCCTCGTTACCGTTGTATATGTTTTTCAGGCCCTGCCTCAGGGCTTTCTCCACATCAGCAGCGTTGTGCCCTTCTTCTATATATACTTCAGCGCTATCGACGAAACCTTTTCCGGACATTGACTGAGCGTTCTTATAAGGGATAATGACTGTACCGTCATGGTCACTGGTATCCGACATATAGCTTGAAATACTCTCGTCGGTTTTTCTCACTCCCACTATGGTATATTCCGATCCGCCTATGAGGATCTTATTTCCTATCACCTTTTTTCCCAGCAGGACTTTTTTTACATACTGTGGATCTACAATGCACACATATACCTCGCCCGACATATCCATCGCATTCAGGCTCCTGCCGCCGCCCATGATATCCGCATTATGTTTGAAATAAAGATCTGTCTTGCCCTGGATGTCCGTTTTGTCATAGACCTCACCGTCATAAACAGAAGTTGAGGTGAATGAAAGCGTTGGCGATATCCCATCTACTCCGTCTATCTCATCCAGGATCTTTATATCTTTTTCCGACAGACCTTCCTTCATGGGAGACGGCGCAGTCGCAATGGTAAGCGTGCCTGCCCCCAGTCCTGACATCTGTCCCATAACATTTTCAGAAACCATCTGTACTATGGTCATCAGGGCGATAACCGCCGCAACACCGATGACAATACCCAGCATAGTCAGAAAGGATCTCATCTTATTCGCTTTTATATTCTGCAGAGCCATTTTTATGCTCTGCCGTATTACTGAAATTCCGATCATATCTATCCCTGCACCCTCACGCACACAGCGGGATCCCGCTGCTTCTTTAATACATCACTTCCATATCACCACCTGTCAGTATCGGCATATACACGATCTCATCCCCTGTCTTAAGTCCGGATGTGATCTCCGTGTATGTTCCGTCTGTTGCGCCACACTCAATGTCACGCTCCTCGGTAGTCTTATGGTCCTCTGTATATACCGTAACATATGCTGTACCGTCATCACGAAGCTGTATCAGATCAGTAGGAAGCGTCGGAACATCATGAAGCTCATTGGCGATCAGGTGCACTTCCACGCTCATACCGCTTCTTACATCCTCATCTCCGGCAAACTCCACTTCGGATTCAAAATATGAAACACCATTTTCAGATTTCGCATTACGGCTGATCTTTGCGATCTTTCCGTCGTACTCCGTTCCTACTGCGTTAAGTATGACAGTAACATCTTCACCTACAGAGGCACCCTTTATATCGTACTCGTTGATCTTGATATCTACCTTTAATTTGGAAAAATTGGTAACTGTGGCAACGGACTTGCTCGCTTCCGTTAATGAGCCTTCCTCAACAGGTATATTAGTTACTTCACCACTTATTGAAGCCCGTATGGTACAGTCATCCAGCTTATCGTAAAGCTTGGCAAGCTTAAGATCGTTTACCGAAGTGTCAGTTCCTGCAAGCGCTACCTGATACTGAAGCCTGTAGTTTTCAAGCTGCTCCTCCGTAGCCCGCACGGTCGCATTGTAGGAATCCACGGATGAGAGGTACGCACTCTGGGCAGATACCATCTGATCATAAAGATTTTCCAGATTTGTTTCCTCAGTGATAGCTGCTGCCTTTGAAGCTGCAACAGCATCATTATAGTTTATCCACGCCTTTTCAAGACTACGCTCCGCATTTTCATATTCGGTCTGTGTAAGCTTAGTATTGCTATGACGCTTGTTGTAATCTGCCAGATAAAGAGCTTCCTGGGCATTACGGACATTTATGTAGGCACTGTCCACATTTGATTTTGCACTGAGAAGCGCCTGATTTATCCCCGCAGAATTCATGCTGACAGTATCTTCATATTTCCTTACGGCACTGTTCATTGCGATTTCTGCATTCTTCATTGTCTGTTCCGCAGTAATTATCTGTGGATTGAGCCCCTCCTCAAGATCCTTTTTGTAATTTGTATAATTGGTTCTGGCCTGCTGTACAGTAAGGGCTGAATTAGCTGCATTTACCGACATAGAAGTCTCAAGCTCTGCTATCTGATCCTCTATGGACTTGCGGTCCAGATACATGATGACATCACCGGCTTTTACCATGTCACCCTCTTCCACCTCTATGCTCAAGATCTTCATGTCCGCAGCTGCAGGCATAAGTTCCTCTTCGTCAACAGGCTTGATCACACCGGTAAAACTGTGATATGTCACAATATCCCTGTTGGTGACAGTCTCCGTAGCCATCATACCCTGGGAGGCACCTGCAAGCCCTGCCACTACCAGCACAATGATCACTATAAGTATCACCGGGATCACGATCCATCTGATCTTAAATTTCTTTTTCTTTTTCATACTCTCCCTCTCTCATAAATACATCTTTATTTCCGTCTCATTTGCAAGCTCTCATTTGCAGGCTGTGCCTGCGTAAGCCCAGGCACTTAGGCCGAAACATCACATTTTCCTATTATAAACACCTGATATTTGTTTTCAATATGATTTACATAAAAATCACACATTGTTCATAATTGCAAATAAACTACAACATAAATAACAGCAGCTTACTTTATGGAACTTTTTTGTAACTAAAACTTCCCACTAACTGAACTACTTAGAACGACACTCGCAATTGCGCCGGAACAATCCCGAGGCGTTGCATCGGTTCCGGTGCATATGCGAGTCGTCGTTCTCTTTCCACAGACTATATGTGGGAAGTTTTAGTTAGTAAAGTAAAAAAAGCAGCTTACCTGTTCGGGTAAGCCGCCTGTACACTACACTATCTTTCCATCATTTTCCTTGAAACGCTCCGCTATCTCCAGCACGTCCTCTTCAGCCTTAAGGAACGCATCCACGACCAGCGGATCAAAATGGCTGCCTGCATCTTCTCTTATTATGTTAAAGGCCTTGCTGTAATCAAAAGATTCCTTATAACATCTCTTTGACACAAGTGCGTCAAACACATCAGCAACAGCCATTATCCTGGCTGCAAGAGGGATGTCCTCACCTGCCAGTCCTTCCGGGTAGCCTTTGCCGTTCCATTTCTCATGGTGATAACCGGCAACGTTTTTTGCTTCCTCCAGATAGTCTGCATCCGGGATCGATGCTATAACCTGCTCGATAACCTTGCGGCCTCTTGCAGCGTGCGTCTTCATGATCTCGAATTCTTCATCCGTCAGCTTCCTGGGTGCATTTAGTACTGCATCCGGAATAGCGATCTTGCCTATATCATGCAGCGGAGCCGAACGCGTGATATCATCAATAAACTGGTCCGTCAGCTTATCTTTGTAGTATCCGAGTTCCTTCATCTTCTTTGCAGTAATATTCACATAGGCTGCCGTCTTTCTTACATGATCACCGGTTGAGCCGTCCCTGTTTTCAACCATGTCGGCAAGCACAAGCACAAGGCCATTCTGCAGAGCTGATATCTTTTCATTATTCTGCTTGTTCTCTTCAAAGAACCTGGTGCTTTCTTCTGTGGTCTTGATAAGGGCACGGTACAGATTTTCAACTTCATCTCCGGTACCTATATCAAGCTGTGTGATCTTCTGTATATTCTCACGCCTTGCGAATTCGTCATCATAGCCAAATCCCGATGCCACACGCGCCATGGTATTAAGAGGAAGCAGCAAAAAGTAATGTGCTATCCATAGTGAAACAGCGACGATCAGTGCAAAGAATCCGATGAAAAGACATATCTGCCGATAAAAGAAATCCTTCTCATACCCCGCCAGACCTTTCATGGTAATGTCTGCTGCCGCGTAGCATACGCACTCTCCGCTTGAATCATATACCGGTTCATAAGCGGTCAGAAGCCAGCCGTATGTGTCATCGGTTATCAGCGGATCTATACGCTTCCCGCTCAGAAGATCCGGAACCACCGGCATAAACGATTCGTCAAAGGGGATTACAGCTCCCACTTTGCCGCGCGTCCTGAGATCGGGATCCGTATCAAATACCACGTGGCATCCGTCAGTCTGTATCTTATATACATATACATATTCAACATCCGCCGTATTCTTCTGGATATTCTCAAGAAGCTTCTGCGTTTCTTTATACCCATCCGTATCTTCACCGTTATTCAGGTAGTCATCTATCCGGTCTCCGTCTATAACGGTTGATGCCAGCGCAGCAACGCCTTCAGCCAGATATGTATGCTGCTGCACCGAATAATCCCTGAAAAGCATCAGGCAGATGCTGACGCCGCATGTAGCTATCGTAATGGATATCACTATCAGGCAGGTAACCAGCTTAGCCTTAACAGACAGATTGTGTCCGAATACTCCGGACTTATCATCACTGTCCTCCTTTTTGACTGCGTCGGGATCCTGCATCCACAGAGTCATCTCGAATCGGGACCAAAGGTTTTTGGGTATCAGAAACAGGATCAGACTGACAAAGCAGACTGATATTATCTTATCCGCAAATTCCATCAGCACTTTCCCGGTAAACCAGGAGAAAAAGTTATCCACGGAACCAGCCGGTACCCATTCGGCAATAGCACCTATTCCCAGTGAAACAGCGGATATAAGAAAGATGTACAAAACCAGATACCTGAATTTCAACAGGTATCCTTTTGAATATGCCATAGCAGTAATGATAGCTATGATTATGGATATGGGCTCCAGATATATATAATTCGGATCTGTGATAAAGATTATCTGGTTGGTAACAAGAGCTGCCAGTATGCCGGGGATATATCCGCCCAGGGCAGATACCAGTATGGTTCCTGCACACTCCAGATAGAAAGGAAGCCCCATATATGCGGCCGTCATCTTTCCGCCAAGATTGAGCATTATGCCGAGCACACACAGAACCAGCGGCAGAACCAGCTGCCATCTGTGCATATTCTTCATATAACCAGGACATTTCACTTTGTTTTTTTCTTTATTATTGTCTTTGCTGTTATCCGTATTTTTTCCCATATATGTTTATGCCTCCCGATATCATACATAAATGATATCAACTTTTTTCTGAAAGAGCCTTATCAATAGAAGCCTTAAGCCTCTCCGGCACCGGCGGCTTCAGTATATAGCCTGCCGGCTTCAGCGTGAGCACCGCCTCAATATTCTTTCTGTCGTTGACACCTGTAAGAAAAATAACGGGGATGTCCTTCAGGTCCTCATCTTCCCTTATCATAGTGAGTGTCTGCCGTCCGTCGCACACAGGCATCTCATAATCTAACAGTATCAGGTCCGGTCTGTCCTTTCCTATTGCTATCATCGCCTTTGTTCCGGAATTGGCCAGACTGACACGGTATCTGTCTTCAAGCATGGACTTGATGCTTCGAAGTGATGCCGGATCATCATCTACGAGCAGCACATGCCTGCGCCGATCTTTTTCCTGATCTGTCATCAGCCCGGCTTCCTCTTTACTCATGCCGAGCTTCCTGCATACAGCCTCCAGTATATCGCTGTTATTTACAGGCCTTATGATGTTTTCACAGTTCACACCTTTAAGATGAGCAGAGAAACTGTCGTATTCCCTCTGGGTTCCTATGGTGATCACCGGAAGTCCCTTGAAATCCTTTGCCAGCGCGTTAAAAATATTCATATCTATCTCGTATACACCCACAAGCAGTATGATCACAAGGTCAGGCTCCACGACTTTCATTAATGCGGCCGCGTGCTGTGTATTTTCCATGCATAGCTGAACCCGGAAGTGCTGCTGCATATACTCCGCAAGGTTCTTCATAACATCATTCATTTTTCCGATGATAAAAAGTTTCTTCATATGTTATACCAGCCCGCGCATTTCATTAATGATCGTGACCGCAAGTTCCTCATTAAGATCCATAACTGCTGCTCCCAGCTTCGGTATCAGCTCATCCACTTCCGGAGAAAAACTGTATTTCTTCATCTTTTCCATTATTTCATCCGCACCGTCTACATCCAGCTCTATGATCTTCGGCTCCAGCAGATCTATCATTGCCTTCAACAGTTCCACGTCTTCCTTTATGGTTCCGGCTTTTGATCTCAGTCCAAGTCCGAAGGCGCCGCGCATTTTTTCCTCATAGGATTTCCATTCCTTTATGAACGGACCGTGCAGAGCCCTGACTGTCTCGGTATCATTATTTCTGGCAGCCGACTCAAGGACATTGGCCATACCGGCAAGCGGCACTATACCAATGGTTGCAGCCGAGCTCTTCATGCTGTGAACCTGTATCCTGTACGCTGCTATGGGATCATCCGCATCGCTGCTTCCGGACTCAGCATCTCCCTTAAGCGCGGAAGCATTCCTGTTTCCGGCATAGGTTACAAGGTCCACATAGAGCGCCTGCAGTCTGTCTGCCTGGGCAGTGATCACTTCATAAAAAGACTCAACACTTCCCCGCAGCATATCCCTTTCGGGAAGATGGAGCCAAGCGTAATTCCAGTCCAGTCCCTCTACCTCAGGCAGGTCATCCGGCACCGGATTGGATGCAGTACGGCTGTCAGACTTAAGGAGCTCCTTTTCCTCCTCCGACAGGGGATGGACATATTCCGCAGGAAGAGCCTCACGAAGCGTATCCTCGAGATTACCCGCAATTATAGGTTTCGAGACAAAGCCGTCAAATCCCATTGATATATATGACTCTTTTGCACCTGACATAACATTTGCAGTAAGGACATAGATGGGAATCCCCTTGCAGCACTCCATTTTCCTCATGCGCTGCATAGCTTCCACACCGTCCATTTCCGGCATCATGTGGTCCATAAATATCACATCGTAATGCTCGTTTTCTACCATTACGAGGGACTCCGGACCGCTGGCGGCCTCGCTTACCCTTACTTTCGTAGGCTTCAAAAGATTCCTGAATACTTTGCGGTTCATGGAATTGTCATCAACTACAAGCACTTTGGCTTCTTCCGCAGTAAAAGGCTCGTAGCTCTCCGTATATACTTCTTCCCTGCGGTTTTTAGTCCCTATATAGCCTATGGGCGTACTGTCTATTACTTTCTGATCCAGGTCAAAATAAAATTTTGAACCTTTTCCGTATATGCTGCTTACCTCAAGTCTGCTGTCCATAAGCTTAAGAAGCTTCACGGTTATGCTCATACCAAGCCCCGTGCCCTCTATACTTCGGTTCCTGCCCTCCTCGATCCTGCGGTACTCCTCAAAAAGCTTCGGCAGATCTTCTTCCTTTATACCGATGCCCGTATCTTCCACTTCCACATGCAGGCGTATCTTTTCACCGCCCCTTGCACCTTTTATCCTGAACCATACGGTACCTGTCATTGTATACTTCACGGCATTCGTAAGGATATTGGTTATTACCTGCCTGATGCGTACATCATCACCGTACATGACCTTTGGCAGATCGGGATCTATCTCCAGTTCAAGCTTTATATCCTTGGTCTGCGCACGCTGTGATGTCAGATTCACCAGATCCTGGATCATTTTCTTCGTTCCATACTCAACAGGCACGATCTCCATCTTGCCTGACTCTATCTTGGTAGTATCCAGGATATCATTAATAAGCGAAAGCAGCACATTGCCGGCATCATATATGTCTCTGGCATATCCCCTGATGTCGGGATCCCTGCTCTCCCTGAGTATCATCTCATCCATTCCCATCACGGCATTTATGGGAGTCCTGATCTCGTGGGACATCTGAGCCAGGAATTTGGACTTTGCCTGGTTGGCATATTCAGCCTCTTCCTTTGCCGCACGTATCTGGTCATACTGACGGTTGATGACAGCCATATTTCCCATCTTGGATATAAGCCAGACTATAAAGCCGATCATGATCGTTATTACGACCACTATATAGGTCTTGTAATAGGGCTGTTCGTAAAGCCTGGCATCCTTGTGTATAAGAAAATCCATTTCCTTTTCCGGCATCAGCCCGGATTCATCCATCACCTGTACGGAAAGCTTGTAGTCTCCCGGAGCTAATGACGGATAATAGATGCTTTCCATTGCGGACTGCCGCATTATCCTGCCCTCGGTATCCACCCCCACAAGAGTCACTTTTATCAAAGGATCAGAAACGGTATAGTTTAGTATTCCCGGGGTGATCATCACGCTGCCGGCTCCGGGCGGTATATTATATACACCATTCTCGATCTTTATGGGAACACCTTCTTTTGATATGTCCCTTATGACGATCTGGTAATGCTGGTCAAAATTCCTGTATGCATCGGTATTAAGTATCTGCACACCGTCCGTACAGCAGAAGAGCATCCTCTCACCATCCACACAGTTGTAGGAATTAGCCGTAAAGGTGGTAGTAAGACCTCTTTTGCTGTTTAAAAGTGCAAAAGTGTAATCCTCATCATTTTTAAGCAGATCATCCTCCCTGGTGACATAGAGACCTGCGCTCGAAGTAATGTACGCCGTACCATCTTCCGTTATATACGCATCATATACATTTTTATAAGGAAAATTATCCAGCTTGATTATGCCCTTGTCCGAATGATAATAAAGACCGTTGCTGGTCACATAAAGCCTTCCATCCCTGCAATCAACAATCTTCATTATGACGCCGGACAAAAGACCTTCATCCCTCCCCCAGTGATCCTTCACCTTATCATCGACTATGGTATATACTCCGTCACCGTCGGTTCCCACCCAGAGAGTGCCGTCCTCATCTTCCAGAACGGAAAGTGCCTTGGGCACCGCCATGCCATCGTCGGCACCTATGGTCAGCACCACTCTGTCACCGTCAATATAATTTATACCGGATGTGG
>CAMOJK010000040.1 GCA_946616835.1 uncultured Lachnospiraceae bacterium
AACGAGCGCACCTACTGCGACAAGTACACCTACTGCAACGAGTACTCCGAAGCCTACCCAGGCGCCGACGCCGTCACCCACTCCTGTACCTACGGCGACACCGGTACCGACACCAACCCCTACTCCTAAAGCAACAGCGACACCGACGCCCAAGGCAACGGCTACTCCGACACCGACTGCTACGCCCAAGGCAACAGTCACACCGACACCTTCGGCGTCCGCTTCTGCAACAGCTACAGCAACACCGAGTGCAAGTGCGAGTCCGAGTGCCAGCGCAAGTCCCAGCCCCAGTGCCAGTGTTACGGCGACTCCTACACCTACTCCAAAGGGGATGGATGACAAGACGACTCTTCTTAAAGACAGTAAGGGGCGCCAGATATATGTAAAGGAGGACGGCAAGTATAGAGAGGCTGTTGTAGCAGATTACTATACTGCTGAGAAGTTTTATATCAGGAATGAGGATGCCTATATCTATAAGGGATGGCAGACCATAAACGGAAATGTATATTATTATGATAAGAATGGCAATAAGGTAACCGGTACACAGATCATTCAGGGAGTAGAGTATAAGTTTAATGATGAAGGCATACTTTCGGTTGATAAAAATGGCTCTATTGGAATAGATGTATCAAAATGGAATGGTACCATAGACTGGAATGCTGTTAAGGATTCAGGAGTCAGCTTTGTAATAGTCAGATGCGGGTACAGAGGCTCATCAACAGGTGTGCTGGTAACTGATTCTAAATTCAAGAGCAATGTCCAGGGAGCCAGGGCAGCAGGACTCAAGGTAGGAGTGTATTTCTTTACTCAGGCTGTAAACGAGGTGGAAGCCGTTGAGGAAGCCTCCATGACATTATCTCTTATAAAGGGAATGGGTATAGGCTACCCTGTGTTTATCGATACGGAGGCCTGCGGAGGAAGGGCTGATGGCATAAGTGCAGAGCAGCGGACGGCAGTCTGCAGGGCTTTCTGCGAAACCATAAGAAGCGGTGGATATACTCCCGGTGTATATGCATCAAAAGCATGGTATAATAATAATGTTAATTTTGGATCCCTGAGTGGATACAAGATCTGGCTTGCCCAATATGCATCTAAGCCTACTTTCAGCGGAAAGTATGATCTCTGGCAGCATACGGCCAAGGGGTCAGTGGATGGAATAAAAGGTAATGTGGATATGAACATCAGTTATTTAGAATATTAAAAAGAAGGAGATTTGCAGCAGATGAAAACTTATCTTGTGACAGGCGGTGCCGGATTTATCGGATCAAATTACATTCATTACATGTTTGAAAAATACGGTGATGATATCCGTATCATCAATCTGGATGCCCTGACCTACGCCGGCAATCCGGAAAATCTGAAAGATATTGAGTCCAGGCCTAATTATACCTTTATAAAGGCAGACATAACAGATAAGGAAGCCGTATCAAAGATATTTGCAGAAAATGATATAGACAGGGTGGTACACTTTGCCGCAGAAAGTCATGTGGACAGGAGCATCAAGGACCCCGAGCTTTTTATCAAGACCAATGTATACGGAACAGGTGTGATGCTTGGCTGCGCCAAGGAAGCATGGGAACTTCCGGATGGTCCCGATCCTTTGGGAAATTACAAGCCTGACAAGAAATTTCTTCATGTTTCAACTGATGAGGTTTATGGCTCACTTCCAGAAGGGGATGGCTATTTCTACGAGACCACTCCCTATTCACCGCATTCACCGTATTCCGCAAGCAAGGCGGGATCCGATATGCTGGTAAGGGCATACATGGATACTTACCATTTCCCTGCAAACATCACAAACTGCTCCAATAATTACGGACCATACCAGTTCCCGGAGAAGCTGATCCCTCTTATTATCAATAATGCGCTTCAGGGTAAGAAGCTTCCTGTTTACGGTGATGGAAAGAATGTCCGTGACTGGCTCTATGTACGCGATCATGCCAAGGCTATCGATATGGTTCAGGAAAAAGGAAAGCTTTTCGAGACCTACAATGTAGGCGGACACAATGAAAAGCAGAATATAGAGATAATAAAGATAATACTTGAGACTTTAAGGGAAATGCTTACTGATTCCGATCCCAGGAAGGCAAATGTTTCAGAGGATCTCATTACATATGTTGAGGACCGTAAGGGACATGACAGAAGGTATGCCATTGCTCCGGACAAGATAAAATCGGAGATAGGCTGGGAGCCTGAGACCATGTTCAAGGATGGCATAAAGCTTACGATAAAGTGGTACTTTGAGCACGAGGACTGGATGAAGAATGTCACCAGCGGTGATTACATGAAGTACTATGAGACTATGTATAATGTGTGAATATTTAACTGACCGCTTTTGTGAGAGACAATGCCTTACTTGCAGGCGTTATCTGCCGCGAAAACACAATAACTGATAAAATGACCGTACACGGAGGTAAATGATGAAGGGAATAATTCTTGCCGGTGGATCCGGCACCAGACTCTATCCGTTAACCAAGGCTGTATCTAAGCAGATAATGCCTGTTTATGATAAGCCAATGATATATTATCCTCTTTCTATCCTGATGCTCGCCGGTATTAGGGAAGTTATGATTATTTCTACCCCCAGGGACCTGCCTGTATTTAAGGAACTTTTATCAGACGGTTCACAGTTAGGGATGCGCTTTGAATACGCAGTACAGGAAACCCCAAGGGGACTTGCCGATGCCTTTATCATCGGTGCTGATTTCATAGGCGATGACAGTGTATGTCTGATACTTGGAGATAATATTTTCTATGGTCAGAGCTTTTCAAAGCTGTTAAGAGAAGTGGCTTCCAGGGACAAGGGTGCTACCATATTCGGATACTATGTGCGTGATCCCAGGGAATACGGTGTGGTAGAGTTTGACGAGAATGGAATGGCTGTTTCAATTGAGGAAAAGCCGGAGAATCCCAAGAGCAACTATGCTGTTCCGGGATTGTATTTCTATGATAATGATGTTGTAGAAATCGCCAGAAATGTAAAGCCCTCCGCAAGAGGTGAGATAGAGATAACTAGCATCAATAATGAATATTTAAATCGGGGAACCCTCCGGGTAGAGCCGCTTGGACGCGGATTCGCATGGCTGGATACGGGAAATCATGATGCGTTGCTTGATGCTGCAGATTTCGTGGCAGCATTCCAGAAAAGGCAGGGCTTGTATATTTCCTGCATAGAAGAAATCGCATTCAAGAGAGGCTTTATTACAAGGGAACAGCTGTTAAAGCTTGCCGAGCCACTGATGAAGACCGCATATGGCAAATATCTGACTGAGGTTGCTAATGGACTCTAAGGTGAAGTTCTTTGCCATAGTGGCAGCAGTGAGTGTCGTGCTCTTTGCTTTTGCGCTGGTGTGGTACACGAATAAGCCGGCATCGCCGTCTGAAGGGCAGCCTGCAAGTGTACAGGAAGCCGTGGAAGAGGATGACGGTTACAGGGACTTTTTAAAGGATGAAAACTTTTTTGATCCGGATCCGGTATCGGGATCCGATCAGTCACAGACGGAATCTGTGCCGAGGCTGTATCTGCAGGGATACAGTGTGATGCAGGATATCAGACTGACTGTTACTGATTCCAGAGGAAACCCGGTGACAGGTCAGTCTTTTTATGTCAGTATAGAGGGGCTGGGAGAGTATAAGGATCTGGATCAGGACGGGATGATATATGTTCCTGAGATAAAGGCGGGAGATTATTTTGTGACACTTCAGCCGGTTGATGGTTATGTCATTCCGGATGAACCCATGCGTGTGGCGGTGAAGGATCAGATAGAGTATGAAGTGATAGACGATATCCGTTCACTTATGCATGATGAAAGCGAGATAGACGCTTCCGTGGAAGATACGGAAGAGCAGAATGAAATAGAGGATGTGGATGAAACAGAAGTCCGTACCAGGTGGGAAGGATCGGATGCCGTATTCGGTATAGATGTTTCCAAGTGGCAGAAAGATATAGCCTGGGAAAAGGTGGCGGCATCTGGTGTTGAGTTTGCCATCATCCGCTGCGGTTACAGAGGATCATCCAGTGGAAGCCTGGTGGTGGATCCTTACTTCGAGCAGAACCTTGCGGGCGCAAAGGCGGCCGGAATAGATGTAGGTCTCTATTTCTTCTCACAGGCCGTAAATGAGGTAGAGGCTGTGGAGGAAGCGTCCATGGCGGTTTCCCTTCTTCAGGGACAGAAGATAGAATTTCCTATCTTTATAGATGTGGAGTCCAGCGGCGGACGGGCAGATTCCCTGGACAATGCCACCAGGACTGCGGTCTGCAGGGCATTCTGCCAGACTGTTGACAACGCTGGTTACCATGGAGGCATATATACTTGTCGCTCATGGTACTATAATAAACTCAACGACAGTGAGTTAAATGACATAACCCACTGGCTTGCGGAATACAGGAAGACACCATTGTACACCGGTGATTTTGCACTCTGGCAGTACACCTCATCGGGAACAATTGACGGGATAAATACGAGGGTTGATCTGGATCTTGTATGGAACAGATGACCATGCAGCAACTGTTCAGGCGCAGCTCATGCTACGATAGGCACGAGCAGGCGATGTTTGAACGATGACGTCTGTCATGCTACCAAAATTTATTATGCACACAACGTCATCTGCGGGGAAGTCGGTTTTAGGGCCACGATGAAATGTAAGCAGAAGCTAATGAATATAGGAGGACAAAATGGGAAAGATTACAGTTGAAACATGCAATATTGAGGGCCTTAAGGTCATTACTCCTACGGTGTTCGGAGATAAGCGCGGATACTTTATGGAGACATATAACTATAATGATTTCGCAGCGGCAGGAATTGACTGCACTTTTGTGCAGGATAACCAGTCTGCATCAAAAGGGGGAGTCCTGAGGGGACTTCACTTCCAGAAGAATTTTCCGCAGGATAAGCTGGTCAGGGTTATAAAGGGCGAGGTCTTTGATGTGGCTGTGGATCTGAGAGAAGGTTCAGAGACTTTTGGGAAGTGGTTCGGCGTTCTTCTTTCCGAGGAAAATAAAAAGCAGTTCTTTATTCCGAAGAATTTTGCACACGGTTTCCTGGTGCTTTCGGATTATGCCGAGTTCTGCTATAAGTGTACCGATTTTTATCATCCTGATGACGAGGGCGGACTGCCTTACAATGATCCCGATATAGGGATAGAGTGGCCCTTTAAGGATGGAGTGGAACTCAATCTTTCCGATAAGGACACCAAATGGGAATCTTTTGCAAAGTATAAAGAGGAGCATTAATGAAGCCTGTCTCACTCTTTAAGGAGCTTATAGACAACAGAGCTCTGATATGGAAACTGTCATGGAATGATTTCAAGAAGCGTTACGCCGGTTCGTATCTGGGGTTTGCCTGGGCATTGGTTCCGCCGGTAGTAACGGTTCTTATGTATTGGTTTGTCTTTGATATCTTTTTCGGACAGAAGGCGCAGTTGGTAAAAGAGGGAATAGAGCTTCCCTACGTAGTTTATCTGACTGCCGGTCTCGTGCCCTGGTTTTTCTTTACCGAAGCACTGCAGCAGGCTACTAATGCGCTGCTTGAGTATGTATTTCTCGTGAAGCAGGTTGTATTTAAGATAAGCATACTTCCTCTTATTAAAGTTACGGCGGCGCTTTTTGTCCACGTATTTTTCATTGTGGTCATGCTGGCAGTGGCAGCGGTTTACGGTATGTATCCGAGCCTTTATACGCTGCAGATTTTTTATTATGGCTTCTGCCTGTTCGTACTTGTATTAGGAATATCATATGCCACCTCGGCAGTTGTGGTATTCTTCAGGGATTTAAGCCATCTGATACAGGTGGGGCTGCAGATAGGCATGTGGGCTACGCCTATACTCTGGAACATCAATAATGTCGCAGGTCATAAGAAGCTCACCTTTGTGCTGGAGTTAAATCCCATGTGCTATATTGTAAACGGCTACAGGGATGCCGTGGCAGGAACTGCGTGGTTCTGGCAGGATCTTTCAGGAACGATGTATTTCTGGGGATTTACCATAGTGACATTTGTGATTGGTGCATTTATATTTAAGAGATTAAAGGTGCACTTTGCGGATGTGCTGTAATAAATATTAATATGAGCGAAGAAAATAAGAAGAGTGAAAAAGCGATATCAGTATCTCATATAGAAAAAATCTACAAGTTGTATGACAGGCGTTCTGACAGGCTCAGGGAAGCTTTGCTTCCAATAGGGAAAAAAAGGCATAAGGATCATTATGCCCTGAAGGATGTGAGCTTTGACGTGGGCACCGGCGAGTGTGTGGGCATAATCGGAACAAACGGTTCCGGTAAGTCAACCATACTCAAGATCATCACCGGAGTGCTTACACCTACAGCCGGTACAGTGGAGATCAACGGACGTATATCTGCTCTGCTGGAGCTGGGTGCAGGCTTTAATCCCGAATACAACGGCATAGAGAATATTTATTTAAACGGAATGATGATCGGATTTTCCAGGGAAGAGATAGATAAAAAGCTGGATTCCATACTTGAATTTGCTGATATAGGTGACTATGTGTATCAGCCGGTAAAGACCTATTCCTCAGGTATGTTCGTGCGTCTGGCATTCGCGCTCTCCATAAATATCGATCCGGAGATCCTCATAGTGGATGAGGCGTTGTCTGTAGGTGATGTATTCTTCCAGGCAAAATGTTATCACAAATTTGAGGAATTCAAGGAACAAGGTAAGACCATACTCTTTGTTTCACACGATATGTCCAGCATAAGTAAGTACTGCGACAGAGTGGTACTGCTCGATAAAGGCATAAAGCTTGCGGAAGGCAGCTCAAAGAAAGTTATCGATATCTACAAACAGGTACTGGTGGGCCAGTACAAGGCTGAAGAATCGGTGATGGAAGATACGGTGAAGAATGCCGGGGGAAAAGCTGAAAGTACAGGAGGCTCAAACAAGGAGAAAGCTGATAGTGCAGATGCTTCAGGCGTAGACAGCACTTCGGCTGACAGTAAGACTAACATGCCGAACGATTCCGGTGAAGGCAATGAGGTATCTGGTAAGAATATAGTTTCCGGTGCAGGTAATTCCGACAGTGACTTGTCAAAGAATGACAGCAGCGTAAAGACCGGTCCTTCAAATTTGGAAAAGGATACCCTTGAGTACGGAAGCGGCAAAGCAACGATAACGGATGTCTACCTTACAGACGAAAATGACAGGAAAGTAAATGCCGTAGTAAAAGAAACATATTACACTATTCATATGAATGTGACTTTCTTACAGGATTGTCCGGCACCGATATTCGCATTTACGATCAAAGATGTAAAAGGAACGGACATAACCGGTACCAATACCATGTACGAAAAGGCTTTCCTTTCATCTGTTAAGGCCGGAGAAAAAAAGACCATAACCTTCAGGCAGAAAATGATGCTGCAGGGTGGAAACTATCTGGTTTCCTTTGGGGTGACAGGTTTTGAAAATGAGAACTTCACTGTTTACCACAGGCTTTACGATGCCATAGCAATGGAAGTAATCTCGGATAAAAATACCGTAGGATATTTTGATCCCGGCTCTGAGGTGAAAGTGGAATAAAGGATTTTTAAAAGTGAAAGAAGAATACATTGGTAGAGTAAAACTAAATCTTGAAAAATATCCCGGCGAGGATTTTTACTGTGACGGCGTGATAGAGGACAGGCTCTTGGAAATTGCCCGCGACCATGAAGCATCAGAGTATCCTGAGATCATTGCAAGGGAGAACAGTTGGGAGGTCTTCTATCATTTTTCTGAAAAGAGACAGAATATTATTGAGTGGATTCCCATTGAAAAAGATGCAAAGGTTTTAGAGGTTGGCAGCGGGTGCGGCGCCATTACGGGTATGCTGTCAGAGAAGGCAGGCTCGGTATCCTGCGTGGAGCTTTCAAAGAAGCGCAGCAGCATCAATGCCTGGCGGAACCGTGATGCGGAAAATGTGGAGATTTTTGTAGGCAATTTTGAAGATATAGAGCCGGACCTTCCGGAGGACTATGACTATATCTTTCTGATCGGTGTGTATGAGTACAGTCAGGCATACATCCATGCCGAGGATCCCTATGACGAATTCTTAAGGATACTTAAGAAACACCTTGCACCTGAGGGACGCATAGTGATCGCCATAGAAAACCGCATGGGTCTTAAGTATTTCGCGGGCTGCCGGGAAGACCACCTTGGTACATACTTTGACGGCCTTGAAGATTATCCGAAGGGGGGCGTGGTAAGGACCTTTTCAAAGCGTTCCCTTGAAGAGAGATTAAAAAAGAATTCAATTTCAGAATATTCATTTTACTATCCTTATCCGGATTATAAATTTGCAACCCAGATCTTCTCGGACATGTTCCTTCCGTCTGAAGGAATGCTTCATGAAAACAACAGGAATTTTGACAGATCCAGGATGCTGCTTTTTGACGAGACCAGAGTATACGACAGCATGGTGCGTGACGGGTATTTCCCTGATTTCTCCAATTCATTCCTGTTGATCCTGGGTAAGGGAGTGGATGTGGAGTATGCCAAGTATTCCAACGACCGTGCACCTGAGTACAGTATCGTTACGGAGATGGTAAAGGATGATTCAAAGATAGCGGGAAGGGTTGTAGTTAAGCGTGCATTGACGGATGCGGCCCAGGAACATGTCAGAAAGCTTGCCGACACGGATAAAAAACTGTCAGAGATATATAAGGGAAGTTTTGAGATCAATCATGCTGTGGTCTATAAAAAATATGACCGTGCATCAGCTGAGTTCGATTATTTAAAAGGTGTATCATTAAACTATCTGCTTCATGAATGCAGGCGCAGGGGGGATAAGGAAGGATTCTTTAAACTGCTGGATGAGTTCACCCACAGGCTGGATGCCGGCAGGAATGCCGAAATCTCCAACCTGGACATGGCCTTTTCAAATGTGATCATTACCGGTGAAGACAGGGACATCTGGAATATCATTGATTATGAGTGGATAACTACTGAAAGAATATCTGTCAAAATGATACTCTTCAGGGCACTCTACTGCTGGTATCTTGAGGACAGGTCTGCAACGGAGGAGTTTTATAAAGCGGCTTTGCAGAGGTTCGGTTTTGCTTCCGAAAAGGAAGCTGAGCTTGCAGCGAATGAGGCGGCATTCCAGAAAAAAGTTTCCGGAGGTCTGCCCTCATTAAGTGACATATGCTTTAGTCTCGGACAATATGTTTATGATGTGAAGAAATATGGGGAGGATATTAAAGAAATCCCCGCTGCACTGTGCCAGGTATATTTTGACAGGGGGGCAGGATACAGCGAGGCCGATTCGATTTTCCCTGTAGAAAAAGAATTGGAAGGTGATGAAAAAAATCTTTTCATGCTGAGTTTTGATGCAGGGGCAGATGTTAAAGCTTTCAGATTTGATCCCGCTATGCAGCCTTGCCTGGTGAGAATGATAAAGGTTACCGGCGTGCAGCGGGAACATAGTGAGTTGGGCTCACTTATAAGCGCTAATAATGGCATTGCTGTTGATGACAACGTTTTTGTTTTTGATAACGGTGATCCCAATATATCTTTCAGTATGGAAGCGTTTAGGTCTCGGGGAGATATGCATATACAACTTGTATATGAGCGTGAGCTTTTATCGGATGACATAGCTAAGCTGCTTGCGAATAAGCTGAAAAAGAAGAAGGGACTCTTCGGAGGCTGATTGGCTTGTATATCAGCCTGAGGCTTTTACGCGGCGCAGTTCCCTTATGTTAAAGACTATAATAATTTGTGGGAATAAGAAAAATGAGTTACACCTGGAATGACTGGTATAAAATTGTCTGCGAAAAACAGCAGAATCTGAATATGAACTTAACCTCTGACCTGGCAGAAGCCGGAAGGATCAGGGGAGAAAATGAATTTAAGTTAAACAGGATAGTGGGACGCTTTCCCTTCAAGATGATATACGGAGGGAAAGGTACGGTTGTATCTGACAGCACCCCTGCGGTGGAAAGCGCAGAGCGCCACGATGGATCCGGCAGCAGTGCAGTGAATAAAGAGACTATAGGCGCAGCAACCGGTGCATCCATTGATTGTGACAGTGGTATTGTAACAGAGAGGGAGTCAGTTGAAAGTGGCACCACTGTTTCCGTAATGATATTAAGCGGTGGAAGGCCTGAGTATCTTAAGGTCTGTATCGAAAACCTCATTTTAAGAACAAAACATAAAGCGATAGAACCTGTGATAGTCGACGGCAGTGTGAGTCCGGACGACAAGCAGAATATCACAAGGCTGCTGGCTTCATACACAGAAAATAACGGCATAAGATTTGACCATGTAAATGTGGCGAATAAGAAGCTGTTTTCGGATGGTATCAGGGCCGGAGCAGAAGTAACAAAGAGTGAGTATATTCTTATCATAACGGACGGCGTAAGCGTTATAGAGGAATGCTGGCTGGATCATATGCTGGCTGTTTTTGCTGATGGCGTATCCGCGGTGGCCGCTGTACCCTGGGCTGAGGATTTCTGCCTTAAGGCTGAAGGAAACTGTGAGGCGTCGGAAGAAGAGGTCAGATCCGCCGCGTGTCTGTTAGTTAAGAGGGAGCTTTTAGATGCTCTCGAACTGCCGGAAGAAACAGCAGATGCAGGTGACCTTTATGCTGCGATATACAATGCCTCTGTGCAGGGCGGAGCAAAATGTATTTCCTGCGGAAGTGCAGCCCTTCTTAAGTTTAATGACAGCAGCAATGTATATTATGATGCAATAAGTGGGATTAATTCCGATAAGGAAACAGCTGGAGATAATGCATCTTCTGATAGTAATATCGCCCTGTATATTAATGAAAAACAGCGTACTGAAAAATTAAAGATAAGGATAGAGCAGGAGCGGGCAGCGGCAGAGGCGGCAGGAAAGCGGCTGGCAGAGATTAAATCCACCGGAATATGGAAACTCTCCGGCCCGGCAAGAAGTTTTTATCATTTTCTCCAGAGAACAAAGGAACGCGTGGCAAGATACGGTTCCATAAGGGGCATAGCAAGGAAACTATCTTCCAAGTCCATCGAAAAGAAGGCAAGGCTTCAATACGGTACGGCAAGCTTCCCTGATGCGGAGGAGAGAAAGCGTCAGGAGGAAACTGTTTTTCCTGAAGGGATAAAGATAAGCATACTGGTGCCTTTATACAATACGCCCCAGAATTTCCTGCGTGAGATGATAGACTCTGTGAAGGCTCAGACTTACGGCGGGTGGGAGCTGTGTTTAGCAGACGGTTCTGATGATGCACATTCATTTGTAGGTGATATCTGCAGGGAATATGCAAAGGAAGATAAAAGGATAATATATAAAAAGCTTGAGAAAAATGAGGGCATATCCGGCAATACGAACGAGTGCCTTAAGATGGCCACGGGAAGCTACATCGGGCTTTTCGATCATGATGATGTGCTGCATCCCTCGGTTCTTTATGAGTATATGAAACGCATATGCGAGGAGCATGCGGATTATATCTATTGTGACGAGACTACTTTTAAGGGCAACAAGACCATAGACCATATGCTGACTCTTCACTTTAAGCCGGATTTTGCACCGGATAATTTAAGGGCCAATAACTACATCTGTCACTTTAGCGTGTTCAAGCGGACTCTGCTTGACGGGACTGAGCTTTTCCGGACTCAGTTTGACGGAAGCCAGGATCACGATATGATATTGAGGCTTACATCACGGGCAAATAAAGTGGTACATGTGCCTAAGATACTTTATTACTGGCGCTCTCACGCAGGTTCTGTTGCATCTGACATAAATGCAAAGAGCTATGCCATAGACGCTGCCAAGGGTGCCGTTGCCGATCACCTGACACGAAACGGATATAAGAATTTCGAGATCACCAGTACCAAGGCTTTCGAAACTATATTCAGGATAAAGTATGAGATAAAGTCTATACCGAAAGTATCCATAGTTATACCGAATAAGGATCATGTATCCGACTTAAAGCGGCTGCTTGATTCAATACTGAATAAATCCACTTATGAAAATTATGAGATCATAATAGTGGAAAATAATTCTACCGATCAGGCGACATTTGCTTATTATGATGAGGTCTGTGCTGCATCGGACAAGGTAAGGTATGTGCGGTACAGCGGTGATTTTAATTTCTCAAAGATATGTAACTACGGTGCGCAGTTTGCCACAGGGGAATTTATACTGCTTTTAAATAATGACATGGAAGTCATAACAGTCAACTGGCTGGAAGAGCTTCTTATGTATGCGCAGCGTGAAGATGTGGGCGCGGTGGGAGCCAAGCTCTACTATCCCGACCATACCATACAGCATGCAGGGGTGGTCATAGGACTCGGTGCGCACAGGACTGCGGGACATGTGCATTACCGATGCGCAGATACAAACTTAGGCTATATGGGGCGTCTCTGCTATGCGCAGAATTTTTCAGCTGTGACAGGGGCCTGTCTTATGGTCAGCAAAAAGAAATATGATGAGCTGGGGGGACTGGATGAAAGCTTTGCGGTAGCACTCAATGATGTTGATTTCTGCTTAAGGCTTCTTGAAAAGGGATATGTGAATATCTGGACGCCTTTCTGTGAACTTTATCATTTCGAGTCTGCATCAAGAGGCTCGGATGTAGAAAAGCCTGATCCTGAAAAAGCAAAACGCTATGATGAAGAGGCGGAGCATTTCAGGACCAAGTGGAAGACTCTTCTTGAAAAAGGTGATCCCTATTACAATGTGAATTTCTCACTGGATAGAAGTGATTTTACATTGAAGGTGTGAGATAAAATTTTCTAACTCCTGTCGAGTGAAATTTCCGGCAGGCTTGGAAGATTGCGGGCATCATACATTGAATATCTGGATAATCGTAACAAAGTGTTGGCTGAACTGATAACAACGGAAGAAAGGGAATTATGGGAACAGTTTATATTACAGGGCATAAGAATCCGGATCTTGACAGCGTGTGCAGCGCATATGGATATGCAAAGCTTATGACATTGCAGGATCCCGAGAATACATATATTCCGGTCAGATGCGGTCATCTTTCTGACAGCACCAGAAGCATACTTGATCAGCTTGATACGGACATTCCTGTATACATGCGTGATGTGTATCCGAAGGTCAGGGATGTGATGCTTAAGAGCGGTCATAAGATAAATGCAGCCGATCCACTGACTTCCGTTGCAGCCGTATATGGTGTGGATACCCCCAGTGCCATACCGGTATACGAAAATGATGATTTTTACGGTCTGCTTACCGTGGATGACATTACCAACTGGACCATGCGTGAGCTTTCCCGGGATAATAAGATCACTTCGATACCGAAGGTGCGTGAGATCATGACTCCTCAGGGTGACGCCATAGATGCGGATGAGCTTTTTGATGAAGCGAAGAAGCTTTTACAGAATTCCGGAAAGCGGGGGCTTCCGGTATATGATGAAAACGGATATGCAGGCTATGTTACCAGAAGGTGCTTCTTAAATGTCCCCAGGAAAAATGTGATACTGGTGGACCATAATGAATCCAGGCAGAGCATACGCGGAATAGAAACCGCAAATATAGTCGGGATAATAGACCACCACAGACTTGATGCGATCAAGACGGAGCAGCCGATATTTATCTGTGCAGAACCTTTGGGAAGTACCTGTACCATAGTTTATCAGCAGTACATAAGGAATAACCGTACTCCGGATCCGGTGACTGCCAAGGTGCTCCTGACGGGACTGATCTCCGATACACTTATATTAAAGAGCCCCACTACTACCGGTGATGATGTTGTGGCGGCTCATGTACTTGCGTCCATGTGTAAGGTGAACCTTGAGGAGTATGGCCTGTCGATGTTCTCACGGGTTGAGGGATTGAAGGAACGTGATCCTGAGACAGCAATATTGTCGGATTTCAAGACATATACCGAAAACGGATTGCGTATAGGTATAGGCCAGTGCGAAGTTACGACGCTCAAGGACATTGAGGATTATAAGAATGATTATGCGGAGGCCCTTGAAAAGGTACGGGTAGCGCAAGGGCTTAACTGGGCGGTACTTATGGTGACGGATGTCATACACGAGCACAGTGCCCTTTTCTGCACAGAGCACAGATGCAACAGAAGCCTGCCTTACGAGGCTGTTGATAAGAATGTATATGACATGCCGCATGTAATGAGCCGTAAGAAACAGCTCCTGCCTGAGATAATTCATGCAGTAGGTGATGTGTAAATTACTCCTCAAGCATCTTGGTGATCCTGCCGGCAACGGATTCTTTGCAGCGGATCTGCATGAAGATGCCCTCATCAAGATAGTCCAGTCCGGATACTTCCGCATTATCCATGATATATGCATGCACATTTCCTTTGCTGTAGGGAATCATAAGCTCCATACTGACATTTCCGGTATCCAGTTTCTCTGCCACAATGGAAGTAAGAAAAGCGATTGATTCCGGCTCTTTTGCGGAAATGTAGATGTTCTCGTTTACATCGCCGTCTACTGTGGCTTCTTTTAATCCCCGTCTCGGATAATTTATGGGTGGTTCGCATTTGTCAGCTTTGTTAAATACGGTGATCATGGGGATGCCACCTGCGCCCAGCTCATTTATTATACTCTTTGTGACTTCTATGTGGTCGTGGGCATATTCATCGGAAGCATCCACAACCTGCAGGAGCAGGTCTGCCTCCGTCACTTCTTCCAGTGTTGATTTAAAAGCTTCCACTAAGGATGTGGGGAGGTGTCTTATGAAACCTACGGTATCGGATAAAAGAAATTCTTTTCCCTTTTCAATGCGTATCTTTCTTACGGTGGTATCAAGTGTTGCGAATACCATATCGGCCTCGAATACCTTCTTATCCGATCTTGCTGTATCGTTTTTGAATCCATCTATCAGGGAGTTCATTATGGTGGATTTACCGGCATTGGTATAGCCGATAAGTGCTACCAGCGGAATCCCGGAATTCTGTCTCTTTTTTCGCTGGGTTTTCCTTTCCTTGCTGATCTCCTTTATCTCGCGCCTTAGTTCTGCAAGACGGCTGTCGATGGTACGCCTGTCGATCTCAAGCTGCTTTTCGCCTTCACCTTTGCTGGAAAGGGCGCCGGAGGCACCGCCCTGACGGTTCTGGGTTTCCCACATGCCTATGAGGCGAGGTTTCAAGTAGCTGAGTTTTGCTAATTCTACCTGGAGCTTCGCTTCCCTTGAGCCGGCACGCCGTTCAAATATGTCAAGTATCAGTCGTGTACGGTCGGTTACCGGTTTTTTTATCACTTTCTGCAGGTTTCTTATCTGTGAAGGGGAGAGGGTATCATTAAAAATGATCCTTTCGGCCTCCATATCCTCTGCATAGAATGCAATTTCTTCTGCCTTTCCCGACCTGACATAAAGGGCTTTATCTACCTGGGGAAGCTGTTGCGTAATGGTATAGACGGGAGTCATATTGCAGGCCTTTGTCAGTTCGGCCAGCTCATCCAGTGAATGGTAAAAATCTTTTTCCGAAGCATACTCCACGCCTTCGGTATTATATACGCCTACCAGTATTACCGGTTCCTTGTCGCCTTCGGGAGACTGTATATTCCATATTTCATCAGCGCCAAAAAATGCTGCCATTTTATTCTCCTTTCGCCTCCTATCAGACAGAATTACACAATACAGGGTGAATTTGCTGTGACGCATACTGATCTGCGGGGGTGTACCTTTTTCAGTCGATTTAAATCATACTATGATTCAAGGGCTATCGTCCACTTTTTTTATAACATACGGCCGGTGATCATTCAGGGTGGGGATTCCGTTTATCCAAGAGTTCTGTAAAAAAAACATATGTGACATATGTGAAAGACAAAATCCGGTTGCGAACGAAAGTTATAATTATTACAATTATACAGTTATTACAGTTATGGATAGCTTTCACATGTGATCCGTGGAAAGCGGAACAGGTGCTTTCATATGTTAGTCAGTTGGTGCAACGGTGTGTGTAGATTAAAAAACAGTGAGTGGAAGATTAAGCAGAACGGCTATGAGTTTGGAAGGCGGCAGAAGGTATGGGCAGACATTATAAGAATTTCAAGGCGGTAGTATATATTCCGGCGCAGATCGCCGAGTCTTTTACGGAAGAAAAATTAGCCTCCGATTATGATTTTATTGAAAAGTATATCGGATTGGATAAGGTCTATCTGGAAACCCACAGGGAAAACTGCGATGTGGATGAAAAGCAGCTTCGGTGGATAAAAGAATTCTTTGAAGGAAAGGGAGTTGAGGTATCCGGAGGCATTACTACGGTTATAGATGATTTCGAGGGGGCAGAGTCCGGTAAGCAAAGGCTCTTTGGGGTGTTTTGCTACAGCGATCCGGCCATGCGGGAAAAACTTAAGGAAATCTGTGAGTTTACCGCGAAGATTTTTGACGAAGTAATTTTAGATGATTTCTATTTTACCAACTGTACCTGTGAAAGATGTATCCGGGCAAAGGGTGACAGAAGCTGGGCAGACTTTAGGCGTGAGCTGATGATGGATGTGTCGGAGAATCTTGTGGTAAAACCCATGAAGGCAGTGAATCCGAAAGTCCGTGCGGTAATAAAGTATCCGAACTGGCGCGAGTCGTACCACTTTACCGGCTATGTGCCGGAGGCTGAGCATACGGTCTTTGACGGTACATATACGGGAACGGAGACCAGGAGTGAGACATATACCGACCAGCATTTACCGCCTTATTTAAGCTACAGTCTTTTCCGCTATATGGACAATGCATGGCCGGGGAAAAACGGGGGCGGCTGGTTTGACACATACCAGTGCTGGTCGGTTGACCGTTACCTTGAGCAGGCTTATCTGACTGCATTTGCGGGAGCCGGGGAGCTTACGCATTTCATGTGGCAGGATCTGATAGATTCACATCTGGTTGCACCCATGGGTGTGCAGCTTAAGAAGATAGACAGATTACTGGACGGTGATGCAAAGCCTGTGGGCGTGCCTGTATATATCCCATATGCTTCAAATGGCGAAAACCATTTGGAGATGCGTTTTGGCATGCTGGGGATCCCTATGGAACCTACGCCTTATTTTCCGGAAGGGGCAAAGAGGATATTCTTTACGGAGAGTTCTGCTGCGGATGAGGATATAGTGGAAAAGCTTGAACGATTTGTAAGGAATGGGGGTGATGCAGTCATCACAACCGGATTCCTTAAAGCGACAGGTGATAAGCTGCGTGAAGCCGGGATCACCGAAGCGAGGCTGTCCGGCAATCATTATGCTGTTACCCGCTATCATGTGATAAACGATCCTTCCGGTTACTATGAGCATAGGGAGCCGGTGCTTTTCCCGGAGATAGTGCATGGAAACAACGCTTCCTGGTCGTTTTTAAACGGAGGCAACGGTGAGCTAAACACATCCATATTCCTGCGGAGTACATACGGAAAGGGAAGACTCTATATTATGGCTGTACCGGATAATGCGAGTGACCTGTATCGTATGCCGACTGGCGCTCTGGATGTTGTAAGACGGGTACTTACAGGCGGTGAGTTTGTGAGCGGACGCAACATTTCAATGTTTACATATGATGACGGAAGTGTGATACTGTATCATTATGTCCGGGATGATATACATACCGACAGGGTAGTGCTTCATACAGGACAGAGAGTAAGTGCGCTGGTTGATATGGTAAGCGGCCAGAGAATCCCGGTAAGAAAAGTTACACGAACCGAGGATTATATATTAAAATCCGAATATGTGGCTGAGGTATTGGCTGTTCCGGGAATATTTGGCAAATACCGCTGGGATGTGCTGCCGGAAGAAAAAAGAGACGGTGACGGAAATGAAAACGGGGGAATGGGGTGCTGCAGCATTGACCTTTGGAGCAGCAGACAGCCGGATGCATAAGCTTTAACCGGTATATTGGATCATCGCATTAGTCCGGATATTCTGAGAACAATATATTAACAGAACCGACAGGTTCCAAACATTTGCATTAAGAGTGCCTGTAAGAGGCGGAAGGAGATAAAAATGACAAGTCATACATATATTCCCAGAGGAGTATGTTCTACAAAGATCGAATTTGATATGGAGGACGGAAAGCTTCACAATGTCCGTTTTACCGGAGGCTGCAACGGCAACCTGAAAGCTATCGGCAGACTTGTGGAAGGCGCTGATGCGGAAGATATTTCAGATATCCTTGCAGGAAATCTGTGTGGCAATAAAGGAACATCCTGTGCAGACCAGCTTTCCAAGGCTATAAAAGAAGCTTTGGCATAATTTAAGTGACGGAGAAATAGGGTGGGCTTTTTTGTAATTCTGCAACAGATGGGCATGATCTGCATTCTGGTGGCTATCGGTATCGGACTGCAGAAAAAAGGTGTAGTGGATTCAGTAACTTCCAGGAAGATTTCTGCGATTGTCGTAGATGTCTGTAATCCCGCACTCATCATGTCATCAATACTTAGCGGAGATATTACGGCAGGGCACCGCGATTTGATTCTGGCGGTGATCCTTGGTGCCGTATTGTTTTTTGTATTGGTTTTGCTGGCATTTATAATGCCGCGTATTTTAAGGATCGATCCGGAAAAAAGGCGTTTCTATCACCTGATGACTGTTTATACCAATATCGGTTTTCTGGGGATCCCGGTTGCGAAGGCGGCGCTTCCTCCGAATGCACTGATATATATAATTGTGGTCAATGTTTTTTACAGTCTTCTTTTTTATACCCATGGTCTGGCTGTCTTAAGAAGCGGAAAAAAAAGTGGTGCAGAAAATGGTACAGAAAATATCAGAACTTCGATCCGGAATGTGCTGAATATCGGTACCATAATGGCCGTCCTCAGCATAATAGTTTTCTGGTACAACATCAAACTTCCGCCGATCATAGCAAATACGGTGTCCTATGTGGGAAATGCCACGGTGTTTCTGTCTATGGTCCTTCTGGGAGTATCCATAGCCCGTTCGAATCTGGGCAAATGTATGCGGAACATCCGTATATGGTTTTTTATTCTGATACGCATGGTGATATTTCCCGTCGCCGTTGTACTGCTTATGCGTTTCTTAAAGTTTGACAGTACGGCGACATTGGCCATGTGTCTTTTGTCAGCAATGCCTGTCGGAAATCTGCCTCTCATACAGGCTGAAAAGATGGGGGAAGATACCACCACGCTGTCCTCTGCAATCGTAGTAACCACGGCGGTGTCCATGGTCACGGTTACGGTGTTACTAGTGTTCACATACAACATTCTTAATTGATTTTCCTTATTGTCAGGTGAGCTATTGGTGTGAGACTGTGGCTTTACTATGATGTTGAAAAAATGCTACAATGTCACAAGTTGCAGATGACAATAGAAAAATTCGGGGGATCACAATGGGAAAAAGAAAATGGTTGATAATGGTAATGGTGAGCAATCTTCTGCTTGCTTTTTTTTCTTTTGCCTGTCAGAAAAATGACAGTGCACAAAGTGATCCGGCACTTCTTCTCGGATTTTCCCAGATTGGCTCTGAAAGCGCCTGGAGAGCGGGTAATACAAAGGATATAGAAGAACAGGCTGAACTCTTTGGTGTGAGCTTAATGTTTGAAAATGCAAACCAGAAGCAGGAAAACCAGATAGCGGCCATAAGGCGCTTTATCGCATACAAGGTTGATGTCATTGCATTTTCACCGATTGTAGAAGAAGGATGGGAAAATGTTCTGACTGAGGCCAAGAACGCCGGCATCCCTGTGATCCTTGTGGACAGAGATATCTGCAGTAAGGATAAAGAACTTACTGCCTGTCTGATAGGAGCGGATTTTTATGAGGAAGGTGTAATGGCCGGGGAGTACCTGATAAGAAAGGCTGATACACTTGGACTGGAGCAGGTCAATATAGTGGAGATAACCGGTACCGACAATTCTACTCCCATGGAGCAGAGACAGGCGGGATTTGCAGATACGATAGCATCCGATGAGAGGATGAATATTCTGGAGAGCATAGACGGTGATTTCATAAAAAGCCGGGGTGCTGAGTGTATGAGAACTCTTCTTGAGAAGTATGGAGACGATATAGATGTTGTATACAGTCACAATGACGAAATGACACTTGGGGCGCTTCCCGAGATAGAGGAGGCAGGCTTTGTTCCCGGAAAGGACATCATCATCATATCGATAGATGGCGGACAGGATGCCATCGATGTACTTAAAGATGGTAAGATAAATTGTGTCGTGGAATGTACGCCGAAGCTTGGCAGGAAAGTGATGGAAACTGCCATTAAACTTAAAAACGGTGAAGAGGTGGATGATGTGATACATCCCGAGGAGCAGATCTTTTCGGATGAACAGGATCTTTCGACTATAGGCCCCAGAGGATATTAGAGGACAGGGAATGGAGAGGATAACAAAAGAAAAGAGCATTTTGGGGGCTATCAACAGCCTGACGCACAGGCTTGTGCTTCTGCTTGTTTTTCCCATTATAATAAGTCTTGTCCTCATGCTTTTTTATGGCTGGGAATATCACAGTGCCATACGCAGGATGGGAGAGATAACAGAGCTTAAGGCTGTCGTTGCAGAGGAAATCCCCGAGAAAGCCTGGAATATAGTCAGCGGCCGGGATACCCTGCCGGGAAGTGATATTTATATTGTCATTCATGAGGTCGAGAACCGGATCAATGAGGTTACCCTGCAGGCAAAGGAAGAAAACAGGCTTTCACTTGTTGTGGCCGGTCGTACAATGGAGACGCTGGAAAACTATGTTGACCAGATCCGGGATAATGTAAATGATGAGGTTCCTGTTGTGGAAAATGAAGCAGTCCTTGCGGAAGTCAGGAATGTGTCGGCACTGGTGGACAGTATGTTAAACGACTACATTGAGCTGGAAATCACTTCCACTGCAAAGATGAGCACGACGCTTCACCTGATCATAATCATTACGGCAATTGTTGAGATACTGATAGTTCTCATTGCCATATGGGGCAGGAATGTATCCATGAGAGCCACGGCTGTTATGGTAAGAAAGCCTATCGAAAAGCTGGAGGATGTAACCGGGGCATTGGCAAACGGAGCCCTGGATGCCAGGATCACTGATACGGAGGTTACGGAACTCAGGAACCTGACAAAGCAGGTAAACAATATGGCTGACCAGCTGGAAAACATGATGGAAAAAAGTGACCATGACGCCAAAAGACTCAGAAAAGCAGAACTCCGTACCCTGCAGGCACAGATCAATCCCCATTTCCTGTACAATACTCTTGATGCCATAGTATGGAAGGCAGAAGGCGGCGAGATGGAAGAGGTTATCAGCCTGACGAGTTCCTTAAGCGACTTTTTTAGGATCAGCCTTTCTTCCGGTGCTGACTGGATCCCGGTTAGTCAGGAAAGAAAACATATCGAAGGCTATCTTAAGATACAGCAGACCAGATATCGTGATATTATGAAATATGAGATAGACATTCCTGAGGAAATCGGGAAGTACTATATCCTGAAGCTTCTTCTCCAGCCTCTTGTGGAAAATGCGCTCTATCATGGTATAAAGATAAAGCGCGGCGGAGGTGTGATAAAGGTCACTGCAAGAGAGGAAAGCGGATATCTTTTATTCAGCGTTAAGGATACAGGCTGTGGAATGACGCCTGAGCAGGTTGAAGATTTAAATCTTAGAATGAAAAAGGAACAGCCAAAGATCAGCGAAGGCGGTGGCGGCTTTGGACTGGTAAATGTCAACATGCGTATCAGGCTGTATTATAATGAGCCCGAGGGGCTTATGGTACGAAGCGGACCTGAAGGGACGGAAGTGAGTTTCAGGGTTCCCTGCAGGACAAAAGAGGAGATTTTTGAAGATGAAAGTATTTCTGGTTGATGACGAGATAGTTATTAGAGAGGGGATCAGAGAGTCCTTTCCCTGGGATGAGACACCCTATGAATTGGTGGGTGAGGCACCGGACGGTGAAATGGCTCTTCCGATGATCAGGGATACCAATCCGGATATTGTTATAACAGATATCAAAATGCCTTTTATGGATGGGCTGGAATTATGTAAGGTCCTTCGTGTTCAGATGCCCTGGATAGGGATCATAGTTTTAAGCGGCTATGATGAGTTTGAATATGCCCGCCAATGTATACAGCTGGGAGTGAGGGAATATCTCTTAAAGCCTATCAGCTCTAATGATCTGAAGGAAGCATTGGATAAGATCGGCAGTCAGATAAAAGAAGAGAGAAAGTCACTTGAACACGCATCAAGCCTCAGGGCGCGTATGGGCAATGACGGAAAATTCCTCAAGGAAAAACTCATAGGCTCGCTTTTTTCTGACGAAGCTGCACCGGAGGATGCGGAAAATGTATTAAAGCAGCTTGCCTCCATGGGGTGTCATGTACCTGCACCTTTTTATACCGTTATCGATGCGGCTTTTGAACCTACGGCTACAGGTCAGGATGCGGTGATCATACTGGCTGAATCAAATAACGGAATGGTGCATCCTTCTCCCGGAAGAGCCGGTACAAGGCTGCTTGTCCTGGGGGATTCCCTTGAAGATACGGAAGAAAAAGCCTACTCACTTGCTTCATCCCTTGTTCAGGAGCTGGAGCGTGCGGGATGCAGCGAGATACGCATAGGCATAGGTGATATCGTGGAAGCACCGGAGCAGATAATCCAGAGCTTCAAGGCGGCAAGACATATCCGTCATCTCCTGGTAGAAAGAAAGGATGAAGGAGCGTTGATACTCGGTACCCGGGAAATGGGGGATGTCAACGAGGATATGCCCTCCGTTATAAATGATGCCAGACTCTATATGTCCCAGCATTTTGCGGATCCGAATCTGATGCTTCCGGATGTGGCGAAGGCTGTAAATATGAGCAAGAGCAGGTTTTCTGCAGTTTTTTCACAGTACACCGGTCAGACTTTTACGGAGTATCTGATACAGCTTCGCTTAAACAGGGCAAAGGAACTGCTTAAGACAACTAATTACAAAAATTCACAGATTGCACAGGAAACCGGATACAACGATTCACATTATTTCAGTTATATTTTTAAGAAAAATATCGGAATGACACCCTCTGAATACCGGGCACAGTATCAAAATTAACCGTTTCAGGATAATATTTAACTGTTTGCCCGGAAGGGGTTTTAATTCGGTATTATTTTCAACCAAGTCAAAATCAATCTCGATTTACCTCCCATAAAAGATACGATATCCTACTTACAGATAGCCGCTGGTGGCTATTACAAAACAAGGAGGATACAAAGATGAGAAAAAGATTAGTCAGTATGATCATGGCAGGTACACTTGCAATGAGTCTTGCGCTTACAGGATGTACTTCAGGGGGCGGTACAACAACACCTGATACAGGAAGCACAGGGGACACAGGAGCACAGACCGGTGATACAGGGGAGACCACAGAGGCACCCGCAGCTGCATCCGGTGAGCTTATAAAAGTCGGCGTAGTTAACAACCCGCCTTCAGAGTCCGGATACCGTGAAGCAAATGTAAAGGATATGGAAGCAGTTTTCTCAGAGGCTAACGGATATGAGTTAAAGACATCCTACAGTTTAAAGAACGATGAGCAGCTTCAGGCAGCTCAGGGCTTCATAACAGAAGGCGTTGATTACCTTCTCATCTCCGCAGCAGAGACCACAGGCTGGGACGAAGTCTTAAAGAAAGCACAGGAAGCCGGCATCAAGGTTTATCTCTTCGACCGTATGATCGATGTTGACGAAAGTCTCTATGAGGCAGCAGTAGTTTCCGACATGGCAGCTGAAGGTGATACAGCAGTTCAGTGGCTCCTTGACCAGAATCTTGACGAGTACAATGTAATCCATATTCAGGGTGCTATGGGTTCTGATGCTCAGATCGGACGTACCGGTGCTCTTGATGAGCAGTTTGCATCCGGCAAGATGAACAAGGTTGTTCAGCAGACAGCTACATGGGATGAAGCAGAAGCTAAGAAGATTGTTGAGTCAGTTATCAACAGCGGTGAGTCTTTCAATGTAATCTACGCTGAGAACGACGGTATGGCTAAGGGTGCTGTAGCAGCGCTTGACGAAGCAGGTATCACTCACGGTGTTGGCGGCGATGTTATCGTAATGGGATTTGACTGCAACAAGTGGGCT
>CAMOJK010000041.1 GCA_946616835.1 uncultured Lachnospiraceae bacterium
CTGGTCTATGAAAGAACCTGTACCGCCGGCACATATTCCGTTCATTCTCTGCTCAACATTGCCGTTTTCAAAATATATTATCTTGGCATCTTCTCCGCCGAGCTCGATTGCCACGTCAGTTTTAGGGGCAAAAGTCTCAAGGGAAGTGCTGACCGCTATTACTTCCTGTACAAAAGGGATATTCAGATGTGTAGCAAGAGTGAGTCCGCCGGAACCGGTTATCACGGGAAAAACTGTCCTGTCACCGGTCTTTTCCATTGCTTTTTCCGTCAGACTCTGAAGAGTCTTGCTTATGTCGGCGAAGTGCCTTTCATAATCAGAAAAAAGAATGTTATTCTCTGAATCTATCAATGCAACCTTTACGGTTGTTGATCCTATATCTATACCGAGACGTAGAGTCTCGTCAGTGGTAATGCTGGAATTAGTCATTATTCCATTCCTCTTTCTGCCGTCTGCGGCATTTTTGTCTATCAAACGCTTGTTTTGTAAATCCCCCACACCACAAAAAAAGTCACATATCAAAATATTATAAATGTGGAGGGGGCTTATTTCAAGTATCAATCTATAGTGGTTTTTTTATTGATGATTGAGGATTTTCACAAAATCTGGTATCATTAGTCACTGTATGATAAGGATGTTGTAACTGCCGCAGTGGCGCCGGCGGTGACAGCACAATAGCAGATCATGAAGGCCGGATCTTCATGAATGGAAAAAAAGTTAAAAAAGGAGTTAAAAATGGATCCTATTGAATACAGATACGACACACAGTTGCTCATAGATGGAGACGACCTTGATGAGGATGAGGTTAACGAATATATCACGGAACATTTTAAAGGGGACTGCCTTTTAGCCGTAGGCGGAGACGGTGATCCCATAAAGATTCATTTCCATACAAATGAGCCCTGGCTGGTACTTGAGTACTGCAGGAGCCTTGGAGAAATATATGATATTGTGGTAGAGGATATGGATCGCCAGGCGAGAGGACTCCAGGGATGAATTTTCTGTATAAGCTAGAAAAAAAAGTCGGAAAGTATGCCATAAAGAACCTTCCAATGTACATGCTGGCTACATATGCTATTGGATATATAGTGCAGCTTATTAATCCTGATGTGGCTTATTTCCTGTCACTTAACCCTTATGCCATACTGCATGGTCAGGTATGGAGGCTTTTTTCCTGGGTTTTGATCCCGCCTGACAGTGGCAATATCATTTTTACTGCCATAATGTTGTTCTTTTACTTTTCCATAAGCAGGACATTAGAGCAGACATGGGGATCATTTTATTTTAATGTATATATTTTCATGGGACTTGTTTTTACGGTGATTGGTGCTTTTTGCATGTTTGGCTACAGCGAGCTGTTTTCAGCAGATAAAATAGCATTTACTGATGCGTATTTACAGGGGATGAAAGGTGATGCGCTGGCATTCAGGGGAGGCTCCTGGTATTATGCGATAAATTCGTTGCTTTTTTCTACATATTATGTGAATATGTCAATATTTCTGGCCTATGCAGCAACATATCCTGACATGCAGGTGTTAATCATGTTTATCATTCCCGTAAAGGTCAAGTACCTGGGAATAATCTATTCCATAATCCTTGTGCTTGAGGCTTTCGGAATGGGAGTTATAGGTTTGTTCGTCATAGGGGCTTCGCTTCTTAATTTTGTTGTTTTCTTTATAATGACGAGGAAGAACTTCAGGATTACGCCGAAGATGCGGGCAAGACAGAAGGATTTTAAGAAACGGACCGCAGCGGCAGCCCAGGCAAGACAGGTGGCAAAGCATAAATGTGCGATCTGCGGACGGACTGCAGAGGAGTATCCGAATCTTGAGTTCAGGTTTTGCTCGAAATGTGAAGGAAATTATGAATTCTGTCAGGATCACCTGTTTACACATAAGCATTTTAAGAGAGACGACAAGTAGGGCGGTATTTTTCTGAAATGCATAGCAGAAAAAGTAAGACGAAAGCTGTAGCAAAGCAGTGAAGGAACAGATTATTAGAAAAATGACAGCAGAAGAAAAATTTATAGAAAAGATTACAGAGCTTAAGGATACAGCCATGATTCAGGGCGGAATGTTAACCAGGGATCAGATAGATGATGCGTTTCCTGATATCAATGATGTACAGAAAAAGGTTCTTACGGATTATTTTAAGGATAATAATATCGGTATAGGCAGTCCGCTGAAGGATGAGGAATTCCTGAGCGAAAAGGACAGCCGTACCATAAAGATGTACATGGAAGATTTGGAGAAAATCGAAGAGATTGATGAGTCCATGAAGCGTGTACTTATAATGAATGCGCTGAACGGAGATAATTATGCAAGGGAGAAGCTGATAAACAGCTACTTAAGGACTGTGGTGGATACCGCCAGACTGTACAGCAATCAGGGGGTGGAGACAGGAGACCTTATAGGTGAAGGCAATGTTGCACTCATTACAGCTATATCAATGCTTGAAAGTATAGAGGATCCATCCGACTGTGACGAAATGGTGATGCGTACTGTAATGAATACCATGGATGAACTGGTTAACGCGGAAAATTCAGAGTATGAGTCTGACCGTAAGGTAATGGCGATGATAATGAAAGTCCTCGGCAAGGCAAAGGAATTGTATGAGACTTTCGGTCAGAAATGCTCAGTTCAGGAATTGGCAGATGCAGGAAATTTTACTTTTAATGATATATACAGCGCTATAAGTCTTGCACCGGATTGTAAAAAGTATATTGATGTGCCAGAAGATGACGGTGGTGTCTAATGGAATTTGGCGAGAACGATTATAAGTATATTTTGCAGGAGTTTTCAAAGACCATGATAGGCGCAAGGTATACTTACGCAGAAATCATGGCTGCAGAAAGGGCTCCGTTTAAGTTCCAGACTATCATTGACAGGCTTATACTTCCATATGCGGATCCGGATATGATGATCGGTGAACATATCCTGAATATGGCTAGAGATGATAAGAATTATCGTATCTATGAAAATCTTAAGATAAAGATAAGATGCTGTGTTCCCGAGGGTGACGGTTATAGGACGAAGGATTTCAGGTTGAATGAGCTTAACAATCTGGATGAATCTGTTAAGGGGACTATTGTGGTTCAGGAGATTGCTTTTTCAAATCTTGCACTGATGGGGTTTAAGCTGTAGACATTCAGAAATCATATCTGAAACTGCTTTGCAGGTCGTGTTGTTTTACTTTATTTTTATTTGATTATATTTAGGAGGCATTATGTTCAGTAAAGAAAATTTAAAAGCTTACAGAATTGTAGAATATCACTATAGCGAAGATCTTAAGAGTGAAGCCTATCTTATGGAACATATAAAAAGCGGTGCCAGGGTAGCGCTTTTGGATAATGATGAGGAGAATAAGGTGTTCTACATCGGATTCAGGACTCCACCTAGGGATTCAACCGGCGTGGCACATATTCTGGAGCATTCAGTGCTCTGCGGCTCGGAAGCATTTCCTGTAAAGGATCCTTTTGTGGAGCTGGCTAAGGGCTCGCTTAATACTTTTCTTAATGCCATGACCTACCCGGATAAGACAGTATATCCGGTAGCTTCCTGTAATGATCAGGATTTTAAGAATCTGATGCATGTATATATGGATGCGGTTCTCCATCCCAATATCTATTCCGAGGAAAAGATATTCCGCCAGGAGGGGTGGCATTATGAAATGGAGGATAAGGATTCTGAGCTTACGCTTAACGGCGTTGTTTATAACGAGATGAAGGGGGCGTTTTCTTCGCCTGATGATGTGCTTTCCAGGGAGATAATGAATTCTCTTTTCCCGGATACGGCATACGGTGTAGAGAGCGGCGGTGATCCCGATTTCATTCCGGACCTTACATATGAGAATTTCCTGAAGTTTCACGGGGCATATTATCATCCGGTTAATTCATACATTTATCTGTACGGCAATGCAGATTGGAATGAACGCCTGGAGTGGCTTGACCGTGAGTATCTTGGCAAATACGAGAGTATAGAAGTATCCTCGCATCCCGGGATACAGGAGGCATTTAAAGAAACAGTGCATATAGCAAAGCATTATCCCATTTCTGAAGATGAAAAGGAAGATAAGGCAACATACCTTTCATATAATGCAGTACTGGGAAAAAGCACGGATAGGGAGCTGTATATTGCATTTCAGCTTATAGACTATGCGCTTACGACAGAAGGTTCGAGGCTTAAGAAGAATCTTGTAGACGCAGGAATCGGAACGGAGATTACCTCCAGCTTTGAAAATGGCATATGCCAGCCCTATTACTCAATAGTAGCCAAAAATGCGGATCCCTCAGATGAGGACAAGTTTGTCGAAATAATAGAGGCAGAGTTTGAGAGAGTAGTTAAGGAAGGCTTTGACAAGAATGCGTTACTGGCATGCCTTAATAAAAAGGAATTCAAGTACAGGGAGGCAGACTCTGCGCAATATCCGAAGGGGCTGCTGTTAGGTCTTACCTGCATGGACAGCTGGCTTTATGATGACAACCTTCCTTTTATACATGTGGAAGAACTTGATACATTTGCTTTTCTAAGGGAGAAGATTGATACTGATTATTTTGAAAAACTGGTAGAAAAGTATCTGATAAATAATAAGCACCGTTCCGTTCTTCGTCTGGAACCGGAGAAAGGAATGACGGCAAAGAAGGAGGCTGAGCTGGCTGAAAAGCTCGCTGCATACAGGGACAGCCTTACAGAAGAAGAAAGAGAAAAGATAGCGGCTGACACGAAGGCACTTAAGGAGTATCAGGCTGCGCCGGATACGGAGGAAGCTCTTAAGTGCCTGCCGGTACTTAAGAGGAGCGACATCAGGAAGAATATACTCCCGCTTGTTAATGAGTGGACTGAAATTGATGGTATAAAGACTCTTTTCCATGAGATCGATACTAACGGTATTTTGTATTTTACAATGTATTTTGATCTTAAGCAGATGCCCATAAGGCTTTATCCTTATCTGGGGTTGCTTACCAATATCCTTAAAGGTGTAGATACCGGTGCACACTCATATGAACAGCTGGGATATGAGATTGATAAATATACGGGAAGGATGACATTCTTAACAGACAGCCTGATAAAAGGTGAGGACAGCTCAGATTATGTTATGAGTGCAACAGTATCCGTCAGATGTCTTAAGACAAATACAACCAAAGCTGTAGAGCTTATAAAGGAAGTTCTGCTTGACTCAATTATTGATAATCCAAAGCGAATAAAGGAAATAATCGCTGAGACCAGATCCTCACTGCAGGGGGCCATGAACTATATGGGCCATGTTGTGGCATATTCGAAAGTCATGGACTGCATCTCAGAATCTGACAAGTTAAACAGCATGATGAGCGGAATGGATTTTTACCGTCTGCTTGAAGACTGGGAAGAAAACTTTGACGAGCGCTGGGATGCAATAAAGACCAGTCTTAAAGAGGTACTTTTGACTGCATATAGGAGAGAAATGCTGACTCTTGATGTGACAGGCTCAAAGGAAGAGCTTAAGTCACTTGAAGGTCTGATCGGTCCTGTAGCTGATGCGCTTCCCTCTGGCGCTATAACTGAAGTAAAAGGGGGAATAGAACTTAAGAAAGAAAATCTTGGGCTTGGCAATTCCGCACAGGTGCAGTATGTCTGCAAGGGTGGAAGCTTTAAGAATGCGGGGCTTCCTTATGATTCAAGATTAAGGATCCTGCATACTATTCTCGCATATGATTATCTCTGGACAAATGTGCGTGTCAAAGGCGGCGCCTACGGCTGCATGAATTCTTTCAGGAGAACGGGTGAAAGCTATTTTGTTTCCTACAGGGATCCTAACCTTAAGGAAACTATAGAGATTTTTGACGGTATTGCCGATTTTGTGGAAGGTTTTGATGCCAACGAGGAAGTGATGACTAAATTTATCATAGGCACAATGAGTGACCTTGATATTCCTCTCACACCGGTTGCCAGCGCTTTAAGGTCCAGGTATTCGGAGCTGTCAGGTCTCACTGAGGCAAAGCTTCAGAAGGAAAGGAATATGGTGCTTGGCGCAAATGCTGAAGACATAAGGGCTTTAGCCCAATATGTAAAGGCTGTTATGTCGGATCCGATCATCTGTGTTGTCGGAAATGAGGGCAGGATCAAAGAGGCTGCGGATTGTTTTGACCGCATTGAAGCGATGTTCCATTGATGAGTGCAGGGATAGAAAAATTCGTATCAGGAGTGCTGTATGTCGGATAATTCGGGAAAAAACAAAGCAGAAAAAAAATCAGGATTTGCGGTGTTAATAGGCAGGCCAAATGTAGGTAAATCCACGCTTATGAACCATCTCATAGGTCAGAAGATTGCTATTACATCTCCCAGACCACAGACTACCAGAAACCGTATCCAGACCGTTTATACGGATGAACGGGGACAGGTTATCTTTGTGGATACGCCGGGGCTTCACAAGGCTAAAAATAAGCTGGGGGACTATATGATGGCCGCTGCCGACCGGTCCATAAAAGAAGCTGACATAGTAATGTGGCTTATCGAGCCGGATAAACAGGTTAATGACAGGGATATGGATATCGCCGGCCAGATAAAGGATTTAAAACTCCCTGTATTCCTTGTGATTAACAAAATCGATACGGTAAAGAAACCCGTGTTGTTAGAGGTTATAGAGGCATATAGAAAGCTTTTGGATTTCAATGAGATAATCCCTGTGTCAGCCCTTAAAAATGAGGGACTTGATGACCTGATGAAGAGTGTTTTTGAATATCTGCCGGAAGGACCTTACTATTTTGATGAGGATGAGCTGACGGACCAGCCCATGAGGCAGATCGTTTCAGAACTTATCAGGGAGAAAACACTAAGACTTCTCGATAAGGAAATACCTCACGGTATCGCTGTGGTTATCGACAGCATGAAAAAACGGGAGGGTAAAAATCTATGCGATATTGATGCAACCATAATATGCGAGAAAAACTCCCACAAGGGTATCATAATAGGAAAAAACGGAACAATGCTTAAAACCATAGGGACACAGGCCAGACCGGAGATAGAAAAGCTTCTGGATATGAAGGTCAATCTTAAGCTTTGGGTAAAGGTAAAAGAAAACTGGCGTGACAGTGACCTTTTCGTAGCAAATTTCGGCTATAACAAGAATGACTTCAAAAATGACTGATTAAATGGCTGAACTGTTTAATGCACCGGGGATAATTTTAAAGAGCGAACCGGTAAATGAATATGACAGACGCGTTGTGATACTTACAGGCAATACAGGTAAGATATCAGCTTTTGCAAACGGTGCACGCAGGCAGGGGAATCGCTTTCAGGCATGCACCGATCTTTTTGTATTTGCTGATTTTAAGCTGTATGCAGGAAGAAGCGCTTATACCATATCAGAGGCAAATGTAAAAAATTATTTCGGAGAATTTCGGGAAGATTTTGATGCATCACTTTATGGCATGTATTTTCTGGAAGTTTCGGATTACATTACCCGTGAAAATAATGATGAAAAAGAAATGCTGATACTGCTGTATCAGGGGCTGCGGGCATTGATACATCCGGCTTATGATAAGAGGCTTGTAAAATGCGTATTTGAGTTAAAGGCTGTAATGCTGCAGGGGGAGTTTGATCTTAACAGGTATGAAGACCGGGACAAAACCGTGCGGTATACGCTGAATTATATATTGAATACAGAGCCTAAGTCGTTATTTAGCTTTATGCTAAAGGAAGAGGCAATAAAGGAGCTGGATATAATAGCAAAGAATGAATGCAGGAAGGCATGGGACGGTCACCGGTTCAAAAGTGAAGAAATGCTGGAAATGATAAATTTCCCTCTTGCATAATAATTGATAAAATGTTAATATGAAACTCCGTGAAATATCCTTGCTTGCCTGCAAGGGCAGGCCAATAAGTCCAAAAGGAGGTAAAGACAGCATGAACAAGTACGAATTAGCCGTAGTAGTCAGCGCTAAGCTCGGAGAAGAGGAAAGAGCTGCTGTCATTGACAAGTGTAAGGAGTATGTTGCCAGATTCGGCGGCACAGTTACCGATGTCAAGACAGATGAAGCACCCAGAAAGCTTGCTTATGAAATCCAGAAGCAGAAGGAGGCTTATTACTCATTCATTCAATTCGAGTCTGAAGACAGCGAGACACCGGTCGAGCTTGAAAACAGGGTCAGACTTCGTGAAGATCTTCTCCGTTTCTTGTGCGTCAGACTTGACGAAGCATAAAGAAAGGAAGATTTATTATGAACAAAGTAATTTTGATCGGAAGACTGACAAAGGATCCTAATGTTACATATTCACAGTCAAATGGTGAATCAAGGGCTATAGCAAGATATACTCTTGCAGTAGACAGGGGATATTCAAGAAACAATACAAACGGTGACCAGCCTACAGCGGATTTTATCGGTTGTGTGGCATTTGGCAAGACCGGAGAGTTTGCTGAAAAGTATCTTCGTAAGGGCACCAAGATAGCCGTTACAGGAAGGATCCAGACAGGAATCTATACCAACAAGGAAGGTCAGAAGGTTTATACTACTGATGTGGTAGTAGAAAATCATGAGTTTGTTGAGAGCAAGAACGCTAATGGCGGCGGTGGCAGCTATAGCGGCGGATCTTCAGCACCTTCTGCACCGGATAATGATGAGGATTTTATGAACATTCCCGGTGGTATAGATGATCAGATACCTTTTAGCTGAGTTGAATTTTTAATGGTGTACATGAACAGGAGGCTTTATCATGGCATTTAATAAGGAAGACAGAGGAACCGCACCCAAGCGTCGTCCGGGTGGAGTTCATCGCCGCAGAAAGGTATGCGTATTCTGTGGCAAGGCAGTAAACAAGGATGGCAAGGAGAATCCTGAGGTTGTTATAGACTACAAGGATACAAACAAGCTTCGCAAGTATGTTTCAGAGCGTGGCAAGATCCTTCCCAGACGCGTAACGGGATGTTGTGCAAAGCATCAGAGAGAGCTGACAACAGCTATCAAGAGAGCTCGTCATATAGCTCTTATGCCCTACACAACAGAGTAATTATTATTTAAAAGGTTTTTCACGAGATTTTCGCCACACTGTTTACAGTGTGGCGATTTTTTTAGTAACTCTTTAAACCGGGCTGCCTGTACAAATCACACAAATAGTTGAGAATATGGCAGAAATTTAGTAAAATAGACCTTATGGCGACAAAGGTAAAAACAAAAGGGAAACTCAAAACATATCTTCAGATGCCGTTGCTTTTGGGCATAGCATTGGCACTTATAAATGTTGTCGTATATATGCTGAATACTGATGCAGGCATATTGCTTACGGTATTTGTTGTCATTTATCTTACGACCATTATTCTCATGATGATCCTTTCAGGTCCTGCGCTTGAGGCTGAACTTATAGGTTTTGCAACGGAGTATGGACAGATACAGAAGCAGCTATTGAAGGAACTTGAACTGCCTCATGCGCTTTTGGATGAGAACGGTCGTGTGATCTGGATGAACAGGGCGTTTGAGGCAATGGGCTCACATGATAAGTTTTACAAAAAGCCCATTTCGAATATCATACCTGAGCTTACAAAAGACAAATTCCCTGCAGATGAGGGAACTGTGGAGCATGATGTTATCATAGGAGACAGGGATTTTCAGGCAAGGATGAAGCGCATCAGTTTACATGACATGGCTCTCCTGGCAGACATGAAGGATGGCAGGGAGTATGACGGTTATCTGATCGCTGTATACCTTTTTGACAGGACTGCGCTTAAGATGGCATTAAAAGAAATTGATGACCAGTCTCTTGCAGTAGGTCTTGCATATATTGATAACTACGAGGAGACGATAGAGAATATACAAGATCCGGAAAAACGAAGTATGTTGGCAGTCTATACCGATACTGCGATACAGAAAAGTTTTACTGCACTCGATGGTATAGTCAGAAAGACTGAAAAAGACAAGTATCTCGTTATCTTCAGGAAAAGCTCGTTGAAGATACTTGAGAATGAACGCTTCCAGGTGCTTGAAGATGTCAAGAAGACCAGTGGCAACAGTGCAAGCCCGGTAACCTTAAGTATAGGAGTGGGTGTAGATGGCCTGACCTATGCTCAGAACTGTGAGTTTGCAAGAAATGCAATCGATCTTGCATTAGGACGCGGCGGAGACCAGGCCATAGTAAAGAACCGCAAGGGAATCAGCTATTACGGCGGAAAGAGTCAGCAGAAGGAAAGCATGACCAGAGGAAAGGCGAGAGTCAAGGCTCAGGCTATGGAGGAAATAATATCTGCCAGAGACAAAGTCTTTGTTATGGGGCATCGTAATGGTGATGCAGACAGTTTTGGCTCTACTGTGGGAATAAAGTGTGCTTGCGTAAATCTGAAAAAAGAATGCCATATCGTACTTGATGCCGTTACGCCATCACTGCAGCCACTTGTGGACCTTTATAAAAATGATCCCGGTTATGAAGAGGGAACCATAGTAACCGGTCAGAAGGCTATAGACATGGCTGGAGACAATGCGGTGCTTGTTGTAGTGGATGTAAATAAGCCGAGCATTACCGAATGTCCGGAGCTTTTGAAAAAATGCAGCTCCATAATAGTGCTTGACCATCGCAGGCAGGGGACGGAGTCCATTGAGAATGCCACACTGGCGTACATTGAGCCGTATGCATCAAGTGCCTGCGAGATGGTTGCTGAGATACTCCAGTATATCCATGACGGAGTAAAATTTAAAGGGGTAGTTGCTGACTTCCTTTACAGTGGTCTGGTGATGGATACGCAGAATTTTACGGCAAAGACCGGTGTAAGGACTTTTGAGGCGGCAGCATATTTAAGACGCGGTGGAGCTGATGTAACCTTAGTAAGAAAGCTTTTCCGTGATGATCCGGTGGATTACAGGGCAAAGGCTGAGGCAAACGGCAGTGTGGAGGTATATAAGAAATATTATGCCATATCCACTTGCCCTAGTGACGGAATAAAGAGCCCAACTGTCGTTGCGGCGCAGTCGGCTAATGAACTTCTTAATATAAGCGGAATAAAAGCAAGTTTTGTTATGACTGACTATCAGGACAAGATTTATATATCAGCAAGATCCATAGATGAGGTAAATGTACAGCTTATTATGGAGAGACTTGGGGGCGGTGGTCATATGACGATAGCCGGTGCCCAGCTTGAGAATATGTCAATCGCAGATGCAGTTGCTGAAGTAAAGAAAACATTAGATATCATGATACAGGAGGGTTCTATCTGATGAAAGTAATTTTAACGGAAGATGTAAAGAGTCTTGGAAAAAAAGGTGACATAGTGGATGTCAGTGATGGATATGCAAGGAATTTCCTCATATCAAAAAAGAAGGGCGTGGAAGCTAATGCTGCCAATCTCAACAACCTGAAGTTAAAGAATGCCAATGATGAAAAAATGGCAAAGGAAAATCTTGAAGAAGCAAAACGTCTTGCTGATGAGATTGCTAAAAAAGAGGTTACGCTAAAGCTTAAGACCGGTGAGGGCGGAAAGACATTCGGCTCAGTTTCATCCAAAGAAATAGCTGCAGCGGCTGCAAGTCAGTGTGGGCTGGAGCTTGATAAGAAGAGAATCGTATTAAAGGATCCTATCAAGAATGTAGGAGAATACAAGGTGCCTGTGAAACTCCATCCTCAGGTTACTGCCGAACTTAAGGTTGTTGTTCTTGCGGAAGGCTGAGGTGTTAAGTTTTGGCTGAAAACGAAAGGATAAGGGTAATGCCCCGGGACGAAGGTGCAGAACGCGCTGTTCTCGGCGGTATTTATATGAATAATAAGGCTATTGTAGATGTAAAGGATCTGCTGCCTGACGGTAATGCATTTTACAACAGTTACTACAGGACCATATACGAGGCCATGCTGGCTCTTCATGCCAAGAATATGAAGATAGATATGGTCACCCTGCAGGCACAGCTGACGGAAATGAATGCGGCTCCGGAGATTGCAAGTGCCGAGTTTCTTATTGATGCAGTTAAGAGCGTGGACTTCATAGGAAATGTAACGGACTATGCGCGTGTAGTATATAATAAGTATTCACTCAGAGAGCTTATCAAGGCTACTAATGAAATCAGGGATGACTGCTACGAGTCAGATAGTGATGTGCCGGAAATTCTTTCCATAGCAGAAAAGAAGATTGTTGATATAGTTCAAAATCAGCTTTCTGATGCCTATGTCCCTATAAAGACATATGTTTCCGAAGCACTTAATCAGATCAATGAGGCCTCCAAGAGAGAGGGGCAGATTTCAGGACTTGCAACAGGATTTATTGATCTTGACAATATGACATCCGGTTTTCTTCCTGGAAATCTTGTGATACTGGCGGCCAGACCAGCCATGGGTAAGACTGCACTGGCTCTCAGCATAGCGGAGAATATTTCTGTAAGGAATAAGAAACCGGTTTTAATCTTTTCACTGGAAATGAGCGGTGCTGAACTGGTAAAGCGTATTCTTTCCATGGAATCCGGAGTGGACTCCAAGCAATATAAAAGCAGTGAGCTGGATGAAGGGGAAATGGAATGCCTTCTGGACAGTGCAGGGAATGTTGCTTCCTCGGGACTTATAGTCAGGGATGATGTGTTTAGGTTAGGTGAAATACGCTCTCTTTCAAGACGATTAAAAGCTGAAAAAAACATAGAAATGATAGTTGTGGATTATCTGCAGCTTGTAAATGTGGAAAATGCCAAGAATTTAAGTCGTGAACAGCAGATATCTGAGATTTCAAGAAGCCTTAAGCTGCTTGCCAAGGAATTAAAGATCCCTGTAATGGCACTTTCACAGCTTTCTCGTGAGGTGGAAAAGAGAAGCGATAAGCGGCCTGAACTTTCGGATCTTCGTGAATCCGGTGCCATAGAGCAGGATGCGGATCTGGTAATGTTCATATACCGGGATGAGGTTTATAATCCCGGAGGTGAGGATAATAAAGGCGTGGCTGAGATACTCATAAAGAAGCAGCGAAGCGGAAGTACGGGTACTGTCAAACTGTACTGGATGGCAGAGCTTACGCAGTTTAAGAATTTTGCACATGATGTGATATGATAGTGATTTGATATGGAAACATCGAGTTCATATATATACAAAAAAAGAAATACAAAAAGGCTTGAAGATATAATCAGTGAGCCGGCACCTGAACAGCCTAATGAGATAAAGGGGCATATTGAGTCCATAAAGGCATTTTGCTCTGCGGAGGGCCCTGGAGTGAGATGGGTGGTTTTTCTTCAGGAGGATGACCGTAAATGGTGCAGGAATATTCATCCGGATATTATTTATTCCGATGCAGAAAGCCAGAGGTCTGCAGAAGAGATGCTTGATATCGCTGAACGGTATCATAGCAATTGGAGAAACGGAGGCGGCATTACTGTCAGTGGCGGTGAACCGTTATTACAGATCGATTTTCTGCTGGAGCTTTTTCGTCAGGCTAAAGGAAGGGAGATAAACACCTGCATAGAAACGGACCTGAAGGCATTTACCAGAGAGGAACCGTTTTTTACCAAATTTGCAGTACTGATGCAGCTTACAGATATGTTGCTGGTGCACATGGATCAGGAAAGCTTTGGACTTGATTCCGCCACACTCAAAGAAAATGTGAAGGACTGTCTTAAGTACCTTTCTGAGAATAAGAAGAAAGTATGGCTCCGCTATTATCTGGTGCCGGGGATGACGGACAGGGATGATGTGCTTAGGGAAACCGGTAATCTCATACATTCGCTTGAAAATATAAGGAAAGTGGGGATTATCCCGTGTAAAGCTGAAAAACTTCTTTTTGAATCCGGGGATGTGCCGCCATCGGTAAACGAAGATATAGAAAAGGCTATGGAGAATCTAATGATGTAATCGTGTCATAAAAATAATAAAAAAGGGGGAAAATGAATGACAGGAAAACGAATAGGAATTGAAACTATCGAGGGCTTCTTTCTTGATGAGATGGGAGCAGAAAAGGTATTCCGGTATCTGGAAAGAGCTGACTTTATGCTGCTTATATACATCGAGCGGCTATGTGAAAATAGTGAGGATGGAAGAGTTTACCTGAAAGAGCTTGCCAAAGAGCTGGATGTAACCATGTCAGTACTTTCTAAGATGATCACATCAATGCAGGACAAGGGATATGTTTCCTGGAAGACCAGCGAGACAAAATCAGGAACCTATGTACAGCTTACAAACAGGGCCAGAAATAAGATAAAACAGGAACGTGACTATATGCGGGAACTGTTTACCAAGATCAGAAGAGCTATACCGGAAGACGAATTGGAAACTACTATGACGACTGTCAGCAAGATTTCAGAAATAGCCCGTAAGAGCAGGGAAAAGAAATAACTCTGCGTTTGTTTTGAATAAAAAAGGGAGCTGTCGCACTAAAGTTTGAATTACTCAACTAAAGCGACAGCCTCTTATTATATTTCCTTTTTAATGCTCCATTCTCCATTTGATTGCCCTCTGGAGGTAATCAATATATTTGGGGTCACGGCACATATTTTTACCGGCTACATCAGAAAGTTTAGCAACAGGTCTGCCGTTTACTTCAACCACCTTTATTACCTGGTTCATATATCTTACATTTGTATCTGCAACTATGTAGGTACCTATACCGAAAGCAACCTTCGCGCGGTCTGCAAATGCCCGGCGTATAGAGTGGGCTTTCTCGAAATTCAGGCTGTCACTGAAAAGCAGTGTCTTCTCGTGGGTATCAATTCCAAGTGTTTCATAATGGTTAAGTATTTTTTCACCCCATTCGTAGGGGTCGCCGGAGTCATGTCTTACACCGTCAAAAAGCTTGGCGTTTATCTTGTCAAAATCCTTGAGGAATACATCAGTGCCTATGCAGTCTGTAAGATATGTTCCGTTCTCTGTTCCGTATTCCTGGTGCCATGCATCCATGACGAACTTGTTTGAGTAGGCGGGATTGCGCTCAGGGTATCCCTGACCAATGGTCTGTATCAGCTCATGCGCTATTGTGCCTATAGGACGGATGTTGTATTTTTTTGCAAATTCCACATTGCTTGTACCTACGAAGTTGCTGCCCTTAAAGGAATCTCTTGCTTCTGTAAATTTCTTTATGATGACATCGAAAGTCTCTTTACTGAAACGCCTTCTGGTACCGAAATCCGAGAAACCACCCAGCTGCCATTCACCTGAGATAAGCTTTTGTATTTTTTCATCTGTGCGCTTATAGAGCTCAGCTTTTGCAGATTCGTAAGCATCGGGGGCAAGCTCCATTTTAAACCATGTTTCTGAAATGATGCTCATAACAGGAGTCTCACAATAGGTAGTTAGGAACTGGGGACCGGTAATGGTAAGATAAAGTTGGTCATCATCATCCAGCCTTATGTCAAACCAGTTAAGCTGGGGATGATATATGCTTAAGAAAGAAATATAGTCAGATGACAGCCAGGGGCAGGCATTTGAAAGATATTCCAGTTCGTCGGGAGTAAAGCACAATTTACAGAAAGCCTGTACCTGTTCTTTGATTTCATCTACCATTTCTAATGTGAATCTGCGGTCTGCAGCGTCCCGGTTCTTGTACTGCCATACAACGCTGGCATCAGCATACTGGTGCAGCAGGCACTGTCCCATATTGAATTTATATAGGTCGTTGTCCAGAAGGCTGGTGATGATCTGTTCTTTCATGATCTATGATCTCCTTTTATGATATTTAGATAAAATGCTGGTTCTACGATATGTCTGCAACGCTGCAGGCATGTTCAGTTTATTTGCAATTAAACTGTATTATAGCATAGTCCGGGGATATCTTCCATCTATGATTCCGTATATAATTGTGTACAGATGTGACTGCGTCAGCCGGTCTGGACAGAACAGCTTTGACTACAGGAATTACTTCCGATAATCTTCACCCGAGCATCAGTCTGCAGTATACGGCTATAGGGGATATTTCATTGACGGTGATTATATGGAGACTGTCAAAAGCCTTTGTGCTTTCGTATGAAGCACCGCCATAAATCCCTGTCAGATATACAGGAATATTTTTTTCATAGGCTTCCTTAAAAAATAATTTTGCATTTTCGGATACAGTATTGATGGTACCCGAGTGAAAGCTTTCATGGAGGATATATTGTGTATCCTGCGGTATTTCAGGATAAGTCATCTGGGGAAAAGGTCTAATATGCAGTATCCGTCTGCCTGTTTCTGTAAGGGTTGTACTGCTTATCGGACGGCCTGTAAGTTTCATTATTGATGAAAAGTCTGAAACAAAGCAGTCTGTATCAAAAGCGTCGCCTGGAATGAACTCATCATTTTCAAATCTGGCACAAAATCTGTTTTTTAAGGAAAAAAGCTCGTCATTAAAAGGCTGCGCTTCCAGAAGATATAGCGGCCTGTGTATATAAACAATATTATCGTGATTCCTGTAAGGAACGAAAGTGCCGAAAAATTTACCGGCTTTTATGATCTGTACGGCGGCGTGAAGGTTGTCAAGGGCATTGGCATTAGCATCCTCCGGCGGATACGCAGAAGAGACAAAACATACAGGGATACTGTCTATCGGTGTAAGAAGGGAAATGATGTCCGCTGAGAATAAAAGTGTATCAGTCCCGTGGGCTATTATGATGCCAACATATCTGCCTGAAGCAATGGCATCATTTACGGTATCTGATAAAAGTTTTATATAGGCGCCATTACTGTTTTCACTGAGTATTGTATATGGAGAAATGGTATCAAAGGTAAAGTCTATCCCATAACGCTCTTTATAATTATCTATCAGCATGTAGGGAATGTCAGATTTAGTGGATATGATACCATTTTTGGTGTGGCTTCCAATTGTACCGCCTGTAAAAATAAATAGTATATTCATGCCGATATTTTATCATACTCAGCTGACATTAATAAGTGGGGTGAAGTTTAAATTGACTAATTAAATCCGACAATGGTAGACTATCATTCGCAGAAAAGCGGCAGGCTGTTACATGGAGAGAGCGATTTATGAGATTGATAGAACTTATAATGCTTGCAATAGGACTTTCTATGGATGCCTTTGCGGTGTCGATATGCAAAGGCCTTGCAACAAAAAAGATCACGCTGAAGGAGTGCTTGTTATGTGGTATCTGGTTTGGCGGCTTTCAAGGGATTATGCCGCTTGCAGGGTTTCTGCTTGGCACCCGGTTTGAAGTGATAATAAACAGGATAGCGCCCTGGCTTGCTTTTTTTCTTCTGGCGGTCATCGGTATAAATATGCTTAAGGAAGCATTTTCAAAAGAAGAGGAGGAGACGGAGCCGGGTTTCGGAATTAAAAGCATGTTTATGCTGGCTGTTGCAACTTCCATAGATGCACTGGCTGTCGGAATTACATTTGTAGCCGTCCCGGTAAATATTATGAATGAATCGGAGTTAATAAATACAGTGATCGCATGTCTCCTGATCATGATTACAACCTTTCTTTTTTCCGCAGCAGGTGTCCGCGTAGGGGCTGCTTTCGGTGCAAAGTATAAAACAAGGGCAGAAGCCGCAGGCGGAGTTGTTATGATTTTGATCGGAATAAAGATTTTACTGGAGCATTATGGTATATTAATAATCAGCTGATATTTATCAGGTTTTTCAAAAGGGGCAGAGTTAATCGTCAGGATTAATATCTTAAAATGGGGGCTGTTCATGCGTTATAACAGAGAGTTCGAGAGACTTAAATTCAGCACAGATCAGAATATTGACAGCATGACCTGCGATAGTCTTATGCGTGAGTACGAAGAGTTTTCTCTTTCGATGCTTACTGCTGACATAAAAAATCTGAACAGTATGATGAACGGGGATAACTCCGATACCAATGATGATTCACCGATTAAGAAAGTCTTCGGCATAATACTGGGGTTGATATTTGTGGGCGGAATGCTTACCTCTATTGCTTTTGTTATCATGAAAGATCTGGTAATGTTTGGATTTATTTTTACCGGGCTGTTTTTACTGGCAGGGCTTCTCTTACTGTTAGGTCAGGGATCGATGCCTTTTAATACTGCAAATGCCGGTATCAAGTCAAAGATCACAGGATTATATCTGGTGTGTACTACTTCTGCCATATTATCGTTACTCATTATTCGTGACAGATTTCTGGATGTAGAGCTTTTTGTCTGGATCATGTCTGTTGCTTTCGGCATGTCCGGTTTGTGGCTTATGGCAACAGCCCTTACCGATAAATTTTCAGGACGGTTGGTATACAGGGAGGAAGTTTCAGCCAGATGTAAAGGATATGTTCGTTTTGTTAATTATGAGAGCAGTTCTGCGGAAAGTATAAGGACAGGATATATATATACTTCGCCGGTATTTGAGTATTTCTACGGCGGTGTGAAATATGAGTCCTTATACGATTCTTTTATTTTGGGACCGGAAGCGGATATCCCATATGAGACTGTTACTACGATAAGGATTGATCCGAAAAAACCGTATAATGTTTTGTCTCCGGTAACAGAATCGATCGGAGGTTTTATAGGGATGCTTATTATGGCGGCCATGTTTATTGCTGTAGGATCAGGCTTGTCATGGTATATGATGTCAGGTGGCGTAAATGACAGTGAGGTGGAAGTGGAATGGAATTCACTTATTGATCAGCTTAACCCGGATGAACAGGCTCCTGTGGAACCTTCAGTGCCTCAGCTTACGGACGAGTGGATTGAAAATACCTATGCATCCTCAATAGTCGGAAAAGAATGGTATTATGAGTCTCTTCCCATAGAACACATCGAGCAGGATGAGGATGGAACGGTATTGTATTTTGAAGATGTAGGGGTGTATGCGTTCAGAATAGAGCAGAATGAAAACCTTAAACAGGGGGACATCATGGATATATTCTATACATTGTCTGAAGATGCCGATTATGGCTATAAGCAGATATTTACATATGCGGCTCCGGGGGAGATACAGTATATCGGCAGTCATGGCGCATACACGGGGGATAGGCAGTAGCGCATAGAAGAGAGTTATGCAGGAATGAAAAAATCCGGATATAATCAAATATTCGGATATCCAACTGTGTCAGATCAGTGCTGAACGCAGGATAAGGTATTTTGCATAAAATCTATACGTTGCCTTAATATCGCTTTTGTAATTTCACTGTTTTTGGCCATTTCAAAGGCGTGCACAGTCCCTTTTGTTTCGTTTAGGACTACATTGCAGCCTTCGGCCTTAAGTCTCTTGGCGTAAGCAATTCCATCATCGTGAAGGGCGTCAAATTCAGCAGTTTCTATATATGCATCCGGCAGACCTTTTAAAGAGGCTGCTTCCACGGGGGAACGGTAATCATTGCTTCCGTAGTATTCTTCCGGACGGCAGAGCTTATAGTATTCCCTGATGGATTCGGCATTGCACACGGGCACATCGGTATATTTTTTCATGGATTCCGTATTCAGTCTCACATCAAGGCTGGGATAGAATAAAGCCTGTGCGAGAGGCAGGTTGATATTCCTGTCCCTTGCCATCAGGCAAAGTGCGGCTGCTAGCGTTCCACCGGCACTGTCACCGGCTACGATAATCTTTTCGGGATCTATATGAAATTTCTCCGGGCTATTTAACAGCTTTTTATATATTTCGAATATCTCTTCCTGCTGTATGGGAGGCACCTGGTAGGGGGCAAGGTCATACATGGGCATTACCACCCTGCAGCGTAAGCTTTTTGCAACAAGCCTTGCAAAACGGTAGTGATAGGGCAGGGCCGGAAGCAGGAAGGCTCCGCCGTGTATGAAGTACAGACAAGGTGCGTTCTCATCCGGTGCAAGATTTTTTGAAGAGTAGATAAGTGTCCTTATCTCTTTTTTCTGTGAAAAGGCGGATCTTAGTCTGATGCGCTTTACATCAAAATCTTCCGTAGATCTTTCCCTATGCATCCGTCTGTGGAAAAGCAATTGTATGCTCCTGACCTGGGAAAGCGTTTTCGGAACAGGTATCCCTTTAAGCTTTTGAAAATCTGGATGTATCGCCAGTGTTGAATTTGTTTTTTTAGAGTTTCTTTTTGTCATAATATTTTGAAAATCAAAGTAATTTGTTATTGTTTTTTCCCTGTAAGATAATATATACTTTTATTTGTGATTACAAGTACCAAGTAAACGAATTCAGTATATGACATTATGGATCGGACATTGTAGGACATATTGGATCAGCAAATTAAAAAAAGGGGGAAATTATGGCTGAAAAAGAATATACTGCGTTAACCTATGAAGACACAAAGACCATCAGGGACATGATAGACAAGTCTGCGGCTGAATTTACGGACAGGGCTTATCTGCGATATGAGTACAATGACTTGATCTATGACATCAGTTATGAGAAGTTTGCGGGACTCTGCAGGATCGTGGGTTCTTACGCAAACAGGATGCGTACTGAGCTGGGAAGGACTGTTAATATAGCTCTCTTCGGTTCATCAAGCCATCATTATCTGCCGGTCCTTCTTGGCGTAATGGGTTCGGGCAATGTCGTTGTGCCCCTGGACGTCCAGATGGACAGGGATCACCTTGCAGACAGTCTGATAAGATCCGATGTGGATGTGCTTTTTTACGACTGGGAATATGAGCCTATAGTTTCGGCTGCAAAGGATATGTGTCCCGATGTGAAGGAATACTATTCGCTTCAGTCTGTAAAAGGTATAAAGAGCTTGAACGATATTCTCCGTGACAGCCGCTTTTCTGCCTCTTCATGGGCAATGGATGGGGATGAGGATTCCGTATCCCCGGATGATCTTGCGATGATACTTTTCACTTCCGGAACCAGCGGAAAGAGCAAAGGGGTAATGCTTACCAACGGTAATCTTACGGATAACGTATTCTCGCAGGTAGTACCTGAACCCCCTGGAGAGATAGTTTACTTAAATGTTCTTCCCATACATCATGTATTTGCGATAAACTGCGATTTTCTGATCGGACTTTCTGTAGGTGCCACTGTAGCGCTTAACGGACAGCTTTCGATGCTTGCAAAGCACCTTTTGGTATTTGAACCGTCTGTCATACATATGGTTCCAATGATCGCAAAAGCACTGTACAACAAGATAGCTCTGATGGCTGAGCAGGACAGCGCGCTTACGCCCAGGGATCTGATACATATGGTATACGGAAAGAACTTGAACAGGCTTGTATGCGGCGGCGGCGGGCTTCCGGCCGACCTTGCGCTCAGGTATGTTGATGCAGGCGTTCTGATAGGTCAGGGCTACGGGATGTCTGAGTGCGCACCCTTAATATCATCTCCGGATTACAAAAGGCCGGATAAAGTAACGAGTGCCGGCAAGGTGGTAAAAAGGTGTGAAGTGCGTGTACAGAACGGAGAATTGCAGGTCAAGAGCCCTTCCGTTATGAAAGGATATTACAATGAGCCTGAGCTGACAAAGGCAGCATTTACAGAAGACGGCTGGCTTAGGACCGGTGATGCGGGATATGTGGATGAAGAGGGATTCATCTATCTGACAGGACGTATAAAGAACCTTATAGTTTTAAGTAACGGTGAAAATGTTGCGCCTGAGGAACTGGAAGGGCTGTTTGCCACTGAACCGCTCGTTCAGGAGATACTTGTATTCGGTGAAGATGATGTGCTGCAGTGCGAGATATATCCCGATTTCAGGTATGCTGAAAGCATAGGTGTGCAGGATGTTCTGGCCGAGCTTGAGAATGTTGTAAAGCGGGTAAATGAAACGCTGCCTAATTATAAGAGGATATTAAGGACCTCCATGAGAAAGGTACCTTTCCTAAAGACCAGCTCCAAGAAGATAATCCGGGGTGAGTTTGAAAAGGAAAGGGCTGCCAGAAAGAAGTCGGATATTGAGGTAAGGCTTCCCGAGAATGAAGATCAGAAGCTTATATATGATGCCTGTGCACACTGCCTGGCGCATAAGAGGTTTGGCATAGATTCAGACCTTTTCACCTGCGGACTGGATTCCTTTGCCAGCATCATGCTGCTTACCGAGCTGCAGGAAAAGTGCGGGTTTTCCATGACTCTGACGGAGCTTATGGCAAATCCTACAGTGGAAAAGCTGGCAGTGCTTAAGGCGGAAAAGGACAGTGCAGGTAGCGTGGATTATACCGTAAGAGAGGTATACCCGCTTACGAAGCTGCAGATGTATTTTGCTTATGTCATGAGGGGGAATACCACGGCAAATCTGCCTTTCTTCTTTAAGCTTGATGAAAAGATAGACATGAAGCGGATGAGGGAGGCGATATATAAGCTTTTCGACATTCATCCTGTGCTAAGGGATGTGATACAGCCCGGCGAAAACGGAATGCTTGCGAACTTCCGTGATGATTCACGTGAAATAGATATAGAATTCATGACGCTTTCGGATCTGGAATGGGAAGAAAAGAGGAGATCGCTCCTTGTTCCCTATATGTATACCAAAGGAGAAAAACTTTATCATATAGGTCTTTATGAGACTCCTTCAAGCAAATACATATTGTTTGATGTGGCCCACATAATAGGTGACGGCATGACAATGAATATACTGCTTGAGGACTTAAGCAACCTGTATCTCGGCAGGGAAGTAAAGAAGTCTGATTATACATATTACGAATACATACTTGATGAGTATGACAGGGAAGCAAAAGGGATCAGGGACAGGGATGTTGCTTTCTATCAGGACTTCCTTAAGGGCTACAGAGTTGACAGGAATGTTCTGGCAAAGAAAGACAGCTATGACCTTAATACTGCCCACAATGCGGTATTAAGCGGTAAGTTTAAGAGCCTTGACCTGAAGACGGTTCAGGGATACTGCAGCGAATACGGGGTGTCGGAAAATGCGGTTTTCCTTTCTGCTTTCAGCTATCTGGTAGGACTTTGGGGTATGGGAGACGATGTAGTTATATCCAGTATCCACAGCGGAAGGACAGACGGAAGATGGATGCGCTTAGCAGGATGTCTTTTCGTTACATATCTTTTCAGATACAGGAGAGTGCCGCATGAGACTGTCAAGGATATGGTAAAACGTAATGCTGATCAGATACTGCACACCATGGAATGCCATATGGCTACGCAGCACAATGACGAGATGTTTATCCAGTATCAGGGTGATATACTTACCATTCCTCAGATCGGAGGTGAGCCTGCGCAGTCACTGCATCTGCAGCTGGATTCACTTCCTTTCCATCTGATGATACATCAGAGGAACGGCGGCTATGTATATGAGCTAAGATATTGGGAAAACCGCTATGACAGGGAGATGCTGGCTGTTTTCATGGAGGCTATGGATAATGTGATCTTCGCAATGTCGGAGGAAAGGTCTGCAAGGAGGCTTAAGTATCATTTAAGCCCGAGGTTGTATCCGAAGCATTTTACCATTACGGCAGGAAAGCTCAATGCAGCACTTGGAATGCAGTTAGTAAAGGGGCTGGATGATGATGCGGAAGTTAAACCGTATATCCTTGACGATCACGGCAAAAAGAAGCCTTATGGTGCGTGGGGCAGACTCTGCCTCCTGGATGTAAAGACTGATGACAGTCTTGAATCCATCGAGAGCCTGTACACTCCCGGGACACTTTATGATACCGGCATTGAGGCAAGGATCACGCCCAAGGGTGAGGTGGAGGCCCTGTATCAGTCAGGAAGGATTATTCTCCGTGAATCTCTTACCGGAAGATATTATCCTAATCTTTTCGAACTTGAAAAACTATGCAACAGTTTCCCGGGCATAAAGGAGACAAAGGCATATGTCGAGTATGGTGAAAATAATGCTTTCAATCTGGCTGTGGATGTAAAGGCTGACAAAGAGATCGATACAGAAGCTCTGCAGGGGTTTGTAGCGGAGCGGATGGGCAAGCATATGGCACCGACTACGGTGAAGATAGTTTAAATTAAGTGAAACTTCCCACATTTAGTCCTTGGAAAGCAGAACGACAACTCGCTGATGTTTCGGAACCGATGTAACGCTCCGGGAAACTAATCGCTAACAGCCCGTAGTTATCTGTCACATCGCGAGCGGCTTAAACGAATTAAGTAATTGCAGCTTGCGGGACAGCCAGTA
>CAMOJK010000042.1 GCA_946616835.1 uncultured Lachnospiraceae bacterium
AAATGAATATTATAACTTAGCGTCAGCTCAGGATTAGATTAATCCTGATGCTGGCGTTTTTCTTTGTAAGAGTTCACATTATGTGTACTTTATGTCCACATTCGCGCTAACGATTCATAGGCGCATTCCAATTAGAATTAAACAAGTTACGAAGCAAGCACGTGTAACATTGCAAAAAGCCCCTAATTAGTGTATAATGTACTCTGCTAATTTAGGGGCTCTTTGCTTGGAAAGGAGCCTCGAAATGGGAAAAGATCTCAAAGGAAAAGAACTTGGATCAGGCTGCTGATATGCTTCTCGATGCATGTGCTCAGACATACTTTTGTAACCAGCTGCATAGAGGGTGGGATGAATCCTAAAACCTTGCAGAGAATTCTAGGACATTCTGATATAGGCATTACGATGAATCTATACGTACATATTACGGAAGATGAAAAACAACGCGAGATAGATCTCGTGGCTGATGCGTTAAAAGTGGTATAAAACTTAATGCCATCATAAATTGAATGGTGCCCGCTGTGGTGCCCGGTCAATTTAGGAAAACGCGCAAAGCCCATAAAATAAAGAATTTTAAAGGAGATATAAGACATTATGAAATTAGGAATCGTCGGATTACCGAATGTAGGAAAATCCACATTATTTAATTCGCTTACAAAGGCAGGGGCGCAGGCGGCAAACTTTCCTTTTTGTACCATTGACCCTAATGTGGGGGTTGTTCCGGTACCGGATGAGAGGATAGAAAAGCTGGGAGAACTTTACAATACAAAGAAGGTTACCCATGCTGTGATAGAGTTTGTTGACATCGCCGGTCTTGTTAAGGGCGCATCCAAGGGCGAAGGTCTGGGAAACCAGTTCCTTGCCAATATCAGGGAAGTGGACGCCATAGTTCATGTCGTAAGGTGTTTTGAGGATGCCAATGTCATCCACGTGGAAGGCTCGGTGGACCCGGTAAGGGATATCGAGACGATCAACATGGAACTTGCGCTTTCGGATATGGAGATACTTGAGAGAAGGTATGCCAAGGTGGCAAAGCAGGCCAAGATGGACAAGTCCCTTCAAAAGGAAGTGGATATGCTTGAAAAGCTAAAGGCCCATCTGGACGAAGGAAATATGGCAGGAACTTTTGAGGTGCCCGATGATGAGGAACTTCAGAAGGCGTTTGCGGAGTATAATCTTTTGACTGCCAAAAAGACCATATATGCTGCAAATGTGGCAGAGGATGACCTGGCTGATGACGGCGCAGGGAATGAATATGTAGCTAAAGTAAGGGAACTGGCAAAGGCTGAAGGAAACGCAGTATTTGTGATCTCCGCAAAGCTTGAGGAGGAACTCTCCGAACTTTCGGATGATGAAAAGATGGATTTTCTCGCAGACCTCGGAGTCGAGTCCTCAGGCCTTGATAAGCTTATAGCGGCCAGCTACAGTCTGCTGGGACTTATCAGCTTCCTGACGGCAGGTGAAGATGAGTGCCGGGCCTGGACCATAAAGAAGGGTACAAAGGCACCGCAGGCAGCAGGCAAGATTCATACAGACTTTGAGAGAGGCTTTATCAGGGCGGAAGTCGTCAAGTATGACGACCTTATCACCCTGGGCTCTATAGCAGCAGCCAAGGAAAAGGGCGTTGTCGGGCTTGAGGGTAAGGATTATGTAGTTCAGGACGGCGATGTGATACTGTTCAGATTCAATGTATAAGGGGTAGGGTATGCCTGATTGGATGGATGAGACAGACATAGCGTTTCCGAATCTTGGGATCTATCTGGAAAATGTGCCTAAGTCATTTCAGATATTTGGTATAACCATTGCCCTGTACGGAGTGATCATAGGCCTGGGGGTAGTGTGTGCATTTGCCCTTATGAGTTATATAAGCAAAAAAGATGGGGAAAATCCCGATGATATCTATGATGCGGGTCTGTGGATACTGATATTCGGTCTCATCGGAGCACGTCTGTACTATGTTATATTCTCATGGGATTATTATAAGGATAACCTGCTCAGCATACTGAATATCAGGGGCGGAGGCCTTGCAATATACGGCGGGGTGATAGCGGGAACGCTTACCGCCTGCATATGGTGCCGGATAAAAAAGAAGAACTTCCGGTCTTTTGCGGATATTGCGGTACTGGGCGCTCTTGTGGGCCAGATCGTGGGACGCTGGGGGAATTTTACCAACCGTGAAGTCTTTGGCGGCTACTCGGACGGACTGCTGGCAATGCGTCTCCCGGTAGATGCCGTCAGGAGCAGGGATATAAGTGCGGACCTGGCGGCGCATATCGCAGAGGGTACCAATTATATACAGGTGCATCCCACCTTTCTTTACGAGAGCTTATCAAATCTGGTGCTTCTGGCGCTTATCATAATCTTCCGGAAAAAGAAGAAAGTGGATGGCGAATGTGTATGCTGGTATTTTGGAGGCTATGGTATTATCCGCTTCATAATAGAAGGGATCAGGACTGACCAGCTGAAATTCGCCGGTACGGATCTTGCGGTATCACAGTGCCTTGGGCTGCTGCTGTTTATCGCATCGGTGGTCCTTATCGCATTTATACGGATAAAGGCGCTAAAAGAAAAATAAAAAGTTTACCGTTACTAAAAATACTTATAAAAAATGTGTCTGACAGCTAAAGTGAAAGTTTGACAGATATGTTATGATTAACTGATGACTTTAAGAAAAAGCCTTTGCTGGTGGTTTGTGCTAAATTAAGAATACAGGAGTAAATGCCGATGAGCTTTGATTTTGTAAGAAAACTCCCCACACCTACGGAGATAAGGGAGCAGTATCCCGTTCCGGCGGACCTGCAGGAGTTAAAGAAGAAAAGGGATAAGGAAATCTGTGATGTGATCGCGGGAAAGAGCGACAAGTTTCTGGTGATAATAGGACCCTGCTCTGCCGATAATGAGGAAGCTGTGGTTGATTATACCAACAGGCTGGCTGAGGTAAATGAAAAGGTTAAGGACAGGCTGATACTTGTTCCCCGGGTATATACAAATAAACCAAGGACAACGGGCGATGGCTATAAAGGGATTTCGTCACAGCCCGATCCTACGGAAGCTCCTGACTTTCTGAAGGGGCTTATCGCCATGAGACAGATGCATATCAGGGTAATGCGTGAATCGCATCTTACCAGTGCGGATGAGATGCTTTATCCGGAAAATTGGAGATATGTTTCGGATATCCTTTCCTATGTGGCGATAGGCGCAAGGTCGGTTGAGGATCAGCAGCACAGGCTTGCTGCCAGCGGCTTTGACGTACCTGCGGGGATGAAGAATCCTACCAGCGGTCATCTGTCTGTAATGCTGAATTCCATACATGCAGCCCAGCACCCTCATTCGTTTATCTACAGGGGATGGGAAGTTAAGACCAGCGGAAACCCCTATGCCCACACTATACTTCGCGGTGCCGTAAACAAGCATGGAAAATCTCTTCCGAACTACCATTATGAAGACCTTTCGCTTCTAAGGGAGTTATATGATCAGGCTGATGTCATCAATCCTGCCTGCGTAATAGATACCAACCACTCAAATTCCGGCAAGCGTTTTGAGGAGCAGCCGAGGATAGTAAGCGAGGTCCTCCATTCAAGGAAGATCAATCCCGATATCAGGAGCCTTGTAAAAGGCCTTATGATAGAGAGCTATATAAAAGAAGGCTCCCAGAAGATAGGAGAGGGGATTTACGGGAAGTCTATAACCGACCCCTGCCTTGGATGGGCGGATTCGGAAAAACTTATCTACAGCATAGCGGAGTCCGTATAATGGCCGGCATTGAAGATGAGGAGGTAGCATAATAATTATGAGTATGGCAGATACCACATTTATAAATATGTGCAGGGATATTCTGGAGAACGGAACCAGCACGGAGGGGGAAAAGGTAAGACCTCATTGGGAAGACGGGACACCGGCGTATACCATTAAGAAATTCGGTGTAATAAACAGGTACGACCTTTCAAAGGAATTTCCGATCATTACACAGCGGCGTACTGCATTAAAATCCGCCACGGAGGAAATGCTCTGGATATGGCAGCAGAAATCAAATAATATCAAAGACCTGCACAGCCATATATGGGATTCATGGGCTGATGAAAACGGCTCCATAGGAAAAGCCTACGGCTATCAGATGGGGGTAAAGCATAAATATAAAGAAGGTATGATGGATCAGACCGACAGGGTGATCTATGACCTTAAGAACAACCCCTTCAGCAGACGGATAATGACCAATATGTATGTCCACAGCGACCTTAGCGAAATGCATCTTTATCCCTGTGCCTACAGCATGACATTTAATGTGACGCAGAAGCCGGGGGATGATAAGCTGACGCTGAATGCGATACTTAACCAGCGCTCCCAGGATGTGCTCACCGCAAATAACTGGAATGTGGTACAGTATGCTGTTCTGGTACACATGCTGGCGCAGGTATGTGATATGAGGGTAGGAGAACTGGTGCATGTGATAGCCGATGCCCATATCTATGACAGGCATGTGGATATTGTAAAGGAACTGATAGAACGGCCTACACATCCGGCACCGGAATTCTGGCTCAATCCCGAGATACATGATTTCTATGAATTTACGAGGGATGATGTAAAAGTCATCGGCTATGAGACCGAACCGCAGATAGAGAATATCCCCGTGGCAATATGATGCGGCAGGGCAGCAGGCTTATATCAGCAGGTTTTATACAGTTTATTATGGAGTATAGAGTATGAAGATAATTGTGGCAGCAGATAAGAACTGGGCTATAGGGAATAAGGGTGAGCTGCTTGTGAGCATTCCGAATGACCATAAAATGTTCCGGCAGGAGACTACCGGCAAGGTGGTGGTGCTCGGCCGTAAAACACTGGCGACCTTCCCCGAAGGCAGACCTCTTAAGAACAGGACCAATATCATACTTTCGCACAATGCGTCTTTTACGGTCAAGGATGCGGTGGTCGTACATTCCGTTGACGAACTTCTTGAATGTGTTAAGGAATACAGCACTGATGATGTGTATATCATAGGCGGTGCAAGCATCTATGAGCAGATGCTTCCCTACTGCGATACAGCTATAGTGACTAAAATTGACACTTCCTATGAAGCGGATGCTTTTTTCCCGGATCTGGACAGGTCTCCCGAATGGAAGATAGTCAGTGAGAGCGGAGAACAGACATATTTCGATCTTGAATATAACTTTGTAACCTATAAGAGGGTGTGACCGGGGCTATTACATAACAACTCTGTTGCGCCCTCCGGTCTTGCCTTCGTAAAGCTTGTTGTCGGCGCGGTTGATGGTAGCTTCTATGCCGAGCCTGGGGTTATACTCTTCAAGTCCGTAGGTCATGGTCACCTTGAAATCATAATCTTTAAACTGCATGGGTGTTTCTTCGATAATTTGCCGAAGCTTATCCAGTTCCGCATAGGCCTGCTCTAATTTCATATTTTCAAAAGAAAACAGGAATTCTTCGCCGCCCCATCTGGCCACGTGTCCTTTGCCGGACATTACTTTTTTGAATATATCGGATACGGTAGTAAGCACATAGTCTCCGGTATCGTGTCCGTAGGTGTCGTTTACTTTCTTGAAGAAGTCTATGTCTCCGATGGCGATGGTGAAGACTTTTCCGGTATGGTTGTATTCGAAAACCTGACCGGAAAGATATTCGTTCATATGCCTTCTGTTGGAGAGACCGGTGAGGGTATCAAGGTTAGCCATGCGTTCGAGGTTTTCATTTATCCTGCGCAGCTTTTCCTCTGCCTGGTTGAACTTTGTGCTGTAGCAGTAGGATGTCACCAGCATGCAGGCTCCGATTATAAGCACGTTTAACATCTGGAGAATGATCAGGTTTGTACCCTTGGGGGTCATAAACATTGGAAACTCGGGGCATAACTCTATGAGCAGCAGGAGAAGGGCTATAAGTCCGGCTGAATATATACGTTTTAAGAGAGGGTTATTGGCCTTGTTGAAGTAGATAAGCAGTATATTAAGAAAGCTTATGTACTGGAATCCGCACTGATAGCCGGTGAAAAGAGCTAACAGGGTGGGAAAAATTATCAGTACGGCATTCAGCAGGATGAGACCGGAAAAGGTCCTGTTTTCATAAGTGAATATAAAGGCTCCCACACACAGGCCTACCGCACCGGCCGTTGAAAGTCCCAGCGTATAGTGCTGCATAAATGCGACCGTAAGTCCGGTGATGAAGAAATACAGGGCAAAGAGCAGGCAGTTCAGTCTTATCAGTACCGCAAGGTCTTTGATTTCTTTTTCGTTCCTGACGTCTGAAAAAAGAAAACTTATCACTGAATTCCACATCTGTTTCATAACGCTTTATCCGCCTTGGAAATGATTTTATGCTTAAGACCGATTCCTGACCCGATTCCGTACATTATAGCATAATTGCGGCTGTGTAACAATAGCGGATAGGAGAGGGCATGTGCGTTATAACGAGCCGGTCTTGACATGAAAAAAAGACGGGTATACACTTTGTAATCGAAGTAAAAACTTTAATTAAAGTAAAGGAGCAAACATCATGGAAAAGAAAAACATTGACTGGGCCTCCATAGGATTTGGATATGTGAAGACCGATAAGCGTTATGTTTCTAATTTTAAGAACGGAGCATGGGACGAAGGCACTCTTACGGAAGATGATACTGTCGTTCTCAGCGAATGTGCGGGCGTTCTGCAGTATGCACAGACCTGCTTTGAAGGTTTAAAGGCATATACTACAGAGGATGGACGTATCGTATGTTTCAGGCCTGACCTTAATGCAAAGAGAATGACTGATTCCGCACTCAGGCTCGAGATGCCTGCTTTTCCTGAAGATAGATTCGTTGAGGCGGTAAAGGCAGTGGTAAAGGCCAATGAAGCTTATGTTCCCCCTTATGGCTCAGGGGCTACACTTTATATAAGGCCTTATATGTTCGGAACCAATCCGGTGATCGGTGTAAAGCCGGCTGATGAGTACCAGTTCAGGATTTTTACAACACCTGTCGGACCGTATTTCAAAGGCGGCGCAAAGCCTATCACTATTACCGTGTCAGATTTTGACAGGGCAGCACCTCACGGTACAGGCCACATAAAGGCAGGTCTCAACTATGCCATGAGTCTCCATGCGATAGTGACAGCGCATGCAAACGGCTTTGCGGAGAATATGTATCTGGATGCCGCTACCCGCACAAAGGTAGAGGAAACCGGCGGCGCAAACTTCATTTTCGTCACAAAGGACGGAACTGTCGTAACGCCTAAGTCTGATTCCATACTGCCTTCCATCACAAGGCGTTCCATCATGTATGTTGCAGAACATATACTCGGCTTCAAAGTAGAGCAGAGGGAAGTAATGTTTGATGAGGTAAAGGATTTCGCTGAATGCGGACTCTGCGGAACTGCGGCAGTTATCTCGCCTGTAGGCAGGATAGTATACAAGGATGGCGTGATCGAATTCCCGGCTGGAATGGAAGAGATGGGACCTGTTACCAAAAAGCTGTATGACACTCTTACCGGCATACAGATGGGCCGCATGGAAGCACCTGAAGGCTGGATCTGTGAGATAGGATGAGGCAGACAGGCAGATACGGCAGTCTCATACGAAAGAAAGATGCATTGCATTAAGTGCAGCGGAAAATGAATATTAAAAAAGGAACTTTGCCGGGCAAAGTTCCTTTTTGATTTCTGTCATCCCTTAGCTGCTGCGGAGATAGCTGCGCGCTTTCTCTTAAGGGGATCCAGTATCTTCTTTCTGATGCGGAGGTGTTCGGGGGTTACTTCCAGCAGTTCATCTGTTCCGATAAACTCAAGGGACTGTTCCAGTGAAAGGATCTTTGGCGGGACTAATTTAAGAGCGTCATCGGCGCCGGAAGAACGGGTATTTGTAAGCTGCTTTTTTTTGCAGACATTTACTTCGATATCTTCGGATTTGGGATTTTCACCGATTATCATGCCGGAATAAACGCGCTCGCCCGGTCCGATGAAAAGCTGTCCGCGGCCCTGCGCATTGAAAAGTCCGTAGGTAACTGCTTCGCCTGTTTCAAATGCTATGAGCGAACCTTGTACACGGTATGCAATCTCTCCCTTGAAGGGTGCGTAGCCGTCAAAGATGGTATTGATGATGCCGTTGCCCTTAGTGTCAGTCATAAACTCGCCGCGGTATCCGATAAGTCCCCTTGAAGGGATTGAAAACTCAAGTCTGGTATAGCCGCCGTTTATGGTTCCCATATTCCTGAGCTCGCCTTTGCGCTGACTGAGTTTTTCTATTACGGAGCCTGAAAATTCCTCGGGCACATCAATGTAAGCAAGCTCCATAGGCTCTGTGGTACGGCCTTCCTCGTCTTTATGGTAAAGCACCTCTGCCTTTGATACTGCAAATTCGTATCCCTCACGGCGCATATTCTCTATTAATACGGAAAGGTGCAGCTCACCTCGGCCTGATACCTTGAATGCATCCGTTGAGTCGGTTTCTTCTACGCGAAGGGATACGTCAGTATTGAGCTCACGGAAGAGCCTCTCACGCAGGTGTCTGCTGGTTACGAATTTTCCCTCCTGACCGGCAAAAGGGGAGTCGTTTACGCAGAAGGTCATTGCTATGGTGGGCTCAGATATCTTCTGGAAAGGAATAGCCTCCACATGGTCGGGAGCGCAGATGGTATCACCGATATGGATGTCTGCAATGCCGGAGATAGCAACGATGGAACCAATGCCTGCTTCTGACACTTCTACCTTGTCAAGACCGTCGAATTCATAAAGCTTGCTTATCTTTACTTTCTTTACCTTATCGGGATCGTGGTGGTTTACGATGACTGCTTCCTGATTTACTTTGATAGTGCCATTGTCCACTTTGCCGACACCTATACGGCCTACATATTCATTGTAGTCTATAGTGGAGATAAGGATCTGTGTGCCTGCCTCGGGATCGCCCTCGGGAGCAGGTATGTAATCTAAGATCGTCTGGAAGAGGGGCTCCATGTCAGTACCGGGAGCCTCCGGATCCATGGAAGCGGTACCGGCCTTGGCAGAAGCAAATACGAAGGGGCAGTCGAGCTGCGAGTCATCAGCATCAAGCTCCAGGAAAAGCTCCAGGACTTCATCTATGACTTCTTTCGGTCTTGCTTCCGGACGGTCAATCTTATTTACGCAGACTATTACGGGAAGCTTAAGCTCCATTGCCTTGCCGACAACGAAACGCGTCTGGGGCATAGGTCCTTCGAATGCATCCACCACGAGGATGACGCCATTTACCATTTTGAGTACACGCTCCACCTCGCCGCCGAAATCGGCGTGTCCCGGGGTATCGATAATATTTATCTTGGTGTCCTTGTAATGGATGGCAGTATTTTTTGAAAGTATGGTTATGCCACGCTCCCTTTCGATATCGTTGGAGTCCATGACACGCTCGGCAACAACCTGGTTATCACGGAATACGCCGCTCTGGCGGAGCAGACCGTCTACCAGGGTGGTTTTGCCATGGTCTACATGGGCTATGATGGCAACATTACGGATGTCTTCTCTTTTCTCTTTCATTTTTTCCTCTTTTCTGCCGTTTAAAATAAATCTGATTATGTTTAATAACTAGTACATTAGAATGCTGTTTGGTGTTGTATAGGATTTTGCACACACCGCTATAAAATAGCACAACCAAAAAGTCGTTTCAATGTGTATTTTATACAAAATACATTGTTTAAAAGTCTTTTTTATCGTAAATGGCTTGAAAGTTTTTTTCCGCTGTCTTAGAATCTGTGTAGTCGGCATTCAGCCGCAGAGGGAAGTTAAAAATCATTTTGCATTTAGACAACTCTCAAGCAGATGCTTCATCTGCTCACCGGTCTTTCGGATCGGCATGGTATCCAAACATTTTTGTAACAGCGCGGAGCCTTCTTTTTGTGTTCCGTGCGGAAAAGGAGGAAGAATGGTAACAGAGATTTTGTCAGGCGGACTTTTTGGAGTGGAATGCAGACCTGTGAGGGTTGAGATTGATGTATCCAGCGGACTGCCGATGTTTGAAATGGTGGGGAAACTTTCCGGCGAGGTAAGGGAAGCTGCAAAGCGAGTACGGGTGGCCCTGAAAAATGAGGATATAAGTGTACCGGCCAAAAGGATCACCGTAAACCTGGCGCCGGCGGATGAGATCAAAGAGGGAACGGGATTTGACCTTCCCATAGCGCTCTGCCTTTTGTGTGCAATGGAAATGATAAGTGAGGATTCATTATCGGAAACTTTTGCCACGGGGGAGCTGGCTCTTGATGGGCGGGTGTGCGGCATCAGAGGGATTCTTCCCATGATGCTTAAGGCCAGGGAGTGCGGAATGAAACGCTGTCTGCTTCCTTATGAGAATGTAAAGGAAGCGGAAGTGGTGGATGGAATAGATATCATAGGTGTAAAAAGCTTAGGTGAAGCCCTGAAAATCCTGCAGGAAAAGACATGGCTGGAAAACGGAAAAGCGCAGGCAAACGATATAAACAGAGAATGCCCTGCAGAGATAGAGGCTGCTGATTATGAGGATTTTGCGGATATAGCGGGACAGGAAAGTTTAAAAAGGGCAATGACCATTGCGGCAGCAGGCTTTCATAATCTTATAATGATAGGTCCTCCCGGAGCAGGAAAGACTATGGCTGCCAAAAGACTTTCTGGGATACTTCCTCCTATGAACAGGGAGGAGATGCTGGAAGTTTCCAAGATATACAGTGCGGCAGGACTTTTGGACAGTGAACACCCGCTGGTAGTAAGGCGTCCTTTTGTGGCACCTCACCATACTGTTTCAAATGTTGCACTTGCTGGAGGAGGAAAGAATCCTTCGCCAGGTCTTATCAGTCAGAGTCACAAAGGTGTCCTGTTTTTGGACGAGGTGGTGCATTTTGGATCCATAAGCCTTGAAGTCTTGCGTCAACCCATGGAGGAGAAAAAAATAAGGATAGACAGGGCTCACGGCTCATGTGTGTTTCCTGCGGTTTTTATGCTGGTGGCGGGTTTGAATTCCTGCCCCTGCGGAAATTATCCTGATCCGAAACTCTGCAGATGCAGTGATGATCAGGTGAGAAAATACCTTTCAAAATTGTCCGGCCCACTGCTTGACAGGATTGATCTGTGCGTGGAAATGAGTCGTATGAAGATAGGGGAAATCACCTCATCGGAGGAAACTCCTTACCCCTATACCAGCGCCGGTATGAAAGAGGCTGTGATGAATGCGAGGAAGGTACAGGAAGAAAGATTTAAGGATTTAAGAATATCCTTTAATTCCCAGATGTCACATGTGGATATGGAAAAGTATGTGGAATTAAATGAAAAAGAAAAGAAATTTATGGAAAAGGCATACGACCGGTTGAATTTAAGCCTCAGGTCATACCATAAGATCTTAAGGGTGGCCAGAACAATTGCGGATATAGATGGAAGCGAAAGGGTGGAACTTAGCCACCTGACGGAAGCATTGTGTTACAGAAGTATTGAGGACAGGTACTGGAGATAGTACACGAAAAATATGGCTTTTTAATAAAGTAAAGTGTGGCGGAAAAAGATTTTGGAGGAATAGCGTATGGAAAATTCTAAAACAGGTGCTGATGAAATGATTGTGGATGAAAGTCAGGGACCGGTATCTGATGACATAAGTATCAGAAAGGAACCTGAGGTGTTATATAAGATGTGGCTAGCACTGCTGTGTCCCGGACTACGGCTTACGGTTCCTGCAATGCTTTCTGAATATTTTGGCGGGGCCAGGGGAGTTTATGAGGCAGAGACTCATGAACTCCTAATGTGCGGGATACTTAATGAAAAGGAACTTAAGGAGCTGGTGTTTGCACAGAAAAGGGGACTGCCCTTGGATAAAAAAGAAATGTGGGAGACACAGGGAATTCGTTTTGTATGCTCGGATGATAACGAATACCCGGTGAGACTTAGAAATATTACAGATCCGCCCTATGCCCTGTGGTATAAGGGAAAGTTGCCGGAAAATGACAGACTTTATGTGGGAATAATAGGCGCCAGGAGCTGCAGTGATTACGGAAGGCGCTCGGCAGAGTATTTCGGGCGTGAGCTTGCAAAAGCAGGGGTAGATGTGATCAGCGGTATGGCCTCAGGGATAGATGGCCTGTCACAGTCAGCATGTCTTTCAGAGGGCGGGAAAAGCTATGGCATACTGGGTTCGGGTCCTGATGTCATTTACCCCCGCAACAATGGAACGCTCTATAAGGAGCTTATAAAAAGCGGAGGGGTAATAAGTGAGTATATCCCGGGGACAGCAGCCATTGCTTCCAACTTTCCAAGGCGCAACAGGATAATATCCGCCCTTTCGGATGTGCTGCTGGTCATAGAAGCAAGAGAAAGGTCAGGGACTTTTATAACTGTAAATTTCGCATTGGAACAGGGGGTGGATGTGTATGCGCTTCCCGGCAGGATAGATGATCCCTTAAGTGCCGGCTGTAACCGTCTCATCCGGGAGGGTGCCGGAGTGGCCTGTTCCGTAGAGGATGTGCTTTGGGGACTTAGCTGTGTGCATAAGGCTGATGAGCGGACTTTAAGAGACAGGTCCCGGAATGAAAATGAAGATCCGGCTGTGGATAAAACATCAGAAAGGGAAGCAGGGATAAAGAAACACTCAGGTAAAAAAAGCTTATCCGGGTCGGATAGAGTGGATGAGGTGAAAACAAGGCGCTATGTGAACTATAAAAGTACAGATCCGATACAGGAGAGGGTGCTTGAAATATTGAAATACGATTCCTGCGATATCGATTATCTGTTGAGGAGACTGAATTCCGGGGAAAAAATTGGAGAAAAGCTATCGGTGCAGGAGGTGGCGACTGAACTTATGCAGCTTGAAATGGAGGGAGTGATCGCTAACCGGGGTGGAGCGTATTTTATCTTGTGATCGTAATTTTCTGTGCGCTAAAACCCTTTTTGTAAAAATATGTTGTTTTATTATATAAGAGGGGTGTATTTTTTGTGAAAAATACCGATATAGGTACAAAGGAAGTATAAATTCTGTTATAATTAGCACACGGTAATATGTTTTTTAAATGGGTTCAGCTGGCATCAAATTGTATATTACGGTTTAGTAACAATGCGTTTATGGCAGTCTGACACGACTTAGCAGGGAGCGGGCAGTGCCGGTATCGAAAGTTTTAAAATCAAATAAGGGCTCAAGTCTGGTACTCATATCAGCGCTTACCGTGATAATCATTGCTCTTACGGTTTCCTTAAGGATAACAGCGGGCATGATAATGGCGTCTGCCAATAATCAGCTTAACCAGGATCAGGCATATGAGCTTGCAGTAAGTCTGGGGAATAGCCTGGAGAGTCGGATCATCAATCCGGATACGGATACCGGTGCGGCGACGGGCTTAGAGCTTATTGATGGCGATTCATTGGTGTCAATGTCGGGCTTTGAGGGAATGCCGAACGCAATGGTTGAGGCCGTGGTAAATAAGGAAGATGCTGACAGATATGTACTTACGGTCACATCAAATGTGGGCAGGGCTACATACATATGGAAGGGCATATACAAGGGCAGTGCAGCAAAAGGCTACAAGAAGTGTCTGGAGTGATGGCAGTAACATATGAAGAAATTTTTTGAAAAAAAGCTCAGGAATAAAGGCGAAACCATAGTAGAAGTTATGGTGGCGTTTATTGTGCTTCTGATTGTGCTTGCTCTTTTCGGTACAGCCATCACGGCAACAGGCAATGCAGAAAAATATGCTCAGGATAAACGCACAGAGATATCCAATGCAATGCAGCTGTTACAGGTGGAGCTTCATGGCAGTGGCTCTGAGGAGGTATCGGAAGGCGGCAAGAAGATTGTTTCCGGATTCAGTAAGCCTTTGGAAGCAAAACAGTATGTTACCAAAGATGGTTTCGTATACTGGGTATTCTCAAATGGAGAATAAATCCGAGATATAAATTCGAAGAGTAAAGCTATAAAAACAGGTAATAAGATGCTTAAGTTTTTTAGGACAAAAAAGCATAGGGATAAAGGAAGCACTCTGGTGGAGCTGGTAGTTGCAATGGCGCTTACCGCAATACTTGCTACTGCTGTGGTCACCGTTATGCATCCGGCAGTAAGCATATTCCTGAATGTCCAGAAACATTCCAGAGCACAGATGGTTGCAGATACCATTGCAGATACGCTTAGGGCTGAGTGCGCAGCATCATATATAAAAGGCTACGGTGATGCAAGGGTAGCAAGTGTGGAAGCTGAGGACGATTACCTGAAAGGGGATAACAAGATTTTTGACGAGTTAAGCAGCCTGACGGATGTAAGCGCGGATAGAGGCAATGTGCTTTATATCAGGAAGAATGAAGGCTATGCCGAGGCTTTATACTGTAACGCGTGGATATCCCAGGCTGATTATAGTGATGTGTATAAGGTTGATCAGGAATGCAAAACCGGTAATGTGACAAGTAAAGCTGTGTACAGGCTTTTTACTGACGGAGCATCAGGCCTTAAGGAAGAAAAAATGCCCATAGATACCAGACAGGGGTATCTGCACAGCGCATATTATGAGACTTCTTCACTGAAGCTGGATGTAGACGGAAAAAATGTGACTCTGGCGCGACCGGCAAAAGCTTACGATTACACGAATCCTTTTACATCAAGTGTATATAACGGATTTACTGTAAATGTATCGTATGAGGATTTTACATATGAAAGTGTTGTCCCCGGTTCAGAATCAAAAGCAGATATGCGGCCGTCTTATGTGGTGGCTAATATAAGAGTGTATGATGGCACATACGGTGAACAGTCAATAAACACTCTGGTATACAGCAGAAAGGTAGTTTTATGCTTTGCACAGGATAATGTTAAGGAATAGGAAAGAGTATGAAACAGGCAGAAAACAGGACAATTGATAATATTCGCTGTGACAGGGGCTTTACACTGGTGGAGCTTATTGTCGTTTTGGCTGTTATTGCTATTGTTTCGTCTGCAGCGGTGCTCTCCGTAATTGGCTATATTGATAAAGCTCGCTTTGATAAGAATGAGCAGAATGCCCAGAGTGTATTTCAGGCGGCTCAGGCTGCGGTAAACCACAAGAAAACAAACGGCGAGATAGAGGAATGGATAGAGCAGGTGCTCATGAAAGCGGGCAAGGCAGATCCTTATTATGCGACCAATTCCGACAGGGATGCAGCTGGGGACTCATTGGATGAGCTTTATAATCCTGCTGACTTTGAGGGATTTTCACCGGCCGGTAATAACCCGGGAGAGTCTGTACATATGCGATATATCCTTACATATGTGAAGGGTGGAAGTGATGCTTCCAGCAAAGCTGTGGAAGATCTCCTGAGCGGGTATTTTTATGATACTACGGTGATGCAGGCTACATTCACTGTAGAGTTTGATGTGGAAAAGACTATTGGCTCTGACAAAGCACTTCATTACAATGCTAATGCCTATGCGGTTTTCTACGATGAGGGAAGGAATGCCTGGGATAAGACTGCTATGAAGAATCTGGAGTGTGTAGTACCTTACCGCGATAGCAGTTACAGGAGGGGCACAAGTCTGGTGGGGTATTATAACGGCGGAATGCCCGGTGCCGTGGATTCCGTATATGTTCCCAATCTGGATGAGAAAATGGAGTTTGCAGAGCTGACACTCAGGAATGGTGAGGCTCTGGAACTTTCATTCAGTGCAGTAAATGACGGCATGCTTGTTACGGGGGCCGGTCTGTACAATGTACACTATACGGCTTCCATCTATGATAGTGCTACTGATGAGAAAATTGCAGATCTTGCAATAAGCGAGGCTGCTCTTACCAAAGGGACGCCTACTAAGAATGCTCCGACAGACTACCTTGTGGCGCTTAAGTTTGAAGCCGGTGCAAAGGCGGATGGTGATACAGAAACACGTAAGATCGGTGGAGTTGATAAACAGGTACTTTATACCATTGAAAACCTGAAAGATAAGAACGGCGATCCTATAACCAGATATGCAGCAACGATTGAATCATTCGCTCTTGTTTATCTGAACCAGGGCTCGGGAGATTTTGATTATAATTCCCTTACCTATGGAGAAGTAAGCGCGGGTGCTGATTTCTACAGGTTCCCTCTTAAGATATCTTATGTGATAAATCAGGACAAGATAGGAAATAAAACATCATATGTGGCTTATTCCATTGCTTTGGACTCGATGATGTCCAGGGAAGCTTTATACCTTGCAGAGAAAGATACGGCCGGCGCAAATACAAAGGGGCTTAATTACAGTATTTCAAGACTTTTTGCAGATACTGAAGGTTTTAACAAGACTCTGGCTCCTAAGAATATTTATGTGTCTATGACCGTTGCGCAGGATTCCTTTACGGATTCCAAGCTTGAGGAATGCAATGTTACAAGCGACCTTCCTGATTCAGATGAAGCCAAGGCGTCAAGGGCACTTGATGATCCTGTCTATCTGCAGGCAGATGGCTCATATAAAGTAAGTGAAACTGCGGCAGGCAGGGATTCCTCAGAGGGATATGCTGTGGTAAATACATATTATGGCGATCTTGGTCCCGGCAGTATGGGCAGCGACGAGACTGTAGGTTATGCTGCTGTCACATCATTCAGGCATCTTTACAATGTCCGTTTCATGGAAGGTTTTACAGGAAATGTTGAATATTACATAAGGCGTGATCTGGATTGGTATAGTGAGGATGCGGGAAAATACACGAGTGAAGTAAAAGTATACGGTATCGTAAGCGGCCAGAAGTACTTAAGCTATCATTCTCCTGTGGGGCAGAATGCAAAATATGCATCGGATATAGAGCTTGTAATGTGGCCTGCGCTTCCTAAACTTTCAGAAAAGCAGAAGATCATTGCAGGGGAAAATTCACTGTCAGGTACTTCTGAAGATAAAACCTCAGTGATGCGTAATGTGCAGATGAGAAGGAAGTCCTTCCTTTCAACGGATACGGGGCTTGGTTTCATATGCGAAAATGATGGCACAGTACAGAATATAAGATGTGAGAATTTCATGCTCACTCTGGATAATATCGCTGATGGCACAGCGAGTGATGTCGATAGTGCGGACAGAACTGTAACATTTCTTATAAACAGCGGTAATGTAGAAAAGTGGGATTCAATAAATGCGCTTGATAATAAGAAATTTGCGGCTGTTCCTATCGGTGGACTTATAGGTCTCAACAAAGGCCGGATCGGTGCAGACAGCAGAGAGAGCGATATAAATAAAAATACTGTCAGAATGAGCAATGTCAAAGTGCTTGTAGGAGGCTGGGAAGGAACAAAGTGGAAGACACCAAGGTTCTACCTCAGTACGGGCGGTGTAGTAGGCGAGTATTCGGCGACTGCACAGTCCGGAGGTATGGTCTCGATAGAGGGGTATTATGCTGTTTCAGGTGCAGCAAAAGTCGGAGGCATCATAGGTGCTGCATATTCAGGTATAGATGCATATCTTGTTGCAGATACTACCCTGAATACTGACAAAGCTGCAGTTGACTTCCAGAATGCAGATGCTTTTGTTATGGGACGTTATATAGTAGGCGGCGCTGTCGGATATATGAAGGATGGCTATTTTGCGCAGAAGGTATTTGCGCAGGATGTAACCAACCCAAAATATACCTGTGACGGTGAGGGCGTTGTAAATATCGAGGAAACTGATGCGGATAAATATGGAGTGTATGTAAATCTGTCATCAGGCTCATACATAAGGCAGGCCGGAAGTGACAAGGATTCTTATGGAAATGCAGGCGCAGTGGGACAGATAGAAAATCATGCAGCAGGCAAGGCATTGAATATAAAGGTTGTCAATGCCGGTTTGATATTAAGTGATGGAAGTGATAAGTCAAGATATGTGTCTGAAGCTGTAGGATTTTTAAACGGCGGATCTGCATCTTCCGTATATATTAACGCGGAAAATATCGGAAGTATAGGTACGAAGGATGGCAAAAACAAATATGATGATAAAAATATATCTGATACCAGGTGCTATGCTGCGGCAGCAGGAATTGCCTATATAAAGAATTTTGGAAATAATGATACGAAATATGTTTTCAATGTAAAGAATAGCGGACTGCTGTACGGAGGCACTAATGCCCAGACCCAGAGTGTAGGAATCGGAATGGCTGTGGGCGTCTTTGATACAGATGCTTCACCGACATTTATCGTAAAGGCGGTAAACAGTGGAACGATAAATGCAACTAATTATGTGGACAAACAGATTGATGAGACATTTTGGAAAAAGGGTACAGGGAATGTGGCTGATTTCGGTGTAGGTGGAGCTATCGGTTTTGCACGTTCATTAGGATGCTCACATATATATGCTGAGCATGTTTCAGGTTCCACATTTACAGCAAACGGAAATAATGTGGGAGGTGCCGTTGGCTGCATCAGGAATGAAGCAAAAGGAAACAGCGAAAAAGATGCATTTACCGTGACCTCCGTCCTTCAGGATGGCGTGAGTGTTATAGCCGAGGGAATAAATGTAGGCGGCTGCATTGGTAACATATGGAACCAGAGCGACTACTGTCTGCTTCGTACAAAAGTAGAAGGTAATGTTTCCATAAAAGGTTATAAGAATATCGGCGGAGTGGCAGGCAGAGACCAGCAGGGAGTAAGCGGGGAAGGGGCCTGTGCATCCCTGCAGGGAGCTGCGTCAGCTCCTAAGCTTACTACTCCTACGCTTACTATCCGCGCTTCCAAAAAGAACGACGGCGGTTATGAGGGTGGCAATACCAATGCGGGCGGCGTGATCGGTGTGGCAGGAAGCCGCGGCGTTTACAAGACATCGGTAGTCGGACCGACTCAGAATGGAACAGATAATCTGATTGTAGATATAAAGGCGTATTCGAATCTGGGCGGACTTGTGGGTACTCTTTATTTGAGCGAACTGGAGGGCAACACGCCTCAGCATTTCAACTGTGAAGAGTCGATTTTTACTATTACCTTAAGCCCTGCTTCTGCGGTTACAGCAAATTCTAACGGTCAGTATGCCGGTGGTGCCATAGGCTTGATCTGCGATAACAGGGACAGCTTTTCAAATGGAAATGCGGCAGATTTTAACGCTTATATCTCTGTGATCGTTCCTGCAGGCAGGACAGATACTGCGGCATTGGTATCCGGAAAGAATTACCTGGGCGGAGCAGTAGGCGCTGTCTTTGCCAGGGGATTAGGCGGCAACGTAAGTGCTGAGATTAATTCGCCTTATGCTGTTGCGGGCAATACCAGCATAGGCGGTTCTATAGGCGGTATTCTGGCGGGGAATATGGATGGAAGCGTAAGCGCTGAAATCAATTCGTCTTGTGCTGTTGCGGGTAGTACAAATATAGGCGGGGCTATAGGAAATGTATCAGTTACGGGCATAAATGGCGATATCAATGCTAATGTTGGCATCAATTCTATTAACGCAGTCAAAGGCACTACGTCTGTGGGTGGAGCAATAGGTCAGGCTGCGGTTACGGATATGATGGGGAATATTGCATCGAACATAAATGCCCAGGATGCTATTGTAGGAACAAAATGGGTAGGCGGAGCTATAGGAAACTTTTCCATAGCCGGTACAGGAACTGAAGGAACCGTAAAGTCTGTTCTGAATGCTTCGGGTGCTGTTACATCCAATTATGAATCTGGTGGGTGTGTAGGTCAGATGGTGGGGCAGGGAACGGCTGATTCGCCTGCAACACTTAAATCTGTTGAAGCAATGATAGGTGAGGACGGTACAGCGGGAATGTTTTCACCTATACTTGGAAAAAACAACAATATGGGCGGATGCATAGGTGTACTTAAGGGGTATGCAAGGATTGACTCTGCTTGTACAACGGTTAACAGCATGGGAAGTCTTATAACCTTTGCTCCGGAAGATGCCAATGTGAAATCGAATTATGGCGGAGTGGTGGGCCATATGATGGAGGGCTGTACCATAGCTGACGCGCAGCTTAACGGGAGTGCTCAGGAGGCTTTGCTTTCAGTAATGGCAGAGAATACCGGTGGTATAGCAGGTATTGTTGATAAAAACTGTACCATAGAAAATATGGAAGGCAGCATACCGGTAAATATATACGGGTTACAAAATGTAGGCGGTTACATCGGAAACCTTAATGGCGGAACGATAGGTACAGCAGAGACGAAAATTACTGTTAATAATATTAAGCTTGTAAAGGCTGAAGAGATCGGAAAAAAGAACCAGTATGGAACAGGTGGACTTATAGGCTTTATGCATGAGCATGCTTCTCTGGTATGCGAGGTTGAGCTGACCCTGGCTGAAGAAAACATTATACAGGGAGGCTACAATTCTGGCGGAATAATCGGCTATATGGAATCAGGCCATATATTTAATCGATTGAGTACGGATCTCGCAGGTGGCCAGATACTGTCATGTTATGGCGGCATAGGCGGTGTAATAGGCAACATTTACAGCGGAACGGCCGATGAATTTCTGCAGACCACAATTTCCTACAGGTATTCTAAAAGTGATATTGACGAGTCGCCGTTGGGTGGTGATACTGCGGATAAGAGTACAAGTAAAGGTGTCGGCGGAGTTGTAGGTCAGATAGGCTCTGAAAATACGTTCCTTGGTTATAAGAAAAGAGAGTCGGAAGTAAAGATTAATACGATGGCACTTAAGTTTGATGAGGATTTCGTGCTTCTTTCAGGCTCAAGTTCGATAGGAGGTGTTCTGGGGCAGATTGAGACTAAAAAAGGAGAAATAGCAGCCATCACGGTAAAATCGATAGATAATGGTACGCATAAGTTTAAGATGCTTCCCAAAAGAAAAGATGCATTCGATGTAGGCGGTTTGGTGGGATACATGCTCTGCCCTGTTCCTAAGAAGCTGGAAGCAGATGATATAGAGATTACGGTTAAGGGCAACCATTATATAGGCGGTTGGATAGGCGGACTTGACGGAGCGTGGGGAACGAATGATGAGAGAATAAATATCTCGGTGGAAGGCGTTAAGTCTGTTACCGGTGAATATGGCGTAGGCGGTGTAATAGGCTGCCTGGGTGCTTTCAATGATGGCGGTAAAATATACGGTACCATGTCTGTTGACTTAAAGGACGCAGAGATAAAGGCAACGAAGGGCAACGGTGCCGGCGGTGCCATTGGTCTGATAGGCAAACAGAGTGATGTCACAGATTCGAGCGTGGAATCCGTTATCTATGGCAATGTAAAGGCAACGCTCAATAATACTATAATAACAGGCGATAATGATGCCGGCGGTGCCATTGGTTGTATCCTGGAACACGGCCGACTGGATGATGACTGTAAGGTTACGGTAAAAGTTGCGGGCGATTCTACTGTTGCGGCAAAATCAGTGGGAGGAATAGTCGGAGCAAATGAGGGAATATTCCTTGCAGAGATTGAGCTTGATGTAGATGATGATGTGGAGTATAAGCTCACAGCTTCGGGTGGAAATGTCGCTACCGTAATGGGACGGAATAAAAAGGTGTTTGGCCAGCTGTCTTCCGAAACAATAGAAGTTCCGGAAGGTGATGGTGCAGTCAAGCTTGAAGGAACGAATACAGGCGCAATACTTGGATATAACGAAAGAAATGCATTATGCGGTCTTGTTGAAAAGTCTGATGGAGGATACAAAAAGGCTGATTCGGGCGAACTGACATATAAGTCTAATGTTAAACTGACAGGAACCTATATCAAGTCACCAGATGATTATAAAGGGTTTGCAGGTAAAAATGATGGCACAATAAACCGTGTGGTAATGGTATTGAACGGTAACCGAAATATGCTCACAGCCATGCGGAATACAGAGCCAAAACTGGTTGAAGAAGAGGCCCTTCCGCCTGAAGAGGCAGTTCCGGAAGAAGAACAGCTTCCTGAGGACGGGCAAGATCAGGCGCAGCAGGAAGAACAACAGAATCCTGACGGCGATGATGAGCAGGATGCAGATGCTGATGATGCTCAGAATCAGGATGAAGATCCCGGCAAGGATCAGGGGGATGATGATAGCACCGATAGTGCTGATAATGATCAGGGTCAGGATGATTCTGATGAGCAGGATAGCGACGAGCATGATACGGATGAGAGCCAGGATCAGAATTCAGATAATGACGGTACTCCAGACTCGGATGATGAGGAGAACCAGAACTCTGATGATGCCTCAGCTTCAGATGATGATGACCAGAGTACCAGCGATGATGATAATCCGGCTTCAGATGATGATGACCAGAGTACCAGCGATGATGATAATCCGGCTTCAGATG
>CAMOJK010000043.1 GCA_946616835.1 uncultured Lachnospiraceae bacterium
ATAGGAGTTTCAACGCTCACGGACGGACACCTCACAGACTGCTGAAAACCCTGTAAATACTGAGCTTGGGAGCATTAGGTGAAACTACAATATTTCACGAAATTTAACGAAATGCAACGAAAAAATGTTACGTCAGTGTTACGTGATTCAGACACGAGAAAAAGTAAGCCTGCAGCCGCTTTGAAACGGTTGCAGGCTTTCATAATGTTACGTAACAAAAGCTGGTAACAGATCAGGCACCGCGTCGGGGTTTGGTCAGAGCATCCTCAAGGCTCCAGCCGTGCGATATACGGTATTCAAACAGTTTCCGATCCATATTCCAGTGCTCGCACATAAGAGTGCGGCTTCTGAAGCGGGTTCCCTGATGATCACGGCATGCCTGTCCGCCGTTTGGCTTGACCGGGCGGGTAAGAGCTTCTTCGATGCTCAGATGATATACCTTGATGCGTCTTGTATATGTCTCCGGCTGTATTCCCCAATGAGAGCACATTTCCTTGATCGAAGGAAACTCGTTTCCCAGATGGTCTGTACATTTCTTTTTTGGAAATCTTACTACTTTTTTCATTACTGTCCTCTTAATGATATCTATAGCTTACAGGTAAGGTTTCAGGGTATCGATCAAAAGATGCACCATAGTTCCGGGGGCGGAATCAGACGGCGTTTTTCCGAAGTTGTTTTGTTCGAGATTTTGGGCATTACGGATAGCATCTTTCATATAGGGACGGAGTATTTCATACATATCCGGACGATTCTTTGCATATTCGCCGTATCCGATAGCCTTTAGATTCTCTGATAGTTTCGGCCAGTATTCGTTTCGGTGCAGATCTGCCTGAAGAAACATGAAGTGCAGCAGAAACCATAGTTCTATGCACTGGTTGGACCAGATGGCGTGATAAGTGGTTTCTTCAGAACATGCTGAAAGGCATAGCTGTGCTGTCCTGTCAAAATGCTCAGCCGGGAAATCATCCTTGTCATAGACCAGCCATACGTGTTTATAAACGATATTGCTGTTTAATACATCAGTCTGAGCACGGTAGAATAGATTGACGGTGTTATCCCCCTTCCCGGATATATCCAGAAAGATACGTCCGCGGTACTTTGATTCCACAACCTTTTTTATCGCTTCGAAATATGCCGGCTCGGTATCTGTTCCTTCCGACACGATCAGGTGATATTCGGGAGCAACCATCTGATTGATGTTGCGTCGGGGCTTGATCCATGACTTTCCCATGTCGGATTTTTTGAGAGGTTTTTTACTCATATCAGACCTCCCAAGTCAGCATATTGCTAAGATAAGGGTCTGCGCCGTAGCGACCTTCGAGATATTGCTTATCATAGGCGGCCGTATTGTTGATCGGATCGTTATTCTCTTTACGAAGTTCTGAAAGGGAATAGATCATGCTGCTGTTATCTTCATCAAGTGCGGCGAACCAGATTTCATCTCTTCTGAAAATACTGTTTTTCATTGTAGCCATATCATGAGAAGTAAACAGGAGCTGAGCCCCTTTTTTGTTTATCTCAGGATTGGTAAATAGTCTGATAACATAACGCAGGAGCTTCGGATGAAGCTTTGCATCCAGCTCGTCCACGATCATAAGTCGTCCTTCTTTCAAAGCCATAAGAATGACCGGGAGCGCGGCAAACAGTTTTCTGGTGCCGTCTGATTCACTTGAGAATGGCAGTTCGTAAACTGTATCATGCAGATTTCTTTGCAAATAAAATTCATTGGTCTGTTTATCATAGCGGTAATCCGTAATGCCAACGCCCATATCATTCATCATGGCCAGAAATTGCTTTTTTGACATATCATCATCCGCAAGCAGGATCTGCTGTTCAGCTATGGGATTGGCATAATTGCGTATGATACACTCTTCAAACCATGTGATAACCTCAGCAATCACCGGTATGGAATAGTTGATCGCAAGGAATGAGAGCAGGGGCATTTTGCTGTTGACTTCGGTGTTGATTCCTTTTTTGCTGAACACATCTCCAAGAGAGATATTGTCTTTCTGTCGTTCGAATATTTTAGCTGCTTTGCTTGCACCGAGCTTCCGCCTATACAGTGTTTCTTCGATAATCTCGTTTTGGAACAGGACAATGTAATACCTGTACTCGTATTCGGCTATCCGGAAGAACAACTGAAATTTAGTCGCCTCTGAAGCAGATAATTCATCAAACAGGTACGGTGTATATTCAACTTTCTGCTGCATGATGAATCTGGAGCGGTTTTTACCAAGCTGATAAACCGGCTCCGTTACAAGAGATATTACGCATCCGAGCGCAGAAAGAAGATTGGACTTGCCGCCACCGTTGGGACCGTAAATAACACCCACCGGAAGAATGCTGCTTCCTTTTCCGGGATTTATCAGGCTTTCCTTAAATTCAGCAAGTGCCTCAGACTGAAAATCAAAGGTAGTCTCGTTACGGTAGGATCTGAAATTGCTGAATGAAAACTGGCACAACATAATGACACCTCCTTGTTTCCATGTCTGGAACACTTCGAGGATATTGTAGCATCAAAAAGGATGAAAAGCAAGTTTAAAGTCGAAATATTAAAATATATTTAATATATGTCTTTCAAATGCGATATTCCTATGGCATTGTATTATATCCAGGTAATCTCCAGGTGATCTTTTGCTTGACAAAATATTAACAGTGTAGTAATCTATGATAGCTAACGACGATTACAGATTTCCTGCTGGGATTGATGAAATGCCAAGAGATAAAACATTAAGCCATGAAAAAGTAAAGAAAGCTGTTAAAGAAGAGTTTCTTGAAAAGGGATTTGAAGATGCTTCCATAAGAAGTATCGGAGCCCGTGCCGGCATGACTTCGGCAGGCTTATACCGTCACTATGCGGATAAGGAAGCAATGTTTAATGCCATGGTGGAACCTCTTATCGAAAGCATTAAGGAATGGACCGACAAACACACTAATAAGAAGTATGACCTGCTTGAAGGCGGAACATCTGATAATGAATTGTTTGGGGAAACCTTTGTTGATATGGTAAAGGAAGTGATCCTTCCGAGGAGAGATGAATTCATCCTTCTTATGTCCCGCTCCGGCGGAACAAAGTACGAACATTTTATTCATGACTATGTAGAAGATAACCAGAAAGAATTTCTCGAGGCAATAAGATACCTGAAAGAAAAAGGATATCAGACTATAGAGCTTGGTGAGGAGGAACTGCATATGCTGCTATCGGCATATCTGACAGCGTGTTTTGAACCGATCATACATGATTACGATGATAAGAAAGTAATAAAATATCTAAATACGGTCCAGGAATTCTTCATGCCGGGGTGGCTGAGGATAATGGGGATCAAGTAAAAGAGCCGAAAGGCTCTTTTTAATTTTGTTAGCTATCGTTCTGCGGTTAGTGATAGCTAACCGAAGTGAACATTTGATAACTATAGATATCAGATGCACAAACTAACAGGGAGGAAAAGCAAGTTGGGAAAGACGGAAAAGTATGATCACATGAAGTTGATCAGGGAGTATGCCGGAGGGCATAAGAACCTTATCACGATAGGAAGGTGTCTGGCGGCTGTAAGTGCTGTAATGACGCTTATTCCCTACTATGAATTATGGAAGATTATAAGGACGGCAGTAAACGGAGAACACCTGGATGATATCAGGGTGTATGCATGGTCAGCAGTTGCTTTGATAGTGGGAGCGCTGCTTGTATATATTGCTGCACTTTTTTGCACGCATATAGCGGCTTTCAGAGTGCAGGCCAATATGAGAAGTTCTCTGATGCACGGGATCCTTACACTTCCACTCGGCGTTTTTGATGAGGATGGGACGGGTAAGATCAGAAGGATCGTAAATGATTCCACGGCGGCTACTGAGACCTATATTGCTCATAATCTGCCGGATAAAACTGTTGCAGCCGTCACTCCCGTGGGCCTGCTTGTGCTGGTGTTTGCCTTTAACTGGAAGATCGGTCTGATCTGTATGATTCCGGCGCTTATCGGATTTGCATGCCTGATGTCCATGATGGGAAAGGGTATGCAGGAGAAAATGAAGGAATACCAGGATGCACTTGAAACCATGAGCAGTGAGGCGACTGAGTATGTCAGGGGCGTTCCTGTAGTAAAGACATTCGGTCAAACGGTGCATTCTTTCAAACGCTTCAAAGAATGTATAGACGGTTTCGGCAAGTGGGCCACGGATTATACGCTGATGCTCAGATTTCCTATGGCGGGATTTATGACATGCATCAATGCCATATTCGCATTTATCGTGATCGCTGCCTTTGTGGTGACGAAAAACGGCGTTGATAATGCCGCCATACTGAACATTATGTATTACATCATCATTACGCCGCTTGTTACGATCGCACTTACAAAGATCGCATATTCGGGAGAGGCAGAGATGACCTTGATCGATGCCTTAAAGCGTGTGGATAAGATCATGGAGATCGAACCACTTGCTGAAGGAAAAGCAGATCAGAAGCCGGCTGATCACGGGATCGAACTAAAGAATGTGTCGTATCGTTATAAAGATGCAAACAGAGATGCAGTAAGCGAAGTGAGTCTAACGATAAAGCCCGGTGAACATGTGGCGTTGGTGGGCCCATCCGGATCAGGAAAAACCACACTGGCAGAATTGATGGTGAGATTTTTCGATGTGACGAGCGGTGAGGTTCTGATCGGCGGGGTAAATGTAAAGGAGTTGCCGTCAAAAGCCCTCATGGAACAGGTTTCATTTGTATTTCAGGACAGCAGGCTGATCAAGAAATCAATTCTTGATAATGTTCGGATGGCAAAGCCGGATGCAAGTGAAGAGGAGGTCATGGACGCACTGAAGAAAGCCCAGTGCATGGACATCATCGATAAGCTTCCCGATGGGATACATACAGTACTCGGAGAGAAAGGAACCTATCTTTCCGGCGGTGAACAGCAGAGGATAACAATAGCAAGAGCAGTCTTAAAAGATGCTCCGATACTGATCCTTGATGAAGCGACTGCATTTGCTGACCCTGATAACGAGACAAAGGTTCAGGCTGCATTTGAAGAGTTGTCAAAGAACAAGACTTTAATCATGATAGCACACAGACTCAGTACTGTTATGAATGCGGACAGGATATTTGTCATGGATGACGGAAAGTGTACCGAATCCGGAACCCACAATGAACTGATGAACAAAGATGGCTTGTATAAGCATATGTTTGACGAGTATACAAGATCAATCGAGTGGAAGGTAGGTGCATGAAAATGGTAGAGAGATTACAGCATAAATATGCGCTTTCAAGACAGGGTGCGGTGGATATGATAAAAGCCTGTGTCAGCGTGACTGTTACAAATGTTGTTTTGATGATGACAGCGGGCATCCTGTACACACTTATTAAGGATCTACTGGATGATAACTTAAACAGCGGAAGGATACCGTTTTATATAACCGGATCTGCAATTGTGATCGTTCTGGTATTTGTCACCAACTTTATTCAATACAATGCAACGTTCCTGACTACCTACCGTGAGAGTGGGATCAGAAGAACGGCAATAGCAGAAAGGCTGCGAAAGCTCCCACTTTCCTATTTCGGGAAAAAGAACATTGCAGATCTGACTACGAATATCATGGGTGACTGCGCCATGATCGAGACTGCATCGAGCCATTGGATCCCCGAGCTCATCGGTGCTGTAATATCCGTTTGCATTGTCGGCATCAGCCTGTTTTTCTTCTTCGATTGGAGAATGGTACTTGCAAGCTTCTGGGTGATCCCGGTTGCGTTTATCATTGTTACTACCTGCTCCGGAGCAGAAAGAAAAGCAGTACGAAAGAATCAGGCAGTCAAGCTTGAGATGGCGGACGGGATACAGGAATGTCTGGAATCCATCAGAGATCTGCGAGCCAACAATGCACAGGACAGATATATGGAGGAGCTTGACGGTAAAATAAAAAAAGTTGAGAAGTTCGCCCTGTTCACTGAATTGAAAATGGCCGTGTATGTGAACTCTGCAGCAATCATACTTAAGCTTGGCATAGGTACAACCGCAGTGGTGGGCGGAACGCTTTTTGCAAAAGGCGATATAGACATTCTTACATTCTTCATGTTCCTGATGCTTGTATCAAGGCTGTACGCTCCGATGGAGATTTCATTGCAGAACTTTGCAGCAATCATAGCGACGGGGATACAGTGTGAACGCCTGGATGAAGTGCTGTCACACGAGATCCAGACAGGCTCCGAAATTCTTAAGAATGACGGATATGATATCGTCTTTGATCATGTCGGGTTTAAATATGATGACAATACTGATGTGCTTAAGGACGTAAGCTTTACGGCAAAACAGGGACAGGTTACAGCGCTCATCGGTCCATCCGGTGGCGGAAAGACTACCATAACAAGACTGGCGGCCAGATTCTGGGATATCGGAAGCGGCAGGATAACATTAGGCGGGGAGGATATTTCAAAGATCGATCCGGAAACACTGCTTTCAAAATACTCCATAGTATTTCAGGATGTGACTCTGTTTAACAATTCCGTTATGGAAAACATCAGGATCGGTAAGAATGGAGCTACGGATGAAGAGGTTATGGAAGCTGCCAGGCTGGCAAACTGTGATGAGTTCGTAAAGCTTCTTCCGGATAAGTACAACACAAATATAGGAGAGAATGGAAGCGAGCTTTCCGGCGGAGAAAGACAGAGAATCTCCATAGCGAGAGCTTTTCTTAAGGATGCACCGGTGATACTCCTCGATGAGGCTACAGCTTCTCTTGATGCAGAGAATGAGACCGTGATCCAGGAGGCATTATCCAGACTCATAAAAAATAAGACTGTCATGATCATTGCACACCGTATGAGAACCATTGCGAATGCAGATCATATCGTTGTATTAAAAGACGGTGTCGTTGCCGAACAGGGCAGCCCCGAATTTCTGTCGGGATATGACAGCATATACAAACGCATGACAGCGCAGCAGCTGATATCGCAAAACTGGACAATGTAGCAGTAATAACAACTAAGGAGATAGAAAAAAATGGAGAATAACAATCGATTGAATGCAAAAGACCTTATCAATGTCGGGATATATACAGCCATATGTGCCGTAATATGCTGCGCAATAGCTATGACGGGTGTGATACCAATAATGATGGTACTTCTGGTCGTGTTTGTCCCGATCTTTACCGGGATACCTTATATGATGTTTTTAACTAAGGTAAAAAAGTTCGGAATGATCCTGATACTTAATGCTCTTATGGGTGCTCTGATGTGGGTGACCGGAATGAGTTATTATGCCCTTATCGTCGGGACTATATCCGGACTTATCGCGGAATTCATATACCGTGCGGGAAACTATAAGAGCAAGAAACTTGGTGTCATAGCATATGCGATATCGGGTATCTACTGCTGGGCAAACTATTTCGGAATTTTCTTCAATGCGGAGGCTTATTTTTCAACAAGACAGAATTTCGGACAGGAGTACATAGATGCGGTAACGGGAATGCTGCCTGTGTGGATGTGCCCGGTTCTTCTGGTGGCCGATATTGTATGTGGGCTCATAGGCGGATGGATCGGATCTAAGGTTTTAAAGAAACATTTTGAAAAGGCAGGGATTGCCTGATCATGGAATACAGACTTGACCGAAATGTTCATTCGCTTTTAGATCCAAGGACAAAACTGCTTCTTCTTTTTACAAGCTCGGTTTTTGTGGTCGGAAATGCAGGTGAAAAGCAGATGATCGTTTTCTATTGGATACTGGTATATCTTCCTGTTTTTCTACTGTTTATCGAGAAAGAATGGAAAGCAGGATTTGTGGCAATAGCTGTCTATATTGGAAGCTTTTATGCACAGCTGGCGCTTCGGCACGACCTTACAGCCCTTGAATCTGCGTTGGCGTTGATGCTGTATATCATCACAAAGATACTTCCGACGGTTATTCTGGCCAGATACATTGTAAAGACAACAAAAGTATCGGAATTTCTGGCTGCCATGAACCGACTGCATGTGACCGATAAGCTGACAATACCTGTAAGCGTGATCTTCAGGTTTTTTCCTACCGTTGTGGAGGAGGCAAAATCCATAAATGATGCTATGCGTATGCGTGGCATTGAAATGGGCGCAAAGAAAGCAACAGAAGCGGTTGAATACAGGATGGTTCCACTCATCGCGTCCTGTTCAATCATAGGAGAAGAGCTTTCTGCCGCAGCTATGACAAGGGGGCTCGATGTAGGAAAAAAAAGAAGCTGTATATGGAATATCAGGTTTGGATTATTTGATTTCATTATCATCGCATTATGCCTGAGTTGCTTTATCTGGTGGGGGATCGGAAGGTTTTTTATATGATCGTTTTTGACAATGTCTCTTTTCAATATACAAAAGAGCAGGAGAGTCTTAAGAATATTGCTCTGACGATAAACGAGGGAGAAGTGGTTCTGGTATGCGGGCCGTCAGGCTGTGGAAAGTCAACGCTTGTAAGATGCGTTAACGGTCTTATCCCGCACTTTTATCAGGGACGGATGACCGGATGTGTCACGGTGAGCGGAACAGATGCTTCAAAGACTACATTAAGAAAACTGTCAAAACATGTGGGGACGGTTTTTCAAAACCCGAGAAGTCAGTTCTTTAATGTTGATACGACGAGTGAGCTGGCTTTCGGCTGTGAGAATTTTGGTTTGCTACCGGAGGATATAGAGCAAAGGATCAATTCGGTTGTAAACAGACATGATCTCGGAAAGCTGATGGACAGAAGCATCTTCAAGCTTTCCGGAGGCGAAAAACAAAAGATAGCGTGTGCGAGCATTGCGGTGGAACCGGTTGATATCGTCATTCTGGATGAACCTTCGGCAAATCTGGACTATACAGGTATTTGCGAGCTTCAGAGGATGATCGAAGGGTGGATAGAAGATCATAAGACCATACTTATTGCAGAACATCGGATATCCTATCTTTTTCCGTATATAACAAGAGCTCTGCTCATGAATAATGGAGAGATCATAAAGGAATTTACAGCTAAGGAGATCAGGTCACTTTCGGAGGATGAACTCCAAGGGCTGGGACTTAGAGCCGAAAGAATGCAGGATCCGACGGATGTAAAGCTTACCGCGGATAATAAAAAGAGTAATGGCGATAAGATGATATTGTTAAATATGACCTATTCCTATAAGGGCGAGAAACCTGTGTTTAACATTCCACAAATGGAGATTCCCATGGGTGAGATCATAGGTATAACAGGTGCAAACGGTGCCGGGAAATCAACATTCTTAAGATGCTTATGCGGCATGGAACGATCCTGTAAGGCTATGCTTAAGATTGGGAACGAGCTTTGGAACAATAAGATGAGACGCAGAAAAATATATATGGTCATGCAGGATGTGAATCATCAGCTATTTACAGACAGTGTTCTTGAAGAGGTGATGATATCGCAGGAAGCGGAAGACAAGACTGAGGCACTGGACATCCTTGAGACATTGGATCTTAAGGAATATGCGGACCGGCATCCGCTCTCCCTGTCGGGAGGACAGAAACAGAGAGTTGCCGTAGCATCAGCGATAGCTTCGGGGAGAAGCATCATCCTGTTTGATGAGCCTACAAGCGGACTGGATTATTCACATATGCTGCAGGTATCAGAACTGTTAAAGAAACTTAGGGATAATGGAAAGACGGTTATTATTGTCACGCACGATATTGAACTGATCCAAAATGCATGTACGGTTGTAATACCGTTTATGCAATACACAACCGAAACACAAAAAGAATCGGAGGTCTGAGTATGTCAAGAAAAGCTTCGAATTTTCAGAAGGTAGTGATGTCCTGGGGATACAGGGGAAAGGAAATCTTTAAACCACTGAATACCGGCTGGATAGACGATCATGTGGCATGTGTCCGTGAATGGATAGCCAACATCTTCTTTTATACAAAGAACGGAACAACGATAATGATCGATGCCGGTTACAACTATGAACGGCTTAATGAGAAGATGAAGTGGCTTGATATCGATCCTTCTGAAATAAAGGATATTCTCATCACACATCAGGATACGGATCATGTAGGAGCTGTCGAACGTGATTCCGACGGGTTGTTCAGGAACGCAAAACTGTATATCAGTAAGATCGAGAATCAGTATATGACCGGCGAGAAGCGAAGAAAAGTTATCTTTGGCTTATATAAGCTTCCCATGGTAAAGAGTGATAATGAGAGGGTACTTCTTAAAGACGGGGATGTTTTTACTATCGGGGACATCAAGGTGGAAGCGATCCTTGTACCGGGTCATACCTGGGGGCATATGGTCTATCTGATAGATAATGAATATCTGTTTACCGGAGATACGATCTGGTTCGGCGCAGATGGAGGATACAGCTTTATCAACGCGTTGGCGGAGGATAATGATCTATCCAAGAGATCACTTGCAAAACTGGAGGATATTCTTCGGAGCAGAAACATCTGCCCTAAGGTTATCACAGGACATACGGGCTGGTCGGATGATCTGGATTTTGTATTTGCACATAAAGATCAGGTATGCAATAGCATGAAGAAGCAGAAGCCTCATGATCCGAATGCACCCTATGACGGATATGATGAGCGTGAGGATACGGAATTTGGTGCCAGAAATGTGAGATTGGTAAAAGTTGTTTCGGTAACGGAGGAGGAACATACAATGAAACCGGATTATAAAAACTGGGTACCGAAGGGAATGGTATACGGACTGGTAGCGGGGACGGGAGTTCTGACTGCCGCATTTGCCGTGAGTCTTGCGGTGCTGAAAAAAGCATCCACTCCCGTAAGAGTTGGAACAGGCATTGTTCTCGGACTGGGAGCACTGGGATGTGGAAAGTTTGCTCAGTGGTCGATCATGGCATACAGACAGTTTTCCTATGATGGAAAGAGACAGTTATCAAAACAAATCATAGAAGGCACGGCGGAATATGTCAAACTTCCGGAAGGCGGGAAAGGGCTTGACGTGGGGTGTGGAAGCGGAGCTCTCACTATTGCCTGTGCAAAGAGAAACCCGCAGGGGAGTTTTATCGGGATCGATCGTTGGGGTAAGGAATACGCGTCTTTCAGTAAGACCCTTTGCAAGAGTAATGCTTCGGCTGAAGGTGTATCAAATACAGAGTTCAGACAGGGCGATGCAACAAAGCTCGATTTCCCGGATGAAACCTTTGATGCTGTAACGAGTAACTATGTATATCACAATATTCCCGTAAACAAACAGGATCTTTTGCGTGAAACATTGAGGGTACTGAAAAAGGGAGGAACTTTTGCGATTCATGACATCATGTCAAAAGGGCGATACGGTGATATGAAAGAGTTTGTTAAGGAACTTCTTGACGCGGGTTATGAAGAGGTAAAGCTTATCCCGACTGACGATGGTATGTTTATGACAAAACGGGAAGCGGTCAAGATGATGCTTAAGGGCTCATGCCTGCTTGTGGGCAAGAAATAACATAGGGATGAAATCAAGAAGAACATTTACATTAAAATACAGGATATTGTTGAAACTTTGTAGATTATTCAGACTTCAGAGAGTCATGGAGCTACCGCCTGACAAAGCACAAAAGCTGTTCCGGAAATCTTATAAAGGTGTTGTCATACCGAAAATGTCGGATCCCGGAATCAAAATAAGTACGACGAAGATAAACGGATCAACATGTCTGTGGTATAAGCATAAAAACTCAAACAGAAGGCTGTGCATCTACCTTATCGGCGGAGGGATGCTTAAGTATCCCAAACCTTCGCAGGCAAAAGAAGTGCTCGGACTTGCTACAGAACTTGATATTGATTTTGTGCTCCCTTATTATCCACTGGTTCATACCGGACATACGCTACCGGATGTATATGAGATGATGTATGTGTTATATAAGGATGTGCTCACACAATATGAGTCTGAGAATGTGTATTTTCTCGGGGGTTCGAGCGGGGCAAATCTGGCGTTGGGTCTGATCTCATACTTCAATGATAAAGGAGAAGGTGTTCCGATGCCCGGAAAGGTATATGCCGGATCGCCGGGATCGCTTCTCATTACGGATGAAGAAAAGAAAATGGCAGATAAGCTTGATAAAACTGATGTGATCATGAGCCAGAAAGCAACGCTGTCTGTATGGGAGGGAATGACCGGAGGAAAGAAGGTTGCAGACTATATGGAATCACTTCAGCTTGGCGATTATACCGGACTGAAAGATGTATACCTCAGCTTCGGTGGTGATGAAGTATTCACTGCTGCTGCAGAATCCATCAGAGACAGACTGGAGCAGTTCGGCGTACATGTGACGCTGGAGATCGAACCCGGATTGTATCATGCTTATGCGGTCATGCCGCTTGTTAAAGATGCAATGCCGGGTTACAGAAGGATGAAGGAGTATATCAGTAAATGAGATTGACGATTTTTCTGGCTATAGCAGGATGCGTTTTGTTATTTGCCATGATCTGGGTTGCAACTGTCACGATGCCGTTTAGCGCGCTGGCAAAGAACTTTCCCATAGATGTACAGGATAGCCTGAAACCAAGGATTGACAGCCTTCCTATGAGTCCTATACGTGTAATCGGCGGTATATTGCTCATCCTGCTTATGCTGGCATGGCTGGGACTGTTTATTTGGGGTGGAATTGACGGGAGAAACAATGACTATAGATTTTGGGATCATGCGATCCGTTTTCTGATAATAGGCGGAGCCGTTAAGGCTTTTGATATAGGCTGTCTTGACTATATTCTTCTTACAAAGACACATTTCTTCCAACACTATTTTCCGGAAACGGAAGGATGTAAAGGATGGCAGCAATTCGGATACAACAGAAAGCAACAGATCAGGCAGTGTATCATAATCCCGATATGCTCTTTTATAGGTGCATGGATATTTTGTTATATATAGCATTTTATGAGTGAGTCGTAGCGACAGACAGGTTGTGTCTATAGAAAGAGAGTGAATTGTTTTGACTTATCATGAATTCGGAACAAACAACAAAAGAGTGATCCTTCTCATACATCCCGCAGTTGTGATATGGGATTATTTTGAGTATGTCGTGCCGCTGCTTGAGAAAGACTTCCATCTGATCATACCGGCACTTCCGGGATATGATCCGGATCGGGAGGGAGATTTTACAAGTATTGAGGAGATTGCCGCTGAAATAGAAAAATGGCTTAAGGAAAAAGGAATACCGGAAGCAGAGTGTATATATGGGTGTTCTATGGGCGGCGCAGTGGTAGCTAAGCTTTTATCGAACAGGGTGATCCACTTTGAACATGCTGTGATGGATGGCGGTATCACGCCGTACCAGCTTCCGTGGATTATTACAAGACTTATCGCAATTAAGGACTTCCTGATGATTTCCGTGGGGAAACTCGGCGGGATAAAACTTCTCGAAAAAGCATTTTCTACGGATGAACTGTCAGAGGAAGATATCAGGTATGAGGCAAAGGTACTTGGTATGATAAGTTACAGAACGATCTGGCGAACTTTTGAGTCGGCAAATAACTACGCTATGCCGAAGCGGATCGTAACGGATTGTCTGTTTATAGAATACTGGTTTGCCGATGCAGAGGAAAAGGACAGGAAATGGGATATTGCATATATCCGTAAAGCTTTCCCGTCGTCACATTTTGTAAGATACAGGAATGCCGGGCATGGAGGGCTTGCTCCTTTTTATCCTGAAAAACTCGCCAAGGGTATAAGAAAACTCTGTAACAAATAAGCATGGAAAGGAGCAGATCAAAAATGAAGCGTAGGGTATTGGTATTCGGAGCTGGGGTGATAGGCGCATATCTTGCGCATGTGCTGATCGAAGCAGGTAATGATGTGACGATACTCGCGAGGGAGGAGAGAGCAAAATCACTTAACGAGAACGGACTTGTAATATATCATCACTTGCAGAAGAAGACTACAAAGAACGAAGTAAAAGCAGTTACGGATGTGGATAACCTTGCCTTTGATGCCACATTCGTTGTAATGCCTTATCACAAGCTGAAAAGCGCACTTCCCATGATACGTACATTCAATACAAAGCTGCTTGTTCTTGTGGGAAACGATCTGTCACCGGCAGAAATACGGAAAGATATGAAAGAAAATGCGCCCGGAATAAAGAAAATTCTTTTCGGCTTTCAGGTCTCCGGAGGAAAAAAAGAAGAGAAAAGTTATGTCTGTGAAAGATTTGGTGCAAGCTGGATGGATATCGGGCAGCTGCATGGAGAAACAGATGCCCGCCTGAAAAAATGGGTTGAGAATCTGTTTAAAGGAACGAAATACAGGATTAACTGGCAGGGAGATATGGAAAACTATCTGATCTGTCATCCGGCAGAAATCCTTCCGATCGGTTATCTGTCATATATATGCGGAGGAGACCTGCGAAAGTCCACAAGAAGTCAGCGCAGGGATATGTTTGACGCATCACGGGAAGCGTTTGATTTTCTTAGAACAAAAGGAATAACAGTATACCCGAAGGGCGAAGACAAGTTTTACGGAAGCGGAGTGCGAAGCAAGGTGATGAAGTTTCTGTATTATATAATGGCAAAATCTGTAATCGGTGATCTGATAGCCTGCGAACACTGCAGAAATGCTGTTTCTGAAATGGAACAGATAGATATGTTTTACGCAGATTTTTTGAAGGAATGTCCGCCGGCAAAATTGAAGGCATGGAACCGTTTAAAAGCTCAGATGCCAACCTGGGACGAACTGCACAGAATTTATGGGAATTGAGGCGTTTATTGATGAAACTTAAAAACTACATGAAGGAAGGGCAGAAACTTCCGCTCTTCGGGATTGGGCCGTATCTCATATATGGGATAGGACTGTTTACCGCAATATGTATCATTTTATTTGTTTATGTTTTGAAGATTGGAAAACCTGACCGGTAACCTTGTTTGGGTATTCAGGATAACAGGGGGCTTTCTTATCATCCTCGGATTTGTCATCTGGTTTGTCGGAGCACTGAAATCTGGTATGGATGAGAGTATTACCGAAAACAAGCTGAAAACGGACGGTATATATGCGTGGGTCAGAAATCCGATGTACAGCGGTTGGTGGATAGCCCTTACCGGGATAAGTTTTATGTGGCATAACATCTGTCTGATCCCTGTTTTCTTTATCAACTGGGCTATCATGACGGTTGTGCTCAAGAACACAGAAGAAAAATGGCTTACTGATCTGTACGGCGCAGAATATGAAGAATATAAGAAGCGGGTAAACAGGTGCATTCCATGGAAAAGGAAGGATTGAACGAATGCTATTGAACTGGCCAAGAATTATTTTAGACATTTGAAAATACAAACGGAGAGACAGTATGAATAAGATAAATGTTGAAATGGGTGCAGTTCCGGAAACAATGTTGCAGACGATGTATGCAAGAGCAAGAGAATCACAAAAGCCGGATGCGGTTATACATGATGAAAAGGCGGTAGAAATTGCCAGGATGCTTGATTATGATTTTTCTCTCGCTGATAAGGACGCACCTATGAGCAGCGGCGTAATCGCACGCACTATAATCCTTGACAGACTTGTTTCAGAATATCTCGAAAAGAATCGGGGTACTATTGTAGCGAATATTGCTTGCGGCCTTGATACACGCTGCTATCGCAATGAAGGAAAATACGCCAGATGGTATAACATTGATCTTCGGGAAACGATAAATGTACGGAGTCAGTTTTTGAAAGAAGATGGACCGGCCATCTTTCAGATTGCAAAATCTGCGATGGATAAATCATGGACAGAAGAGATAGAGTACGATGATGAGCCTGTGCTTGTCATTATCGAAGGCCTGACTATGTACTTGAATGAAGCGGATGTAAAAAAGATTTTTAGCATTATTGATTCAAAATTCAAACAGGCATGCGTCCTTGTGGAAATAATGAATCCTTTCATGGCAGCGCATATCAAGGAGAAATCCATAGAGAAAAGCAATGCGAAGTTCAGCTGGGGAATAAAAAATGGCAAGGAACTTTCCGGCTTGGTACCTTCTTTTAAGTTTTATAAAGATTATTCTCTTGCTGAAGGGATGGCGGAGTTTGCGCCTGTGTATAAAGTGTTGTCAAAGATTGCTTTGATTTCTAATGTGTCAAACAAAATAAGCGTATTAGAAAAAAAGGATTCAGGGCAGATAAAGAATACGAAGATCTGACAGGAAAGGATTGAATGAATGCTTTTAACAATATTCCTTACAATCGTGTTTTGCGCGGCGATAACGCTAATGTTGTTTTCGGCTGTTGCGTTTATTCAGAATGAGAAATTCTTTTCATCAGCACCGAGGGAAGCTCAGAAAGTGATAATTCCAAGAGAGAAAGAATTGTTTTATGGTGCGAGAACAATCGGATGGACACTTATGGTATTCAGTATTCTTATGATACTTGGTGTCGGGGTGATCTCAATCTGGGACGGGTTTCGGAGTGGTTTCACATTCACGCAGTTTTTTGTGAGATTTGTGCTGATCTTCACCGTGTATAAAATATACGACATGATCTGTTTTGACTACTTTCTGCTTATGAAATACAAGTTCTTCCAGTACTATTTTCCGGAAGTGGATAGCGTGTATTCGGGCAGAAAGTACGGATATAACATTAAGAGGCAGCTGCTTAAACTGCTTGTCATTTTCCCGGCGGCATCAGCGCTCGCAGCGTGGATATGTACGCTTTTTGGGTAGTAGTAGACAGGAATTGCTTTGATACCGGCGGCGCTTGTTGGCGCAATCGTGATGTTGATCGGAGGCTGATATAGAAGATGTACATTAATAGATATGGAAAAATCGGAGCGCCTGTAGTTGTTTTGCTTGCACCAATGATGGTTTCAGGGTCTGATCTATATGAACTCATGGGACCATATTTTACGGGAGAATATTGCATTATTGCACCGGATCAAGGCGGTCATGGCAAAGCCGGAGCATATATAAGCGCAGATGAGGAGTATCGGTTTCTTAAGGAATTCTTTCAAAGAGAAGGAATAGAGGATATACATTTGGTTTATGGCGCATCCCTTGGGGTTGCGGTGGCATACAGACTATTTCTTGATCCTGATTTTGACATTGCGTATGCATGGTTTGACGGTGTTGCACTTACCGAAAATGCCGGATTTGCGGAATGGTTTATGAAGAAACTGTTCAGAAGCAGGAAGAAGAAACTGGAGAAAACTCACGTGGAAGCTTCGGAAAGCCTTGTGAAGATGTATGGATACGATTTCGCCAGGATGATGACTAAGAATTTTGAGAGAATAACCATAGATGACATTGATGCGATCTGCCACGCATGCTGCCATTATGATCTTCGCAAACTTACGGAAGAGGAGCAGATGAAACTGCATCTTGATTTTGGAGAAAAGGATTTCGACTTAAGGTATTCAAAGAATACAATTCCGGTTTATATGCCAAAGGCAGAGGTTACGATACGAAAGGGATATGCCCACTGCGGATATATGGCGGCAAAACCGGCAGAGTATGTCAGGCAGATTGAAGAATTTATCAGATGAAAGTAGAAGAGAGAATATGAGTGGAGTAAAGGACTGACGAGGCATGTTAGATTTATTCGTCACTCTGACCTGTCGGACGGACCCTGTTGCTGGGATGAGGTTCATAGGAGGTAATACATGAAAACGGAAAAAGAATATAAGGATCTGACAGTAAAAGAGTTTACGAAAGCGGCAGAGATATATGAGACAGACCATGCCGGAATATATGAGATGTGTAAGGATGATTATCCATATATCTCATCAGAACTTGAAAAAGAAGATTATCATGATCTTCTGGACTGCGGCTGCGGAACAGGACCGATGATCTCATTATTGTATGAAAAGGATCCTTCGAAGCATTATACAGGACTTGATATAACGCCGCGTATGATCGAAGTAGGAAAGTCCAAGAATTTAAGCGGTGTAGACTGGGTTGTGGGAGACTGCGAAGATCTTCCTTTTGATGAAAACTCTTTTGATGTAATCATCTGCTCAAACAGTTTTCATCATTATCCGAATCCACAGAAGTTCTTTGACAGCGTAAAAAGAGTGCTGAGGCCGGGAGGAAGACTCATCCTTCAGGATTATACAGCACCGAAGGTAATCCTTTGGCTTATGAACCATACGGAAATGCCTCTTGCAAACCTCGTCGGGCATGGTGATGTGGCAGCAAGATCGCTTGATGAGATCAGGGTATTTTGCAGCACTGCCGGTCTTAAGATTGAGAAGCTTGAAAGAGTAAAGAAGTTCAGATTGCATCTTGTAGCAAGGAAGTAGATATCTAAAAGGAGCGGGTAGACATGACCGTACATGAATTTGGGAAAGAAAATGAAAAACTATAGTCCCTATCCACCCCTCAGTGGTGATGTGGGACTGGTGGGCGGATTAATAGGAAAGACGGCGGCTTTTTAAGGGAGGAAACATGCAGGAAAAACATTTGCAGATTGAGGATTTAACATATAGCCGGGATGTAAGAACCTGGCTTTATGAGCGATATGGCAAGGAACAGGGAGAAAACATCTGGGCAGATGTAGTGGATAAATACAACGAATACCTGAAAGATCTGCCAGATTATGGTGGAAAGAAGAACGGACATGCTTATGCGATCTACGGAGCCCTGCTTGTATTTGCCTTGTATCCTTCGCTCCCTGACAAGCCTCCGATAGACGAACTTCAGTCCTTTGTCCAGAGCATGTTTATGAGGCCGTTTACAAAGCTGGGAAAAATATTTGATCTGAACAGAAACCCAGATATGTGCTTGATAGATATGGTTTTTAAGCGTGCCGGTAAAAGAGATCGGAAGGATATAAAAAAATATCCGGCAGGATTTATAAATGTAACCGAACCATATGACAGGGAACATCATGCCGCAAGATATCATTTCGCACAGTGCCCGAATGCGGAGTTCGCCAAAAGCCACGATCTGCTGCATGTGCTCCCGCTTTTGTGTAACAGCGATTTTTTCGGTATCAGCGAGATACACGGGAAGTTGATCCGATGCGGGACATGTGGCAATAGTGACAGATGCGACTATCTGGTCGTAGGTGACCGTAATCCTATCACGGATCTGTATGTGACAGAGGTTGATGAAAATGGATTTATGGTCAGTAGGAAGAAATAGTGCCACACCAAGAATTTACTTATAAGACAAACGCTTCTGGGAGGATGAAGATGAATTCAAATGATCGATCAGCTGAAATTGACTGGGAACGGGTTAAGCATTTACTGAAACTGGGAATTTTCGCTGCTCTTATGGTATTTGCCGCCGACATGATCCTTGGATGGGGAACCTATTACTACGATGCAGAAGGTCTTCCGCCTATGTTTGCAAGATTCCTGCTTGTATCAGACGGAAGGATCATAGCTTCGGCCTTGCTTGGTCTTATAGGTATACCGCTTGAATGTCTGTGCTGGTTTGCCGTGTATCGGATGATTAAACCATATTCTGAAAAGGATGCTCATGCTTACCGAGCGGGTATCATAGGCTGCCTTGCGTTCGGAGGATGCGGGGTACATGTGCCGTGCTGTATTGCGGCATATCTTTTGAAACGCTTTTATGAGAATGATCCTGCGACAGTTGTAACTGAAGTGGAAGGATTCCTAAAATGGTTTCTTTTGCCTGCAACGATCATATTTCTTGTTTTCTTTTTCGTAGCAGCCATTGTCCAGATCAGAGCATTTGCAAAAGGGCATACGCCGCTTCCTAAATGGTGTTTAATATTCAATATCCTGTTTGGAGTTGCGTGGATAATGATCATGAGACTGATCGGTGATCGCGCGATAACGAATGCACTGGCTGCAGCATGGATCAGTGTAGGCAATCTATGGACGATGGGAGGATTATTGGCAGTATGTTCAAAATACCATTGATTGATGGAATTAATTTGGAAGAGGTAACGGGTGAATGGTTATAACAGCTGTAGCCGTGGGAACCAGAGGAGATGTGAATCCGCTGGCGGAACTTGGCGAGGAAATGATAAAGAGAGGGCATGATTTTCGGATTCTGACATCCGAGGCTTTTCACCCGCTAATAGAGGGCAAGGGAGTTACATTCTTAAAGCTTGATACTGACGCAGACCATGTGATGCAGTATCTGGTTGCTGATTATAAGACCAGTATTGATTTCATAAAGGGGATGTTCAGGCTTAAAAAGGAAAATCCTGGATTTATGGAACAGACAGTTTCGGCGATCCGTGGTTCAGATCTTGTGATGTACGGAACCTGCGGGGCATTTGCCTATCATGCGGCAGAACTCCTGAAAATACCGTGTGCGAGAGTGTTTTATTCTCCGATGGATCCGACAAGACAGTATTCGCTTTATTCGGATGATTATGATTCCGAAAAGGTCTTAAAAAGCTATGACGGGCTCCCTGAGGGGATGAACTTGATGACTATGATAGCCCTAAACAAGTGGAGAGTAAAAAACAGTCTGACGAAGTGGCGTATAAAGAGTAGCTATAAAGAAATGGAAGGGCGGAAGCTCCTGACATTTTACCCGACAAGCCGTGTGTTGATGAAGCCTGATCCTGCATGGGGTGATCACATCCATGTGACCGGATACTGGTATCATCCGGACGAGACGGGAGATGAATATCAGCCACAGGAAGATTTGTTGAGGTTCTTAAATTCCGACGAGAAGCCTATCTTTGTTGCATTTGGTAAGGCAGAGTCTGAAGAGCTTGCCGAACTTCAGATAAGAGTATTACAGGCACTTAAGGAAACGGGAATACATGCGATCATATAGGCTGATCAGATACCGAATACGGATAGAGTAAACACAGAGCGACTGTATTTTATCGGAAATGTGCCGTATTCCTATATATTCGGTAAGGTAAGAGCCGTAGTTCATCATGGCGGGAATACAACTAACGGTCTTGGACTTCGCGCAGGATTGCCGACACTTGTGATTCCGCTGGCGCTGGATCAGTATTTTTACGGCCGTATGGATCACAGGATCGGTGCCGGACCTGCACCGCTTTATATCCGTAAAAGATTATGTACAGTGGATGAGATAAAAGCCTCATTGAATGACCTGATCAGCGGCAAGTATGATAAGGAAGCACATGAGGCTTCAAAGGGAATTCTTGAAGAAAATGGAGTAAAAGAAGCGGCGGATGCGATAGAAGCGTATATAAATAAAGTGTAGGAGAGTATCTGCAAAGTATGAAACCATCAAATAAAAAGAATGTAATTGCTTTGATATGCGGCATCCTTGGATGTCTATGTTATGGCGGCGGAGACTGGCTGATGATGTATGGGGATCCGTCTCATACGGGAAAACTTATATGGCTTACTATAGGCACAGCTAATATTCCGCAGTGGAGATACATTCTTGCGATGGCTCTTGCCTTCCCGGGAATAATTCTATATGGCATAGCACTTTTTGCAGTTCAAAGCTATATTCGCAAGGATAAGGAACGTTGCACATATCATTATCTGAATGCATTCGGACTTACACCGTGGATTGCATTGCATTTGATCTACGTGGTCATCCTGAGTTTGTTTGCATGGCTTAACAACAACGGATATGCCGCGGATGCGCTTGTTATTTGTGAAGGGTTATTCTCTTTGTTTTCATGGGTTGTTCCTGCAAGTGAGGTGTTGATGCTTCCGGTGTTCATCTACTGGTTCTATCTTCAGATCACCGGCAGGACAGTATTTGCAAAAGGAATTGCATTTACAAACGTGCTTTTTATTTTTGCAGTATTGAAACTCGTTGTAAGCCTGATGCCGGAAAGCGCATTCAGGCTTGGCTTTACCAATGGTCTAATGAGCGAAAGTATGGCTGTATGGTTTGCTATCATGCTGATCATGGAGTTTGTCCATGAATACACGCTTGCATCCGGCGGATCATATCGCGACCGCGGATACAAGAAGAAATAAGCATTTAAGGATGGGACAGTAATAATGTGGAACAAATCATATCCGAAATCGTGGGGCAGACTTTTTGAAAGATACTGCGATGAGTATCTTCCCGACAGGAAGGAAGAAATCTGTATCCGTGCCGATAAAGAATATAAAAGACTTTTAAGTGAGATGCCGGATCTGGG
>CAMOJK010000044.1 GCA_946616835.1 uncultured Lachnospiraceae bacterium
GGATGATGGTCACCGCCGGCGTGGATATGGGCAGATTAGCCGCAGTCCTTATAATAGGCGTGGCACAGAGAAAATGCTGCGGCCCCTCAAGCCACTTTGCATTAGGAAAGTACTGGTCAGACTTTTCTATCACACCTATAAGCGAAATGATAGCCAGGGTCCCAGTAGGATTAACTGAGGCTGTAACAGTCACAGAAAAGATACCCGCATAGCTGCCAATATTTTCAATCAGCGTGGAATTGATCTGATCTTCTATATCACTATCATAAGAATTGGCAAATCCTGCATCAAAGGATGCAAAAGATGCCGTTGCCATTACTACCAGCACGGTGAGCGCAACCATCAGCCGTACTTTGTCTATACGATAACAAGACTTTATGAAATCATGCAGCCTTTCTCTTTTTTCCACTGTTTTCTATGCCTCTCATACCTGTCTGTTTTCCGACAGTTTCCTGATGATACCGGTGATTATCTTGTCCTCGGTCACGCCCTCTGAAATAGCATCAAATGAAAGGAGTATCCTGTGCCTGAGTACCGGATAAGCCACTGCCTCCACATCATCAAACGATACATTATAACGCCCTTCCATGAATGCCCTTGCCTTGGCACCGCGGACGATAGCCTGAGCAGCTCTGGGGCTGGCGCCCTCACGTATGTATTTGTTGCTATGGTCATGTGTTCCCATTATGATATCAAGTATGGTATCCATAACAGCATCTGCCACACCTATATTATTAACCATCGCAGCAGCAGTCTGAAGATCTCCCCCTGTAAGGATCGTGTTGGCCGGCTGAGCATTTCTGTTTTCAGTCAGATCAACGATCCCCTTAAGCTCATTCTTTGAAGGGAAACCAACCAGTATCTTAAACATAAAACGGTCCAGCTGAGCTTCAGGAAGAGGATATGTACCCTCCTGCTCGATAGGGTTCTGGGTAGCCAGTACAAAGAAGGGCTCCGGAACCTTGTGGCTCACATTGCCGACGGTAACACTGTGCTCCTGCATGGCCTCAAGCAACGCCGACTGGGTCTTAGGCGTAGCACGGTTTATCTCGTCCGCAAGTATTATATTTGCAAAAATAGGACCGGGCTCAAATCTAAACGCAGAACCCTCATTGTCCTTGACCATTATATTTGTACCTGTGATATCACCAGGCATCAGGTCAGGGGTAAACTGTATCCTCTTAAAAGAAAGATTCAGTACATGGCTTATAGTATTTACGAGCCTTGTCTTTCCAAGTCCCGGCATACCTTCCAGCAGTACATTGCCCCCTGAAAGTATTGCTATCATCGCACTTCTGATAACATCCCTCTGTCCTATGATCTCGCGGCCTATCTCCTGCTCGCATGCCGCGATCTTGCTCTGCATTGCCTCAATGTCGCTCATTTTGTCCTCCCTCACTCAAAGCTGCTGAAATATTCTTTTATTACATCCTCCATACCGGTAGGATACTCACCATTCTCCAGTCCTTCGTAGGCTCTGTCACTGTACTCACCGATCACGCTGTCATAATCCACATGCTCTCCGGCCCAGCCTACACCGCTGTTGTCACGGCCGTATTCTGACTGACCTTCATCCTGACGCTTTCCGGTAAGACCCTCATCATCAGCATCGCCATTGGGAAGACTCACATAATCCCGGCCGCCATTTCCGCTTCCGTTGCCTGACTGACCCTGGCCGCCCTGGCCACCGTTTCCATCACCATCCTGACCGTCCTGACCGTCGCCACTTCCGTTTCCATCCTGACCCTGACCGTCCTGACCGCCGCTTCCAGCCTGGCCCTGTCCATTCTGACCATTTTGACCGCTCTGACCATTCTGACCATTTTGACCGTTCTGGCCGTTCTGGCCGTTCTGGCCATTTTGACCGTTCTGGCCGTTCTGACCATTCTGACCGTTCTGACCATTTTGACCGTTCTGGCCGTTCTGTCCATTCTGACCATTTTGACCGTTCTGACCAGTTTGCCCATTTTGACCATTCTGACCGTTTTGGCTGTTTTGTCCGTTCTGACCGTTTTGACCATTTTGACCGGTCTGACCATTCGCCTGGGCACTCTGACCGCCGGGATTCATATTGTTCTGTATCTGCTGGGTGGCATCAGCTATCTGCTGGGATGTACCGCTGTTTCCGTTTGAATTATTCTGGCTTGCGGAATTGTTCTGGCTGGCAGAATTCTCGGACTGGCTGTTCTGCTGTTCTTCCTGCTCCTTCCTCTGCTGCTCCTCAACCTCTTGCTGCATAGCCTGCAGACCGTTTGCTATATCTGCGTACTTGTAATCAAGCCTCTGGTTAGCACTTTTGAGTTCATCGGCCGAAGCCACATTCTTCATCTCGTTCTGTGAAGCCTGAAGGCTCTCCAGCATATCCGAGAGCTCCTGTCTCTGACTCTCCGAAAGAGATGTGGGATCGATCTTTTCCAGAGCCTCCATAGCCTGCTCTATCTCTTTTTCCTTGGCAGTTGCCTCCTGATATACCTCATGTTGTTCCTGCGCTTCCGCCTTTTTAGGAGCAGGCATAAGACCGAAGAATACAGCTAAAAGCGCCATGAAAAGGAAAAGCAGTATGCGTCTTGCGCCGGGATTCATTTTTATCTTTACCATCTGCTCCATGGAACTTAAGCATCTGGCAGCATCGCGTCTCTGGAGCTCGGAAAATTCATTCGAAGCATCCTTATGCTCAAAAGCAGTGATCACGCGCTCCTTCATACCAAAGCTGTCAATCTTAAGCGCCGCCTGCGTCTCATTCTTCCGCTTTACTATACCTAGCACGATACCGACTGCCAGCCCTATAGCCAGGGCGATCCCTGCTGCGAGATGCGCATAGTAAAAAGACCATATACAGGAAATACCCTCCACAATGGCCGCTACTAAAGCACCGCCTATAAGTCCGTTCAATATCTGACGGATCATTATAGCAGTGTTCATCTTTGATCTGATCTTTTTAATAAAACTGAGTATGTATTCTCTGTCGCTCATAGTCATTCCTCCCCCCTACTCCTTAAAGAAGAACGGCACATATACGGAATAGATTATAGCATATTCCGTGCATGTTTGCCATCCATATTGTTTACTGATAGTCTGCAAAAGCCTACCTTTGAAGCAAATCTTCCGCTGTGGTTTACATAACTTTAACGAAAAATATATTCTGAACATTTACTATGAAAGATACGGATCTGAGGGGATTTTTTATGGCTGGAAATCAAAACACCTTCCCTGCTGCACTTCTGTGGCAGAGAAGGTGTCCTTGATTCATTATATTCTCATACTATGCAACCGTTTTGAAACCATCGTTTATTCCAGAAAAGAGGGTTTACAATATCAAAAAAGGTCACCCTATTCACAGTAACAGAAACCGTGTTTACCTACAAAGACTGCTTAGCGAGAATGGCCTCCAGTTCAGCAATGCGCTTGTCTTTCTGCGAAAGTGCATCAGCCTGTTCCTCTATAGTCCGATCCTTTTCTTCTATAGTTTTTTCTTTTTCCTCTATAGTTCTGTCCTTCTCCTCAATAATTTTTTCATTCTCCTCTATGATTCTGTCCTGCTGCTCGATTTTTTCTTCTCTCTGCCGGATGCGTCTATTAAGGGATCTCTGCCTGATTTCATAATCCTCTCTTGCCTCGCACTGCTGGCGGATGCGTTCATCTTCTGAGAGTTTAAATATGGTTGTTGCCGCATCATTTATTACACTGTACTGTTCAGCTAACATCTTGATATCCTCCCATGTATTTGCTTTGAAAAAACTTGCCCATCTGTCTATATTGTATTCCCTATCGGTCGCATCAGCAAGATGAATATTCGTTAAATCAAGTGTACATATAGTGAACTTTTCAGTATATGGGTAATAGTCATTTACTTCCAAAAGTTTATAGACTGAAAACAGCTTCGGATGATCGGGATGCGGCGTAAAATCCAGTATTCCGACCTGATATACCGGCTTGGCTGCATCATAATCTTCACCCTTGTTGAGTACAGTGTAATTCCGACATGCATAGTAAGTTGATCTGTCCGGCCAATTGTATTCATTTACAACCTGCATTTCCAGATTAATGCGTTCCCCGTTGTTGAAACTAACATTAATATCAAGGATAACATCCTTATTGTCGATTCTTTCTCCCAGGATTATGGGATTATCAATACTTATGTCGGTTACATTATCTGGTGTAGTATACAGAAGAGAACAAATAATATGCTTCAGCACATTCTGATTTTCCTGCATGAGTGCCTTGAACAGGTAATCGTTGGTCAGCTTGAACCTCACCGGTCCCGTTGCATTTTGATAGATGACTTCTTTGTTTTCCATACTTCTCCTTTCCGCGATATGGCAGAAACGAAAATTAGAAAAATCCGAACATGCACATACCACATGCAAAAATGATTAACAGATACTTTAGAGATTCCGGGGGATTTCCCCTTTGATGCCCTGCGTCAGGAATCCGCAGCGGCAGAAACTCACTGATAATAGAATATCATTACAAAACTACTTTTTCATCTTGTAACTATATGTTTAATTCACTATGAAAATTTACCAAGCTAGATTCTCTGAATAAAACTACGCATAAATGTGTGCACTGCGATTGCCTCTGAGGTGAACCCACATCTAATATTCTTATGTAGTCTGAATGAATTTCAAAAAAGACCTGCGAATAAAACACACCTTAACCAATTTAGCCATGAAAGAACTCCTCACAGAATGAATGAAAACAGACAATATCGAATGAAAGAAAAATTCTACGGTTTTTTATTTACAGGGTACATCCGCCAAACCCCCTGCACGAGATTTCTCTCAGCTAAAAGATACTACATAAAAGAAGGAATGTCAAATTGCGTTTTTGTAAATGCGTGAAAAATCACTATGTACGATTTAGAGCAGAATAAAATTCGTTATGCATGAATCCTTAAATAACCCCTAAAGTCAAAAGCCTGCAGGTATGCCACAGGCTTTCTTTAAACACTCACCTTTGTGAACACTAAAGACAATTTGATGATTAAAATGCATTCACCGAAAATCTTAAAATTTCTTATTTATTTTCTTTAACTCTCTATTAATCCCCCAATGTTGATAAGCTTCTACAAGATAGCCTACCCGATTTTCCATTCGCGTCCGATATGACTCGTCAAGTATTTCCATAAGCGTTTCTGTATTGTCCTGTATGGCATCATAAATGTCATCAAAATCCCTCTGCAGCCCATTCTGTAATTCAGATATTGCATCGGAAACGACAATACCTACATTTTCTGTTGCAACGCGTTGTCTGTCCCTGTCCAATAATTCCATAGCATACTCTATAGTGTGGTCGGAAGTACTCATATCCGCATAAAGCCATTTTAATATCCATAATTCACGGTAGGTTGCAGAAATCTTCTTTGTTATATTATATAAGTTCTCAAGCGAATCTTTGCTGTATGCAATTTCCCTTTCGAGAAAAGCGATAGATTTATTCTTTTTATTTTGCCATATTGAATGCTGATATTCGTATGTCGGAATTACAACTGTCTTATATCTGTTCTTCTCTTCCTCATATCTTCTATCCATTTCTCTTTGTATTTCTACAGCTTCTGCATATTTTATTTGTGTTTGTCTTTCAGCCTCATATATTGCTGCATTAGCCATTTCTTGGTACTCTTTCGTACTTTGATACTTTTTAAAATGCTTATTCTGTTTATTCTCCCAACCAGACTTTATGGTAGTTAAATTTATTACAATCCACAAAACCGCTATTAATAATATAAATGGGGAACTATATACCACCCCTGTAACTATGGTAGCGAGACATATCAACAACAATCCCTCAACCCCAAGTGTAAACTCACCACCTTTTACTAAGCACACAACAATTGTTCCCAAAAGCAAAATAATTATCAAAACTAAGGGAACTGATAACAATACTATTATCATCAACCATATTCTGTTATGTTTATAATCATCATATGTCAATGGTAACGGTGGCACTATTGGCATCTTTGGCTCAACCCTACCAGGCTGCTTAACAACCTTTCGCACCGGTTCTGCCGGCATAGGTTCAAATTCTAACTTTTTCAGTTCTTCAAGCTTTTTTTCTTCATATTCTATAGTCGCCGTGAGTATCATGGCATCACGGACTATTTCAACCTGTTCCTGCTGTGTATATCCCATATCACGCCTCCCTGAAGTATATTACGCTTCTGTATATGCCTTTCCCATTATCCAAAGAAACGCATCTATTTCCTTATAACCAACTTTATTTCCGTACATATTCCTCAGATACCTTACGCTATCATAGTAATTAGGATAAAAATCTAAATTGCTTTTCTTTCCCGCAAAATCCATTAGCTGCAAAGTATTTCTCGCATAGGTGTCAGTTATAGGCACACTGTTAAATTCTCTGAATGTAAAGCTAAGATACTTAGACGCAAATGAATAGGCACATTTTACAGACCTGTCAAGTTTATAATTCTCTTTGTCCCCTAGTTTACTCACCAATTCTTTTATTTTTAACTCATTATCCGGGGATAATTTTGCTTCTTCTATATCTTTTCGTTTTTCAATTATATGGTGGGCCATTTCCTTAACAGAAATCTTGTTTCCGGCATTATTATCATTTAGCCTTGTAGAATATAACTGATTTACAACGATAACTTTTGCCAGCACCTCCGGATAGCTATTATTATCTGGAAACTTTTCGAATAAATGGTTTATTGTGTCTTCCTCGTTTTTATTCGAAACATCAAAATCATTTATCCCTGCAAAGAACCCCGTACAGCCCAAATTAAATTTCTTATCGGCCTTATCCAATAATTCCGATACCATACATTTTGTATCATCCATAAAGTGGCCGTAGAAAAACCCAACTATTTCTGCTTGCTCAGGATTATCCTTATTACCAAAAATATTTATAACCTCTTCAAAATTATCCTTACTCATGCCATAACCTCCATTTCTTACATCTGGATTTTTCAAAAAAGGAAAATCACAACAGATATCCCATCAAAAACTATAATTTCATCATTGTATCGCTTTGTATCTAATATATTACCACAATTATAGGACTGTATCAAATATTCTTGAGTTCGTATTAGATAGAATATGACAAGAGGAATTGTTGATATGTATGAAGAAAAGTTTGCCATTAGATTAGCACAGTTAAGAAATATCAAAGGGGTTTCGGCTCGTGATATGAGTCTTTCCATTGGGCAGAATCCCGGATACATAAACAATATCGAAACTGGCAAGGCCTTACCATCCATGTCAGCTTTTTTCTATATCTGTGAATTCTTAGAAATCACTCCGCAGGAGTTTTTTGACTATGATTCAAAGGATCCTTCTGAAATAAAGAAAATAACGGACAATCTTAAGAAAATGAATCCGGATCAGTTAGGGAACATATCTGCGATTGTCGCTGGGTTGGTAAAATAGAAAAAAACTATCCAAACAGATACACATACTTCTTTTTCTACTCAAGAATTATCTGCAAGGCTCTACCCCTGATATCTTCAATATACATATCCGTTCCAATGAAACGCCATGCACATGATAATAGTATAAATCAGTGCCGGCGATAGAATACTATATTCAAAAATCATCTCTTATTAGATTCGGAATCCGTTGTTATTGTAACTGTACTTAAATCATATTTTTCAAGGGATTCAAGAGTTTATTTTCGTCATTTTTAAAGGGATTTCGGAGTGCATTTCCGTCTTTTTTAAAGGGATTTTGGAGCACATTTCCGTCATTTTTAAAAGGATTCTGAATCACTTCGCCACAAAGATGAACTCCAGATGGCCGTCAGCAGTGTATATCCTGAGCTCGTCACCATCGATATCTGCAATCATTCCCTTCTGGGAATCGTTATACACTATAGTATATACATCACCGTCGTAGGTGAGGGTTCCCGTATGTTCCTTCCCGCCCACGGAAAATGTGCAAGTGTTACCATCCTTTGTAGAGAATGCAGGCTCCATTCCGATAGTGAAAAGCTTTACATACCATTCCGTATCAGCCATTACCGTCCTGCTGCCATTCACCGTGTATTCCACCAGCTTCCAGTCTGATGTGATAAGTGCATCTCCGTTCTCATCCACTTTTTTGCCGCAAGCACAAAGCATGCACATCATACATATGGTAAGAACTATAGTATTTAATGCTTTTTTCATTTTAGATTTCCCCCTAGGCTTATTTTTCATAGGTCACTTGACACTATCGCTTATTTTCAGATTTCATTCCGTGAATACATATGTATACTGAACTCACGCTTTGCTTTTGTTTTGAACTGTTTCCTTAAAAAAAGACATTTTGAAAAATGGGCCGGTGCATTTCCGGCCCACCCTAAATCTTTTTAGTTCTGTCCCTCAGTTGACGTACCCGTCTCCCCTGAAAAAACTGTCGGTTCGGACTGAGCTGGCTCTACTTGAGACGGCTCTCCCTGAACTGACTGGGACTGCACCTCCTGCTGTGCCTGCATCACAGGTGAACCTAAGGACTCTTGCTGGCTCTGTACAACCGGCACACTCTGTATCTCCGTCTGAATCGGTGCTGCCGGCGTGCTCTGTATTTCTGTATGAATTGGCGTTACCGGCGTGCTCTGTATCTCTGTTTGAACCGGCGTCACCGGCGCGCTCTGCATCTCCGTCTGGATCGGTGTTACCGGGTTGCTCTGTATTTCGGACTGAGCCGGTGTCACCGGTGAACTCTCTGTTCCTGACAAACTCTGTGTCGCCATACTATCCGAAGTACTCTGCGGTGCAATTGACTCCGTCTGATCTGCCGGCTTCTGGAATATTGAATGATCCTGCGTCACAGGCGAACTCAGCATATCCAGCTGCCCAGATTCCTGTGACATGCCATTCTGAGCCATAGGCTGCCCCTGCTGAACAGGTGCACTCTGGAACATTGACTGTTCCTGCTGTCCCTGAGCCCCCTGGAATGCAGACTGACTCTGCTGCGCAGTCTGTCCCTGGAACATTGACTGGCTCTGCTGCATAGGCATGCTCTGAAATCCGGATCCATTCTGCTGCCCCTGCATCATAGGACCGTTGTTCTGCATATTCATCTGCATCCCGGGCTGAGCCATTGTGGCACCTGCCATCACGCCCCCCACCATTGCAGGCTGAGGACCGGGCATGGGCCTTCCCATATTAACATTATTCTGATTCTGAGCCGTATTCTTCTTTTTCATCTTCTTCCTGTAGCCAACCACCGGATTGATACGGGAAGCCGCTATAGCCTGCATCACTATGGATGCAATGATCATCATTATCAGGGAAACTATTATCCATCCCCAAGCGGTCACAAATACCAGACTTGAGAAAATATCTTCGATAAACTCACCACCCAGTACCGTTGCAAAGAAAGTGATGAACATTATAAGCGGATTAAACAACAGACTTAAAGCCGACAGTATTTCAGGTGACATTCCCATTATCCCGCTTATGGATATTATGGGAATAAAAGTTCCTCCGGACAGCAGTCCGTATATAACATAGGAAATGATGATACTAACCAGCGATTTATTCGAAAAGGTGGAGCTCATGATCCCTATGGAACCGACATATATCGCAAACACAAGAGTAAGGAGCAGGAATGCAAACAGCGCCCACCAGCTCACGCCTCCGACAGTGAAGGATATCGCCATCAGCGGTATGCTTCCCACAACGAACATCATCACCCTTGTAACCGCAGACAAAAGCTTTCCCCTGATGATAGCATGGGGTGTCATAACAGTTGTAAGCAGTATATCAAAGGTCTGCTTTTCTTTCTCGGATGTAATGGCAGAGGCCGTAAGAATAGGTGTTATCAGCGCCACTATCACAAGCTCCGTCCCGCCGATGATCGGAAAGAGTGCCACCATGCTGCTGTACATATTGGTATAACCCACTGACTCATACATAAGAAGCATCGCGAAAAGGAAGATCACCCCAAGTACTGCTTCAAAAGCAAAAAGTCCCCAGGAAAACTTCATATTTCTTGCGATAACCCTAAGATCCTTTTTTAATATAGGATTAAGCCTAAGCTTTTTATTTCCGGATTTACTCATTTACATTCTCCCCTGCATATTGCCGACACCGGGATTAACCGTTGCCGCACTCCCCTCAGTAAGCTGCATGAAGAGCGTCTCCAGACTCTGCTCTTCCTTCCTGAATCCGCCGATCATTACTCCGGCTTTCATCAGGCTCATGACTATCCTGTTTATCTGGTCTTCCTCACCGCTGCAGCTAAGCACTATCTCATTTTCCCTGACCTGCCATATGGAAGCCTCCGGCAGTTCCTTTACACGGGACACAGCCTCTTCCATATTTCCGTTGATGGAAATTATCAGGTGATGCTTATCCACACCAATCTCAAGGATATCGCTCATCTTACCAGCTGCCGCCAGTCTTCCGTGGTTCATGATACCCACGCTGGTACACATCTCTGCAATATCCGCAAGTATATGTGAGCTGATGATTATGGTCTTGCCCATGGAATTAAGGTTCATGAGCACTTCCTTCATCTCCACTCTTGCTCTGGGATCCAGACCTGATGATGGCTCATCCAGTATAAGGAGCTGTGGATTGTGGAGCAGCGCTCTGGCAACACAGAGTCTCTGTTTCATACCTCTGGAAAGAGTATCCACATACTGCTCTTCCAGATTCCTTAAGTTTACCAGCTCCAGCAGATCGCCTGTCATCCTGCGGATATCCGCATCATCTATACCGTATATGGAACCGTAAAACTCCATATACTCCTTTACTTTGAGGTTGTCATACACGCCGAAGAAATCCGGCACATAACCAATGCAGCGTTTTACCCTATCCGGATCCTGTGCAAAGTTGAAACCACCGATCTCAATATAGCCTGCAGTGGGTTTCAGCAGTCCACACACCATCCTTATGGTCGTGGTCTTGCCCGCACCGTTGGGACCCACGAAACCAAACAGATCTCCCTTCGGAACATGGAGATTTAAATTATTCACCGCAGCAAAGCGTCCATAAAACTTCGAAAGATTAATTATATTTATCATCTGCAGCCCCCTCAATCCGGTAATACATAATAGCAGGAGAAACAATCCTTCTTTTCACGGGATGTCACCAGGCTATCCTTTGTATCAAACAAAACTATGGCATAATCATCATATGCTCCAAGCTCAACTGCCGCCGTAGCAAGAGCCGCAGTGTACTTAGCATCTGTATACTCTTTCCTTTCATACCGATTTAAGGCATCATTTGTAAGCTCCGAGCTTACACTGCTATAAAAATCATACGCACGCTCGTCAAGTGTAACACTCTCTCCAGCCTTTACATTATCAATGATGGCATATCCGCCGTTGCATACGAGCAACACTTTCTTTATATCCTTGTCTGAATTATTAGTGAACACACCTTCAATGACACTATAGTCATTTGTCAATTCTACACTGAAATCGTCACTGCCAAACTCACTGTCATTATCAGCCACAGCACGGTAACATATAGTAGAGAATACCGACTTTGGCTTATATGTAAGCTTTACTCCGTCCGGTGTCCTGGCAGATCCGAAATAATATCTGTCAGTATGCTTATAGTCATACATAGTGGAACTGCAGAAATACAATCCGGCAGCATCAACATCATCATCTAACCTGATGGTCCAATCCTTTGCCTTTGAATTGTATCCGAAAATGTATTCGGACTTAACACCGCTTCCGTCAGCCGCCTGCACTGATATGCATGCAAGAGCCTTGTTATGCAGACTGAACCCCCTGCTGAAAAGGTATGTGATACCCACAAAAGCCACCGCTATTACAGGTATAAATACCCACATCTTCTCACGCTTGTTTGCAGCCTTGAGTATAAGATAGATACCGGGTCCCACCAGCACAATATACACTGCCATGGAAATGAACAAAAGCGGCAGGTTAATGGTTCCCTTTCCCTGCATGACTGCGAAAAGATTGTCAAAATCACTGCTGATACTCGGATCCGTAACAGATGACTGTGAGTTGATAAAAGATGAAAAATCAGACAGCAAGTCGCTTACGAAATAGTTCGCATCCAGTGTGGAATCTGAAAGTGCAAAGGGAACAAGCATTATTGCTCCCTTTCCTTCATTTTTCGTTGGAAGTGTATACTGTATGCTGCCACTATAATAGCCTCTGTTATAGTAGCCGCCTCCATAATTGATATCAGCACACTGCATAGTACCGCTGTAATCCAGTGTATAATAAGTACTCTGCGGAAATACAGACTTGCTGTTAAGAGTCGCCTCGATAAAGTTCTGATCAAATTTAGAAAAAGTTTCATCCAGTGCGGCACCGCTTCCTACCACCAGGACACCGCCACTTCTTACCCAGTTTTCGATATTTGCTATGGAAGTAGAAGAAAGTGCAGAAATATCATAATCATCAATAACAAGCATCCTTATGGAATTGTAGGTAACAGTATCCTCCATATCGGCTGCCGTAAGATCCTTCTGCTCCAGGTCATTATTTATGTAATAACCATAATTATACGAATTGATGTACAGAAGGGATGACGGATTGTCACTCAGCACACCGTAATACCACTCGCTTTCATCAAACAGTCTGTGCTGCTTATGATCATAAAGAACCTTGCCCTTCTCATCCAATACCTGAAGTCTGATATCTGCATCCGTAAAGTGCACACTGTTAGGTCTCGGAAAAGTAATAGCAGCCACATCCTCCGAACCGGCTGCTACAGCGATATAAGTATCGTAGGTAAGGGCACCGTCTGTCTGCGAATAGTTATCACATGAGTAATCGTTGATGAATATCCTGACATATCCGCCAAAATCACTACCCTTATTCTTTACTTTTACACCTATGGTTACCGTGTTATCATTAGGATTTTCCTGGGCTCCGGTCACCTCGGCCTCAACATTGGAACTTGCAGCGATACTGCTTATGCCTGAACACACCAGAACAGCTGCCACTATAACGGCAGCGACTGATATTATTCCCCATCCTCTTTTTTTTGTCATTTTCCCCACTCTCTTTTATATGTAAGTGTAAAACCAATGTTAACTGTTTCGGATCCATCTGTCCGAAATAGCTTTAACTTATTATTTATTGAACATACTGTCGATCTTCTCGCCGATAATCGGAAGCGGCTTCATTGTACCCTGTACTGCATTGATGATACCTATAATCTGTAAAACTAAAATTCCCAAACCAAGAATTCCACCGATACCGCCTGACAGAACTGTTGCCAAAGAACCCAACATGCCGTTAGCTCCCAGCATAACATCCATAAGGCCAAATATTACGCCCAATATAGCTCCTATAACAGTCATTACAGCTGACACGGCTAAACCAATGACTGCAACTGCTATCGCCTGTATCGAGTGAAACTTAACATAGGCAGAATCCTTCTTTACCAGAAAAGCGATAAGACCTACGAGCCAGAAAGGATATGCTAATGCTGCCAGAGCCTTGTTTCCTCCGTCCTGACTGTCAGGTACAGGTCCATAATTCTGCTGATTGTTCATATTATCCATGTTTTCTTCCTCCCTTGTTTCTTTGTTTTTTCCCTGCAGCAGGCTCATATCCGACCATAGTCGAGATCAGATGTACACCCCTGACATAGTTGAAAAACAATACGCCACTAATTATATATTATATGCAGATTTTTTTCATCTTTTTATTTCTTCCACATAATGGACCGACTCCAGGTTGCTTAAAGACGTCAATATGTCCATATGATTTGTTCGTTTCTTCAGATCGACGGTTATCATCACCGCCGCATCGCCCTTCTCTATAGTAGCCTTTTTCTGCTTTTCCATAGTAACTATCTCATACTCGCCGGAATGCAGAAATTCAAGGAGTTCCTTTATGCCCTCCTTGCCTGTGACCTCAAGATAGAGATTGATATACTGTGAGCGCCCCTCAAGCCGGCTACTGACATGACTCAGGGCTATAACAATAAATATGATAACCAAAAAGCCAAGCAGGCTTCCGATCACATAACCTGTGCCCAGGGTAATCCCCAGCGCCGCAGTAGTCCAAAGCGTTGCCGCTGTAGTAAGACCTTTTACATAATTTCTCCCGGTGATTATTATAGTACCGACACCAAGAAAGCCAATGCCGCTTAATACACCGGCCGGAAGACGGGCTGTATCGGTATTGCCGGTGGCTTCAAAGAGATAAAGATTTGCAATTGCTGCCAGTGCGGATCCGGTGCAGACAAGAGCAAAAGTCCGTACGCCCGCAGTCTCCCCCTTTGATGCACGCTCAAGCCCTATGAGTCCGCCCAGCAATGTCGCCAGAAAAAGCCTCACTATAACGCTTACGATATTAAAATCCTGAATATACTGAAGTATGTCCATATTTCCTCACATCTGATGCTTTACCACCTGGTATTCATCACCCTGCTTAAAAAACGGGCAGGCTGAAGTGTCACCCTTGATGAACCTTTCCATATCATCCTGGTCCAGTTCCATATCGCAGGTATAACAATCCAGTTCCTCATCATATTCATAATTCATGCAAAGATCACATCTGTCCATACAAAACTACCTATTTTTCATATCATACAGTTTAACTTTTACAATACATTTTCGGTATTCACAGGTCCACGCGCATGTGGCAAACCACATTAAGCAGCGATCAGCCTGCTGCAATACCGTATAATAAGTATATCAGATATCTACGGTGTATGCCCTACAATTTAAAGTCCAGCGTTTCCCTTAAATCGATCTGCTCCTTACCATCTTTTATGCTGTACTCCAGGAGATACCCCCCCGCATTGTCCGGAAGCCATTCCCAGTACGACTTCTTTGCATAAATATGCGCTTCCATCCATGCCATTATCACACCGCCATGCGTAACCACCACAAGGGAGTTTCGCCCGGCATCAAGGCTTTCTTTTAAAAGCACATCCATGGCCGCATTTGCTCTTTTGCTGAATTCCTCCCTGGATTCGCCCTCCGGACATTGCATTTTTCCCTCAGAGTCTATCCATTTCCTATATTCAGGATCCGTTTCCATTTCTATATAATTGCGCCCCTCGAAAATTCCGAAATTCATTTCCTTTATACCATCTACCCTGACTTTCGGAGACTTAGGAAAAAGTATATCCGCGGTTTCCGCAGCCCTGGACAAAGGTGATGTATATACCAGATCGGGATTGAAAGGAGCACGCTTTATAGCCGCCCTCCCTTCATCAGACAATGGTACATCAGTCTGTCCCTGATAACGCTTTTCTTTATTGTATTCGGTTTCACCATGTCTTATGAGCCAGATAAGCATATGCTCTTTTCCTCCATGAAAGTTATGTCTGCTGTACCGGTTCACGCGCTGACATTCCCGGGAAAGTATATTAAATGAATTACGTAATTGCTTAAAACATCAGCCATGAAATATTACTGCGATCATCGGGTACAGCGCTGCGATCACAAGCAAAAACAGCGCTGTGGTCACATACATAAGTTTGCAGGCCCTGATAATGTCTCCGGGCGCTATCTCCCGCAGGGCATCACCTATATACTCCTTGGTTTTGAGCTTTCCGAAATAGTATGCATCCCCGGCAAGCCTTATGTCCAAAGCCCCGGCACATACACTTTCGCACTGGGCGGAATTGGGGCTGTCGTGCTTATACCTGTCACGCCTGAATATCCTCCAGGCATTTGCCGAGTCATATCGCAGCATGAGTGCTGCAACCACCATGAGAAGTGCGCTTATCCTCGCCGGGATATAGCCGGCTATATCATCCAGGACCGCAGCTGCCGTTCCGAAATATCTGTACTTTTCATTTTTATAACCTATCATGGAGTCCATAGTATTTATTGCCTTATATACCATGCCTCCCACCGGTCCGCCTATCAGCAGGAAAAATACCGGAGCAATGACCCCGTCATTTGTATTCTCTGCCACGGTTTCAACCGCTGCCCTTACTATTCCGTTTTCATCAAGCGACTCAGTATCACGCCCCACGATCATGGAGACAGCTTTCCTGGCTTCCTCTGTCTTTCCCCTTACAAGAGGCCTGAATACAGCCATGGCCGCATCATAAAGACTCCTTGCTGCCATACAGTACGCCGATATGACGCTCATTATGGCAATGGAAATATACTTTGTCCCCAGATACTTTCCTTCGAAATAATATGAGATAAATACAATTCCAAAAGTGATCCCGCCGGTAATCGAGATTACAATAATCACTAACAGCGCCCCAAGTAAGCGCTGCACGATCCGGGGATTTTTTCTATGCAGAAGTATTTTTTCGAGCAGGGATATGAGCTTGCCGATAATGACCACCGGATGGGGAAAGCCTTGCGGATCCCCAACCAGGCAGTCAAGCAAAAAGCCCAGATATACACTTATCAGAACGTCATACCATGAAAAAGACATTTCGGACTATCATGCCATTACAGACATGAACGCAGTGAGGATCGTCATCCAAAGCTCGGCAAGACAGAGGAACCAGCCTGCCAGGTCACCGTTTACGCCTCCAAAAAGCTTTTTACTTCTCATCCAGTAAAACATGAATACCAGCACGGTTGTACCTGTAAGCACACCGCCGGCCGCAGGATTAATACAGAGCATTGCAGCGATTACCGCAATTTCTTCTACTATAAGTATAGCGAGTGACACTTTGTTGATACCGCTCTTATCGTTATTATTCTCCAGTTCAAGTGCCTTTTCGCTGTACCTTCCGGAAAACCTGAAAAGTGTTCCCTCCTTGTTTGCCGAAGGAAGAACCACTGCTGAGAACGCACTCATTACCCGGGCAAGTGTAAAACAAAGACACCATACCATTATCAGCTCTTCAATGTTGTAAGGCGCAACCGGTGTTTCCGGCATTCCGATCACAGTGTACTCCTGGAAAACATCCACGCTGTAAGAAATGAGACCACCCTCAAAAGAATAGTAAAGTATCATGTATACAGCTGCAAGGAACAGGCCCACAAAGGTAATAAGTCTGATGATAGCAAAAGAACCGATATGCGGATCCTTGAGAACCTGCAGTCTTTTTTCCTTATCGCCAAAACAATTTATCGCATCGGATGAATCCATGAAACCATCCAGATGTATTCCACCTGTTATGATTATGGGGATTACACACATTATGACAGCCGCAGCCATTGCCGGCAGATCCCACTCCTTGAAATAGTAATAGACAGCATATTCTGCAGCGCCTATTAAAAGTCCGATCAGTGGAAAGAATACTATCGCATGCTTCATGTCCTTTTCTTTCCATTCGAAATTCGGGACCGGAATCCGGGAATACATTGAAATTGCAATACAGAACGACTTAAAAATATTCATTTTATATACATCTCCTTCCGTGTTCAGCCTGCAAAATCAGGCATCATAACCTTTATTCGTCCGCTTCCATCAAATATCACGCCAAAATCCATACATTTGTATCCGGCAGTACTGTCATCCAGATAATATTCTATCGGCACATTGTAATCACCATATTCATCCATATTGGATTCGCTGAAGAATGTATCTCCAAAACCATGCTCTGTGATGATCTCATAAAGAGCATCGGCCCCGCCTTCAGGATACTCGCCCTCCAGCCCCGGAAATGCCTTCAGAACGAAATCAGAAGAAAGCTCATACTTTTCTCCGGCAAAAGCCATTTCAGCTTCCATAGACTCCTCTTCACCGCTTTCATCCAGATAGCAGGAATAATTCTGTCCCAGTACTGCCGTCGGCTTATCCCCTTCTTCCTCGAAAAGATATATCCTCATGGGAATATAATCGTCGTACTCATCATATATCAGGCTGCTTCGCTCAAGACTGTCTGTATCTGCGATACCGTAATCTGTTGCCAGTATCCTGTAGCTGTATCTCCATCCGATGTCATCAGCCCAGGTGTGAAGACCGGTATTTGCCATATAATACAGTTTGCCGTCAATATAAGCACCATGATCTACGAAAGTATAAACCACCCCGGGATCAGCTTCGGTTCCGGAAAAAAGATTGATACCGGTGCAAACCTTTTTACCGCTTTCATCAAAGTAAAACAATTCCATATTTTCATTTTTATAGTCGAGATCATAATTGGTCAGACCATACGAAACACTGCAGGGCCTGCCCTCTGTCATTACCATCTCGCCATCCTTAAGGATAAATGCAGAACATGCCGCATCAGTATCCTCAACAACAGCAGTATGATCCGGACCATCAACATCTGCCACAAAAGTAAAAACACTCTGAAGCATATTCATGGTTCCCGCATAGTAGCCTCCGGATATGTAAATCTTCCGGCCATCTGTTTCAAATTCTTCAACCGAAGGATATCCAAGCTCATCGCTGTATTCAATGCTTCCCAGCTCATACCTTTCCCCTGTAAGAGGATTTTCGCTTATTACACGTATAAGATCATACTTCCAATCTGCGTAAATTATATAGTCACCGCACACCCCGAAAGCTTCCGGCGAATCCACGTCACTTAAGTCAAGATATTCCTTGCCATCCCTGTATACCATGTATGTATTCGGTCCGCCATAAATATAATTCTCTATAGCGTAAAAGCTTCCGTCGTCAGTTATACTCTTTACGTTTCCGTCAGCGATCACCTGCTCGCCGCTTCCGTCCGGGCTGATGGAATATACCACACTCTTGATCAGATCGGTACCGGCATATCCGGAATCATCGGCATCACTGTTGTCTGCGGATGATACCATCTTCATTCCGTAGAATCTTCCGTCATAATAAAAGAAATCACCATATCCCGTGTCAGCAAATGCAACCGTTGCGGCAGTCTCACCATCCTTTATTTCCATCATCCTGCCATTTCCACCATCAACGCTCGCATTTGTAAAATTCCCGGTAAGGTCCATAACATCCCCGTCATACTGCCTGAAATATACAGTATCCCCGACCTTTACGAATTGACTTCCGTTATTCTTTACGACTTCAGAAGTACTCTTATTTCCAGAGGTGCTCTCCTCTACTTCAGCCCCCTCGTTGCCACTGTTTTCTTCTGATGTTTCTGTTGCCTTGCCTTCTTCGACTCCATCATCAGCCCCTTCCTGCTGTCCGGAAGTCCCGGAACGGTCAGTCGGGCTGCATCCCGTCAGCATTCCACAGGAAAGAGCAGCCGTCATCATTAATATAAATAACCTGTGCTTTTTCATGCTTCCCCTCCAATTAGTATTTCCTCATAAATTCAGAATATACAATCTATACTATTTTATCAAAAGTTTGCCTGATAGTGTCATAAAATATGTTAAAATCTCTATGTTTGCGGTAAACTGCAGATCAAAAAGAATTTATGCGTACAGATGTTTTAATATATGAAATATGAAAATCACTCAAACTCAGATAAAGACCGTCCCCGGAAAGTCTTTTTTCACTGCTTATCCGGGGCTGTACTCAAATGGATAGCCATTGTTACCATGCTTATTGATCATTTTGCCGTGGCAGTCTACAAGCCTGCCCTGCGCAATGACTTTGCTATCCGTCCCGCCCTTGAACAGTACTATGACATAATGAGGGATACCGGACGAATAGCTTTTCCGATCTTTATATTTCTCCTTATAGAAGGCTACAGACATACAAAAAATTCCGGCAAGTACCTGCTTCGACTTGTCATATTTGCAATCATATCCGAGCTGCCCTTTGATCTGGCACTCTTCGGCAGAATCTTTTTCCCGGAAAAACAGAATGTATTCTTCACACTGATAATCGGTTTCCTTGTTATATTTACCATAGATCATATAAACAGGGAACTGCGTTCAAGATTTGACATGACTTCCGGCTTGCATTTTTACGAAATCCCTTTATACGCAGGCATGATCGCAGTCGGATGTGCTGCCGCATATTTTCTAAAGACAGATTATTCATATGTCGGAGTATTGGCTATCTGTATAATGTGGCTTATGAGGGAAAAACCGGTCGCAGGAACGGTAATGAGCTGTTTTTCACTTCTTCTTTCCTCAGACAGGGAAATTTTTGCTTTCATGGCAATCCTGCCCATACTTCTCTATAATGGAAAAAGAGGACATCAGATAAAATATTTTTTCTACATATTTTATCCTGCCCATCTTCTTATACTCTGGCTGATACACGGATTACTGTAACTAAAAACCGGTATGATGAAGTTTAAGTTTATTTCTGTATTCTTCCGCCAATTCAGAAAGCTTTCTGAGTCTGTGGTTTACTCCGGACTTGCCTATAGGCGGGTCCAGCAGTTCACCCAAATCTTTCAGCGGAAGGTCCGGATTCTCAATACGGATATGTGCCATTGTGCTTAAGTTTTCGGGAAGACTGTCAAGTCCAACATTATCTCTCAGGTATTCAATATCTTCTATCTGACGCCCCGCGGCCGCAGCAAGTTTCTTTGCATTTGCAGCGTCACAATTGACAGCACGGTTCACATCATTGCGGACTTCCCTTTCTATTCTAAGATTTTCAAGCCGCATAAGAGCACGATGTGCACCTATAACATTTAAAAGTTCTGCTATGCACTCGCTTTCCTTAATATAAACCACAACGCGGCCTTTTCTGACCATCCGATTTGCTTTTATATCAAAATCCTTAAGCAGCCGGATCAGCTGTGCAGCCTGTTTGTCCGAAACACAGACATATTCGCAGTGATAATTCTTCTCGGGATCACTGATGGAACCAAGACATAAAAACATAGCAGTAAGAGCAGCGCGCCTGCAGCAGCTGTTCTTCAAAAGGATGCCTGAAATTTCCTGAGGATCAGTGATATCTGTATCCGGATTGATTTTAATTGAGTTTAAAACGGATGATAATTTTTTTTCTGAAATGAAAATGCCATTTTCAACCTTATCGGCTGTTTCCGGGCCGTATGTTTTATTCAGAAGGTTTACTATATGTTCCTTAAGCATCTGGTTTTCGGCATCAAATACGATCCTTCCGCTTTCAGCCTTTTTAGCACAGCATATAAAAACAGCTGCCAATTCAGCAAGCTGACAGTGCCTGGCAGTATTTTCACGGGAATATATCTCATTTTTTATATCTGAAGTAAAAGACATATCAATATTTCATCGTCATTAATATATATCCTGTACTCATTCAAGTCAAGGACATACCGTAAGATCATGGCTGTCACCTATTTTATATTTTGGGTAACATTCGGATTACAATTAGATGTGGAATTTTACCCACATATAAAATTTCTTTTTGCAAAACCACGGAAAGATTTTGTGAGACAGCAAAAAAAATCCCGATCACTTCTTTAAACTGTGACCGGAATCCATAATTTTTTTTCATGAGCCACGCGGGACTCGAACCCGCGACAACTTGATTAAAAGTCAAGTGCTCTACCACCTGAGCTAGTAGCCCATCACTTCTATATAAATCATTATATAAAAGTAAATGCCCAGAGCCGGAATCGAACCAGCGACACGTGGATTTTCAGTCCACTGCTCTACCAACTGAGCTATCTGGGCATATTCAAGAGTAATGAATTACTCTGTTCCAATAACAACAAATAACTGTTATTGCTTTATTAAATTTTCCGTGATCAGATTTTCATCCTCTCACAAAGTAGCGGGGACAGGATTTGAACCTGTGACCTTCGGGTTATGAGCCCGACGAGC
>CAMOJK010000045.1 GCA_946616835.1 uncultured Lachnospiraceae bacterium
CAGATGATGATGACCAGAGTACCAGCGATGATGATAATCCGGCTTCAGATGATGACGATCAGAATACCGGCGATGACGATGCCTCAGCTTCAGATGATGAGAATTCTGACACTGATGATGAACAGTCTTCAAATAACGATGATTCGAGCACTGACGAAGCTGCTGCTCCGGACCAGGGGAATGACCCCCAGGCCTCTAACGAGGATGAAGAGACGGATGCGGACAGTGATTCATCTGACTCCGAAGAGAGTGATAATCCTGATTCGGACAGTAATGGTTAGAATAAGGATTCACGGGCGGAATGGTTACGACTGATAATGGTTAGTTTACAAAATTTTGTTATGTAAATAAAAAAGTAGTATAATCCTTAGATATGGAAGAAGGAACCGTCTTTGAAAGAGAATCTATTGCAGACAGGGCAGGAAGATATATCTTTCTGCTGATTGTTGTGCTTATTGTGGCTTTCGGATTGTTTACCTGGGCTCGTATTAGTACAGGAAGCCATAATGCACTTCAGGAAGCACGGGGCGTAAGAGCAGCCATGAAGCTTGTCAGTATTGAGTATTATGGTGGAAATGGATCTATCTATGATCGCAATGCTTATGACGGAATGGCAAAAGGTGCCGCCGATATGATAAGGACAATGTCATATTCGGACGGTGAGATAGAGCTTAAGGCCTGGGATGAAGTAAACAACGTGCCAATAGCTTTTACTTACCGCAAGGATCCGTATGTTATAGAGTTTAGGGCAGTGGGGGAAACATCTGATCCTGATGATGTGTGGGATGTGTACTATTCCCATCATCTTATGAAATATACTACGGAAAATGGTCCGGAATAGAATTAAACAATAATGGCAGTCCGTTATTTGAAAAGCAAATATACTATTGCGGGCTGTTGTAACTGTTAGAACTAACAGAGGGGTGACAGTTACCGGGAGAATAAAAATGCCTGAATACAGATATCAAGCACAGGACGGCAAAGGGGCAAATGTCCGTGGCAGAATGAATGCCGTGGACGAGGCTGACTTGCAGAAAAAACTTCATAACCAGGGATTGATGCTTCTAGAGGCGAGGCTTGCAAAAAAGAAGATCACTTTAAAGCCACTCAAGAAAAGCGAACTTGCAACTTTTTGTACAGAAATGGGAACTATGACACAGGCAGGTGTTCCCTTGGTCCGTTCGCTTGAAATCCTGGCAGGAAATGAGTCCATTACTCCGTATGAGAAAGCTCTTTATACGGAACTAAGAGACCGGGTGGTGCAGGGTGTCGCGCTTTCTACTACTATGGAGCGCCTTTATCCGGCGTTTCCTCCGTTGCTTATATATATGTTCAGGGCAGCCGAGTCCTCCGGTAATATGGATGTCACCGCATTGAATCTTGCGGATCAGTATACCAGGGAGAATCAGCTGGAGGAGAATACCAAAAGTGCACTGGTTTATCCCAAAATACTCATAGCTCTTATTATTGGCGTAGTGCTGGTAATATTCGGATATGTTATGCCCCAGTTTCAGGAGCTCTTTGACCAGATGCCAAGTCTTCCACTGACTACCCGTTTGCTTATGTGGCTCAGTGACTTTGTATCAGGGTATTGGCTGGCTATAATAATCGGTGGTGCACTTTGTGTGTTTTTTGCCAAGATCCTGTTGAGGGTTCCTGCCATAAGGCTGACTGTTGATACGGTCAAGACCAAGGCGCCTTTAATCGGCAAGCTTAATAAGACCATATATTCGGCAAGGTTTGCAAGAACGCTGAGTTCTCTTTATTCTGCCGGTATTCCTGTAGATCGCTGTATTGTGATTGCAAGGCAGACCATAGGAAATATGTATGTGGAGAATCAGTTTGATGATGTCACCAAGGATATACAGGCCGGTGAAGCATTGTCGGATGCTATAGATAAGGTTGACGGTTTCATAAAGAAGCTTCCTTCTGTCATCAGGGTGGGAGAAGAAACCGGTCAGCTTGATAAGATGCTGATATCCATTGCAAATGATCTGGATTTTAAGTCTGCCCAGGCATTGGCAAGACTGGTTAAGTACATTGAGCCCGTTACCATAGTCATTATGGCAATAGTAGTCGGCTTTGTAATGATAGGTGTCATTACCCCTATATATCAGTCCTATGCAGCTATCGGTGCAGGCTGATCAGAATAAAGGGAATTTGGAGGAATCATGTCAGTAAGCGTATTTTTATCGAACAGGAGCATACAGGTCGTAATAGGCGATGGCAGAAGCAACAGGGCGAAGATAGAGCGTTTTTTTGAGGATGATGTTCCTGAAGGTACTCTGCTAAATGGTACAGTTATAAACGAAAAGGCACTGGAAGATACAGTCAGAGGGACCTGGAGCAGGCACAACATTAAGGAGAGAAGTGTTGACCTGGTTTTAAACAGTCCGCATCTTATGGCTCGAAGAATTGAGATGCCTTGCCTGTCCGGACAGAAGGCCACCAATTATATAATGAACGAGTCGGATGAGAAGGATATTGCGAGATTTTCTGATCCTGTAATAGGGTGGTATCCTTTAGTAAAGAAAAAAAAGACTCAGAGTGTTGTTTCCGAAACTGCAGAAAAGGAATTTATCGAGACCTATGTAAAGATATTCGGCGCTGTAGGAATCAGGCTGAATTCCATACACAACGGAATAAATCTTGCAGTAAACATGATGCAGACTCAGGTGGGACGCGGGACCGTGGTCTATATGATACTTGATGGTATGACGCTAACCACAATGCTTTTCAACGGTGGTGCGTATGTCAATAATCTCAGCACCCGTGTTTATTCACAGCCCGGAAGTGTTGAATTTGGAGGCGAGATTAGGAACGCAGTATCCTCAATCAGACAGTTTGCTACCGCACAGCATATAGAGAATCCTATCAGCGATATCTATGTCGCAGGACTGAGTGCAGATGAAATGGCATCATTAGTGGCGGAAATGCAGGGCTATCCTCTGGCAGATGTCATAAAGCCCATAGTCTGTCCTCCTAATGTTTCGCTTAAGTCAGGCCGTGAAAAGTTCGGATCCTTTATTTTCTCTTTTGCTGGACTCTTTGATACAGTGGGAGGTCTTACTCTTCTTGAGGCTCTCAAGAAAAGCTCGGCTAAATATGAATCAAAAAAGAATGTGCTCAAGGTGATAATACCTTATGTCATTGTTGCACTGGTACTGCTTATAGTATCCATATCAGTACTGGTTACAATGATAGGAAAGACGGCAAAGCTTGCGGCACTGCATGTTTATAATTCGGATGAAGATGTGCTCGTGGCTGCTTCCGAATATGACAAGCTTGTTTTAGATGCAGAATTGTTGGGAAGGGCACAGGGCAGTGCGGATCTGTTAAAAGAGTACATCGATTCTTATCCAAAGCCTGATTCGTCCGTAAATGAAGCTATAAGTCTTGCAGCAAGGGATGAGAATGTTCAGGTTTATTATGATTCCTATATTGCTTCTACAGGCGTGCTGAATCTGGTGGCTACAGGAGGAACCGTTGAAAAAATCAATAAGTTTATAGCTAATCTGATGTCTCTTGATATTTTTGAGCATGTGGATTATACGGGATATACATTTAATGAAGGTGATAATACCTGGTCCATAAATGTTACCTGTACGCTTGCTGGCGGAAATGGAACCGTAGATGAAGCTGAAACTGCAGATGAAAAAGAAACTGCGGATGAAAAAGAAACTACAGATGTAAAGTGATGCCGCAGCATGCAGCCGCTTAAAAAGCGGCAGAAAGGGAAAAAATGGAAACTAAGCTTACGGAGCGGGACAAAAAACTGCTTTATATACTCGGATTCATCGTTATAGTATTTATTTTCGGCTGGCTTATAATAAGACCGATGCTGGTGGTGATAGATAAGACAGAAGAGTCTATTGCGGCAGCGGAGAGTCTTAAGCGTCAGAATGAATTCAAGGTTACGGGAGTCAGTACTGCAGTTAACCTTGTGGAGAGATTTAAAACTGACCTGGATGATTCTATGACTGAATACTATGAGCCTATGGACAGTTCCGAGATAGACAAGATGTTTACATCATATGTCCTGAAGAAGGGGCTGTATGCAAAAGACCTGATGATAAGCATGCCGGGGCAGCCTGTCAATGAGCAGCCGTATGTGTATTCTGAAGCAGGAGCCAAGGCTCTGAGGCTTGAATCAATTGCTAATGCATCTTCTTTAGAAGATACAATGGCTGGTTCGGTAAGTTCTGATTCGGCACTGGGGATGCTTTATGACTATACGAAATCACCTCTGGAATCATACACAGATGCACAGATGGATGTCACGGATACATCTGTGGCCGGAGTATACTGCGCAGAGATTACTATAGTCATGACAGGTGATCCAGATACTGAACAGGCACTTTTGGACGAAGTTATGTATATGCCATCCATAAGACTTACGGGGTTTGCATGGGATGATGTGGAGCCTGTAGCCATTACCGATGAGGAAGGTGTAACGGAAATTATTGAAAGCGATGACAAGCAGCTTACGGTGATGCTGAACCTGTATATGTATGATAAGGATTCGGCGGGATTTGATTTATCTGATGATTAAGACTGAACGGATCATTGTAGAATGAATATTGCATAGGGGAACAGGGAATGGATAATAAAGCGATAAAAGAAATACGATTAGGCGACCTGATGGTCAGTGCCGGTTATATAACCGACGAACAGCTGGGAGAAGCGCTTGCACTGCAGAAGCAGGATCGTTCCAAGCGTATAGGACAGATCCTTATAGAGCAGGGGTATGTATCTGAGCGGCAAATGCTCACGGCACTTGCAGACCGACTGCAGACCAGCCTTATCGACATATCCACATATCCGGTGGATGAGGACGCGGTAAATACCATACCGGTGCAGATGGCCCAGCATTATCTTATGCTGCCTGTGGCAATACATGATGGTCTGCTGACCGTTGCCCTTAACGATCCGCTGAACCTCTATGCACTGGAAGATATAAGACAGACCAGCGGTATGAACGTAAATACCCTGTTAGCAGAGGCGGAGCCGCTAAAAAATGCCATTACCTATCATTATGCTGAAGTCAAGACCAGGCAGGCCGCGGCAAATGCCAGCGAGAGTGCGGCAACCAGTGATACCCAGGAAGTCATCATAGATGCAGGCGTAAGTGCCGATGATGCTCCTATCATTAATCTGGTCAACTCTCTTCTTGATAAGGCATATCAGGACGGTGCATCCGATGTACATATCGAACCTTTTGAAAAAGAAATCTTAGTCAGATTGCGTACGGACGGTGTGCTGCTCAATTATATGACGCTTAATAAAAATGTGCAGGGAGCCCTTGTTGCCCGTATAAAGATCATGGGTGAGCTGGATATTGCTGAGCGTCGTGTCCCTCAGGACGGACATTTCCGTATCAGGATCAGGGAGCAGATAGTTAATGTCCGTGTGAGCGTTATTCCTACTGTTTTCGGTGAAAAGGTAGTAATGCGTATCCTGGCATCAAATTCAGAGATAGACCGCAGTGAAACCTTCGGTATGTCGCCGGAAAACTATCAGAAGTTTTCCAGGATGTTAAAGTCTCCGAACGGGCTTATTTATATCACGGGACCTACGGGATCCGGTAAGACCACGACTCTTTACATGGCACTGGGATCGCTTTCCACGAAGCCTGTCAATATATCAACTATCGAGGATCCTGTGGAGAAAAACCTGCCGCATTTAAATCAGATGCAGGTTCACCCCATGGCAGGGCTTACCTTCGAAGTGGGACTGAGGGCTCTTTTGAGACAGGACCCGGATGTTATCATGGTGGGTGAGACCAGAGATCCGGAGACTGCAAGCATATCTCTGAGAGCTGCCATAACCGGCCACCTGGTGCTTTCAACGCTTCATACAAATGATGCTACATCTACGATAATAAGACTGATAGATATGGGGGCCGAGCCCTACCTGTTGTCTTCCGCACTTGTGGGTGCTGTGGCACAGCGTCTTATGAGAAAAGTCTGCCCGTACTGTTCACAGGTTACAGGACTTGATGAGTCCGAGATTGCTTTCATAGGAAGGGATATCCCTACGGCCAGAAGAGCCTGCGGCTGCGCAAAATGCCACAATACCGGATATTCCGGACGAATTGCGGTCCATGAGGTTCTCGTGGCTGACAAAAACGTGAGAAATATGATCACATCCGGTGCTACCGCAAGCGAGATAACCAATTATGCGATACAGTATCAGGGAATGGAGACTATAAAGCAGGCCGGCATAAGGCTGGTGGAGGAGGGAATCACCACCATGGAAGAACTGCAGAGAATCGCATATAACGACTGATCAACATTCGCAAAGTAATTTTTATAAAAAATAAAAAAATTTGTCGCAGGGGTTTGAAATTGGTACGCTTTGTCCGATATAATAATCAGTGAGAGAGCAGAAGCTCCATAAAAATAAAATTAATAAATTTTCAAGGAGGAAATAAAAATGACAAAGAAGAATACACTCAAGGCATTATCAAAGAACAAAGGTTTTACTCTGGTTGAGCTGATCGTAGTACTCGTAATTCTGGCCATCCTGGCGGCTATTCTTGTGCCTACACTTTTAGGTTACATCGATAAGGCTCGTTCAGAAAAGGATTTTGCTACAGCGCAGTCGGTTCGTGTGGCAGTACAGGCACAGATTGATGAATTGTATGGTAAGAATGGCTCTCATGTTAAGACCAGTGATTTTGGTAATGATGCAAAAGCGGCTGCACTGAAACTTGTTGGTGTGGATAATGACAGCAAGATTGATGGTCAGAAGGTAGAGATCAAGGAAGTGGAGATAGACTCTTCCAGTCATCTTACCGGTATAATAGTTGCGATAGGTAACGATACTGCAGTAAAGTACTATAAGTATACTTCTTCCAAGAATACTTGGGAAGCAACCACATCAAGTGATACACTGTCTTCATCTGGATCATCTGCGACACCTGGTACGAACCCGTAATCATACATGCTTGTCTTATTCAGGGCACGGCAGATAACTGCCGTGCCCTTTTTTATACTTAAACCACATGAGATTTGATCTGCTTGGAATGGCTTTACCTATTCCCATTTACATAATTTTCCTATGTAAACAAAATTGCCCCAAAAACCGATATATCTGATATAATACCCCTTGTGGGCATCTGATTTAAATCCTGCCGGGCTGGAGTATATTTCCCCGGAATTTGGAGGGCATTTTAGTGATAGAAGTAACCAGGATAAACGGCTCTGTAGTGCTGATAAACAGTGATCTGATAGAGTGTGTGGAAGAGACCCCGGACAGTGTGATAACGCTTACTACGGGGCGCCGTCTCATAGTAAAAGAAAGTAGACAAGACATCAAAAATCTTGTAAAATCTTACAAGCAGGAAATCTATGGTACGATTCCGTGAAAACGGGCGGAAGTCGTGCTTTGATTTCGTGTTTTTGCTTTTTGCTGATTGTTGTTGATTATAGATGCTGACTGGCAGCCATCATTTGTAAAAGCGTATTTTTAATCCGCTGACCGGAGAGCTGCCGTAACTGCAGGGAATGACAGGTAGAAAATAGCTGATCTGAGGCTGTGATATAGGAGAAAGCAGGGAGAAATGGATTTAGCGTCATTAATCGGAATGGTCGTGTGTGCGTTCATGATCATTTTCGGTATCGTTTACAGCTCAAACGGTATCAATTTCGGTGCCATGGTAAACTTCATAGATGTACAGTCTGCCATCATTACTTTCGGTGGTGCGTTCTGTGCGGTTTTGGTGTGCAACAGCATGCCTGATTTCATAGCCGGTCTAAAGAGTATCACTCTTATTTTTAAGCCACCAAAGCTTAATGCCCCCGATATCATCAAGAAAATAATAGAACTGTCGAATGTAGCCCGTAAGGAAGGTCTCCTTTCCCTGGAAGAGGCTGCATCGGATATTGATGATGCTTTTCTGAAGAAAGGCATACTGCTTATTGTCGACGGTACCGATCCTGAACTGGTACGCGGCATTATGGAAACCGAGCTGGACAATATTGACGGCAGGCATAAGAAGAAGATCAAATTCTGGCAGGATGTTGCATCGATGGGACCTGCGTGGGGTATGATCGGTACCCTGATCGGTCTCATAAACATGCTTCAGAACATGTCTGATGCGGCGGCTATCGGACCTTCCATGGCGGTGGCTCTTATTACCACCCTGTACGGTTCCATGCTTGCCAACTGGATATGTACACCTACATCCACAAAGCTTGCAGTGTTTAACGATATGGAGGTTCAGGTCAAGGAGATAATGATAGAAGGCCTGCTTTCAATACAGGCCGGAGAGAACCCTCGTGTCATTGAAGAGAAACTTAAGTCGTTCTTAGCGCCTAAAGACAGGGGCACCAGTGAGGACGGCGGTGAAGCTGCAGGCTGATATGCTTACTATCGGAGTCCGTTGATCACCGCATGGTAATACGGAAGTAGCAGATTTAACAGATTGCTGTGACAGACAGCGGAGACAGGAAACAATGGCGAAGAAAAAGGAAGAACAAGGCGCACCCGGATCACCGGCGTGGATGGCGACATTCTCAGATCTGATGAATTTGTTGCTGTGCTTTTTCGTGTTGCTTTTTTCCATGTCAACCGTAGATGCGCAGAAATTCGAAGAAGTAGCCGCATCTTTTGCGCAGACCTTCTCGGTATTCACATCGGGAGCGACTGCTATCGGCGACGGCATGCTCATCAGTAACGGTGTCAGCCAGCTGAATATGCTGGATGAGTATATCAATTCCACCGGATATGAGGCGGAGACAGAACAGGATGCCGAGGATATAGTAAAGGAAGCCATGGAAGTAGCGGAGGCTGCTGCAATGGCTGAGTCCGAGGAGTTAGAGGAGAAGGTAAGCGAGGCGCTTGCTGAAAGCGGACTCGACCAGATGGTAGAGCTTGACTATACATCACAGTATGTGGAGCTGACACTTAACGGAGCACTTCTGTTTGATTCCGGAAGCGCTGAACTTAAGGACAGTGCGTCAGGAATTCTTTCACAGATAGGCGTGATACTTGAACGTTACAGCGGGTCCGTTATCGAGATTGAGGGACACACGGATTCAGTACCGATTCATTCGGCGAGATATCCAAGCAATAATGAGCTTTCAGATGCAAGAGCTTTGTCGGTATTTTATTATCTGATCGAGAATACCAATCTTGATCCGGCAAATATCAAGCATTCCGGCAGGGGCGAGTATGTTCCCGTAGCTGATAATACCACGCCGGAGGGCAGGGCGCTGAACAGGCGCGTTGAGATTAAGATATATAATTCAATGAGCAGCTACCAGTAATTTTTCAGGGAGGAACAGATATCATGAAAAAGAATCTTTTGTCAATAATCATCCTTTCGCTTTTGGTGGTAAATATCATCCTGACATCCATAATGCTCTTCTCGGTTGTCAGCACCAATAATAAGACGGCAGCTATAGTGACCGACATAGCAGGAATACTTAAGCTTGAGATGGAAGGACAGAATGAGGCTGAAGGTACAGAAGTCGCAATGGCTGATACGGCCGTTTATCAGATCGCAGAGCAGATGACCATCACCTGCAAGCGGGCAGAGGGTGATACAAAGGATACCTACTGTCTGGTAAATGTGGCTCTTTCCATGAATACAAAGGATCCTGATTATGAGACATATTCCGCTACTCTTGAAACTAATGAGTCTCTTGTTAAATCAGAGGTGATCGCAGTTATTTCTTCATACACGGCAGATGAGATAAAGCTGGATCAGGATGCTATCTGTCAGGAGATACTTGAGAGGATACAGAAGATGTACGGATCAAAATTCATATACAAGGTGTCATTCAGCAACATAATGTTCGGCTGATGATCATCATTTGAAAAGAGTTTGGCATACTGTAAAAGGAGGTGAGATGAGTGGGCGATGTCCTGTCGCAGGAGGAGATTGATAATCTACTCTCGGCAATTTCAAGCGGTGAAGTCGATGCCGATGAAATAAAAGGAGCAGACGAGCGTTCTGTTAAAAATTATGATTTCAAGCGGCCGGCAAAGTTTTCCAAGGAACACCTTCGAACGCTTGAACTTATATTTGAGCATTATGGCAGACTGCTGTCCACTAATCTTCCAGTTTACCTTAGAAAGAACATACAGGTTACGGTTGTATCATCGGAAACGGTCACGTTTAACGAATTTACGAATGCTCTTTCAAACCCTGTAATACTCGGTATAGTCAATTTCCAGCCGCTGTCGGGAAATATTCTGATAGATCTGACAAGTTCCCTTGGATATGCATTCATTGACAGAATGCTGGGAGGTGTTGGTGAGCCTTTGGATAAAGTCCGGGATTTTTCCGAGATAGAGATGGGCATACTGTATAAGATTATTACCATCAGTTCCCAGCTTTTAAAGGAACCCTGGAAGAATGTTATAGAAGTTGATCCCGTTCTGGAACGCATAGAGACAAATACGCAGTTTGCCCAGATAATTGCACCAAATGAAATGATTGCCATTGTGACACTTAATGTCAGGATGGGTGAGATAGAAGGTTTTATGAATGTATGCATACCTTTCATGACCATCGAGTCGATAATCGATAATCTGAATACGAAATTCTGGTTTACAAATATGGTTGCAGATGATGCCGAGGACCACAGGCAGGATCTTGAGAATCTTCTCAGGAAAGTGGATGTGCCCGTTAAAGCATTGCTTGGAAGAAGTGAGATCGCGGTGAGTGATTTCCTGACTCTGCAGCCGGGAGACATAATCAGGCTTGAAAGGCGTGTTGATAACGAGCTTGATGTTTATGTGGGAATGTATAAGAAGTTTTCAGCTGTGCCGGGTACGGATCATGACAGATATGCAGTCAGGATCACCTCGATCTATAGAGAAGAGGAGGAAGAGAGCTAATGGATGGAATGCTTTCACAGGACGAGATTAATGCCCTCTTGAACGGAATGGATCTCGATAATGCGGGAGGAGATGCAGGGGGAGATGCATCCGGAGACGGAGGCAGTTCTTCGGGTGGCCCTGACCAGAGCCTGCTTTCGGAAATTGAAAAGGATGCTATCGGCGAGATAGCCAATATCAGTATGGGAACTTCTGCTACGACACTGTTCTCGCTGGTCAATCAGAAGGTCAATATCACCACCCCGAAGGTAACGCTTGCCAATTGGGATACGGTGCTCGAAGAATATCCGGCACCGTGTGTTTTCATAGAGATTCAGTACACTGTTGGTCTTACGGGATCTAACATACTTATTCTGAATGAGCGGGATGTTAAGATAATAACAGACCTGATGATGGGCGGGGATGGCACCAATACGGAAGGCGAACTGGGCGAACTCCATCTTTCGGCAATTTCAGAAGCAATGAATCAGATGATGGGATCATCAGCAACTTCTCTCTCATCTATGATGGGGAAGAAGATTGATATCTCACCACCTAAGGCAAGTCTTGTCAAGATAAATGAGATGATAGGAAACGGCAGCGAAAGCAATCCTTTCGAGGATGACACCTTTGTTAAGATTGCTTTCCGTATGCAGATAGGTGACCTGGTGGATTCAACCATCATGCAGCTCTATCCGGTGCCTTTTGCAAAGTCTTTATATGAGATATTCATGGGATCGCAGGAGGATGACTTCAGTTCCGTTACGGCTGCTCCGGAGCCTGCACCTGCGCCTGCTGCAGCACCTGCGCCTGCACCTGCTGCGTCACCGACACCGACTCCGATGCCTGCACCTGCACCTGGAATGGATCCTTATGGATACGGAGCAGCACCGGGCTATCCGCCACAGGGGATGCCTCCTCAGATGGCGCCTTACCCTATGCCCCAGCCGCAGATGAATATACAGCCGGCACAGTTCCAGCCATTTACGGCGGATATGGCGGCGATGATAGGGCAGGAAAACATCGGTCTTATCATGGATGTGCCGCTGGAGGTTACTGTTGAATTGGGACGTACATCCAAGTCCATACACGATATACTGGAATTTGCACCGGGTACCATCATAGAGCTTGAGAAGATAGCAGGTGAGCCTATAGATGTGCTGGTAAACGGCAAGTTTGTTGCCAAGGGCGAGGTAGTGGTCATTGAGGAAAGCTTTGGTGTCAGGATCACGGAGATAATCAAGGATTCATGATGAATAAGCTATCTGAAATGGGAACTGTTTTATATACTCTTGCAGACAGCCTGAGTGAGAATGCCGCAGAGGCTACAGGAACGCTGGATCGATCGGGATATGCGATAAACGGTATTGCGAGATTTATTTCTGTTCTTCTTATATTTGTTTTTGTGTTGGGGATCACGTACCTGACGACAAGGTTTGTTGGAAGGACGGGACAGAGCAGGGCAAGGTCTGCGAATATAGAAGTGATAGAGGCAGTACGTAATGCCGAGGGCAAGATGCTGCAGCTCGTGCGTGTCGGCGGTAAGTACATCATTATCGCAGTAGGAAAAGAATCACAGACATTTCTATGTGAGGTGGATGAGAATATGCTTGACCTGAGTGCAAGGGAAGAAGCGCTTGCACCTGCATTTTCTGATATCCTGAACAAGTTCAAAAAGAGCAATGACACCGGTACGGGTGATAAGTCCGGCGGTCAGGGGTAGTAGGATTTTGAAATTATCGCAATTCGTAAAAAAATACGGTTTTTTACTGATGGGTGCATTGTGTCTGCTGGTACTGGCGGGCACAATGTCTTTTTTCGTTCCTTTAAAGGCGTATGCTACGGATACGGACAATAACGGAACAACTGACGAAAGAACATATGAGGATGAGCCGGGGTCATCGGAAAATCCTTCTGACACTGAAGATTTAAATGTTGGAAATACCGTTACCGTAGAGTTGAACAACGGAAACGGCTCTATAAACGGTGCATTGCAGATCGTATTCATACTGGCTGGCATAGGGCTTATCCCCATGCTTTTGCTTACCCTGACATCCTTTACCCGGATAATAATAGTACTGCATTTTACAAGACAGGCACTAAATACCCAGACGGCACCGCCCAATATGGTGCTTGTTGCACTTGCTATGTTTTTAACTATATATATCATGGCACCGGTATTTACGACTATGTACAATGATGCCGTCGTTCCTTTGAATAATGGTGACATCACCATAGAGGAAGCCTATGAGATTGGGGTTAAGCCTTTAAGGACGTATATGTACGGTCAGACAGAGGTAAAGGATGTGTCCGTATTTATGGAAATAGCAGGTGAGACAGAGTGGGACGGTGATCCTGATTCCGTGCCCATGCAGGTGCTTATTCCTTCATATATGGTCAGCGAGCTCAGGACTGCTTTTATTATCGGATTTTTAATATATGTTCCTTTCCTGGTAATAGATATGGTGGTATCTTCCGTACTCATGAGCATGGGTATGATGATGCTGCCGCCTACAACCATTTCCATGCCGTTTAAAATACTGCTTTTCGTGCTGGCAGACGGCTGGAATCTGATAATCGTAAATCTGGTAAAAACATTTTATTAGCGGAGGTGGGTAATGACTGTTGCAGACGTAACTGAGATCACGAGCAGGCTGATGTATATTGTTATCATAACTGTGGCGCCTCCTCTGCTCATCAGTATGGTGATCGGGCTTCTGGTCAGCATATTTCAGACTGTCACATCAATACAGGAGCAGACCCTTACTTTCGTTCCAAAGCTCCTTTCTATTTTTTTGGTACTGATAATACTCGGGGGCTGGATGCTGGATAATATGACCGGTTTTATGATAGACCTCTGGTCTGATTTTTCGGTATACCTCCACTGAGAGTGATGATTTTCGGATGAATTCCGATGTTAGAATTCGATGGTAGATTTTGCATTTCCGCTAGAAGAACTGGAATATTTTTTGCTTATATTTGCCCGTATTACTGCATTTATGTTTACGGCACCTTTTTACTCGCAGAATAACGTGCCGAGAATGCTTAAGGTGGCCCTTTCAGCATTTATATCATTTCTGTTATACGAGGCCATTATGCCTCATGAATATGTTGTCTACGATACACTTTTAGGGTACACGGTATATATACTTAAAGAAACTGTTACAGGTCTTGTGATAGGTTTTTCTGCCAATGTAGCAATGCAGATTTCGGCTTTCGCAGGTCAGATTGTTGATACTGATATAGGTTTTTCCATGTCTGCCCAGATGGATCCGGTTACGCAGCAGAATACAACTGTGACCGGGTATCTTTACCAGTATGTGTTTCTTCTGCTCTTTATGGTTACGGGGCTGCACAGGTATCTGCTGCAGGCGCTGGGGGAGACTTTTACACTGATACCCGTGGGAAAGACTGTTTTTGAGCTGCAGGCATTTTATGACGGCCTGCTGGGATTTATGGCTGATTACATCATGATAGGCTTCAGGATAGCGCTTCCCGTATTTGCCGTGATACTCATAGTGAACTGTATGCTCGGTGTGATGGCAAAGATCGCACCGCAGATGAATATGTTTGCGGTGGGAATACAGATAAAAAGCATGGCGGGGCTGATAGTCCTGTATGTGACTGTAAGCATAATGCCGCATGCGGCGGATATTATATTTCTGCAGATGAAGACAAATATTGCGACTTTTGTAAAGGCAATGATGCCATAGAGGAACTGAACAATGCTTAAGTATGATCTTCAGTTTTTCGCACAGGAAGGTCCCGGGGGCGAGAAGACTGAACAGCCTACTTCCAAAAAGCTGGAAGATGCGAGAAAAGAAGGCCAGGTGGCAAAGAGCCAGGACCTGGCAAGCTCCTTTACGCTTTTGGGACTCTTTATCATGCTTAAGCTGTACACATCTGTCATGGCAGGGCAGATCAGGGATGTGTTCACTTTTTTTTATAACCGTATGCATTATTTTGTAAGGCTGCCGTCATATGAAAGTGCCACGAAGGCTTACAGTGATGCTATTAGCTATGCCTTGATCAGGATAATGCTTATTATCCTGCCGTTTTTGCTCATGGGTCTTGCAATAGCCTTTGTGGCGGATGTTGCCCAGGTAAAATGGAAGCCAACCAGGAAACCGTTAGCGCCGAAGTTAAGTAAACTGAATCCCATAAACGGAGTGAAGCGCATTTTTTCGGTTTCAAAGCTGGTGGAACTCCTTAAATCTGTATTAAAAATTGCAGTTATGTTTGCAATCATTTATAATGATTTGGTAGACAGTATATATCTTCTGTATACCGTTTATGATATCCCCGTGATAGAGGCAGTGAAAAAAGCCGGGGATATACTTATCAATACGGGACTGAAGATTGCCGCCGTTTTTGTGGTGGTGGCTTTTGCGGATTTCGGCTTCCAGAAATGGAAATTCATGCGTGATATGAGGATGACCAAGCAGGAAGTCAAGGAAGAGTACAAGTCCACTGAAGGTGATCCGCAGATTAAGGGCAAGATACGTCAGAGAATGATGCAGGCATCAAGGCGCAGGATGATGAACAATCTGCCGCAGGCTGATGTGGTCATCACGAACCCGACGCATTTTGCGGTGGCGATCAAGTACGATAAAAAAGTGGCCGAGGCACCTTTAGTACTGGCAAAGGGTGCCGACTATATGGCTCAGAAGATAAAGGAAGCTGCGAGAGAACACAGTATAGAGATAGTTGAAAATAAACCTTTGGCGAGGGCTCTCTATGCTAACACCGAAGTGGGGGATGAAATCCCGCCGGAGCTTTATGTACCGGTTGCTGAAATCCTTGCGGCTGTATACCGTGCGGAGGGCAGAGTATCCTCCAGTGGAGAGATAAAGAATAAATGACCGTTTGGATTTTACGGGCTGTCATTTCGGTTATCGGTTTGGAAGACCGGAAGAATATGAGTTTGTAGGAAAATAGAGAACAGATGGCTGGAGCAGAAGCAAAAAAAGCACCGGGTAAGAGGCTGCTGGCAGGCGGCGACATAGTCGTGGCCGTTTATGTGCTGGCGGCTTTTGTAATGATGATAGTCCCAATTCCTTCCTGGATGCTGGACATTCTGCTTGCAGTAAATATGGCAGTAGCATTTTCCGTGCTCTTTTCCGCAATGTTTTCAAAAGAAGCGCTGGATATGTCGTTTTTCCCGACGCTGCTCCTGTTTACCACATTATTCAGGATTTCTTTGAATATATCATCTACACGTCTGATCCTTACTACAGGCAGTCCGGGTAATGTGGTGGAGACCTTCGGACAGTTCGTGGGCGGCGGCGACCTGATAATGGGTATCATAGTTTTTGCCATACTGCTGATAGTACAGTTCATGGTCATCAACAAAGGCTCCGAACGTGTTGCTGAAGTAACGGCTAGGTTTACCCTGGATGCCATGCCAGGTAAGCAGATGGCAATAGATGCGGACCTTAATACCGGTGCCATAGACGATCAGGAAGCAAAAAGAAGGCGTGACAAGATACAGGAAGAAGCAAGCTTTTTCGGAGCTATGGACGGTGCCGTGAAGTACGTTAAGGGAGATGCTACCGCAGGTCTTCTTATATCGGCTGTAAATATCGTGGGCGGCATTGCAATGGGGATGCTCCGTATGAATATGCCGTTCCAGGAGGCTCTCAATACTTATGTGGTGTTGACCATTGGTGACGGACTGGTTTCTGCGATTCCATCACTCCTTATATCTCTTTCCACCGGCGTGCTGGTTACAAAGGGTTCAAAGGATGCGGATTTCGGAAATGTGCTCTTAAAACAGCTTTTTGGTCTGCCCAAAGCTATGTACATAGTCGGAGCTGTGCTGATACTGCTCGGCGTAATAACTCCGCTGCAGATATTTATCTTTGTGCCGCTGGGTATCGTATTTATCATCATAGGAAAGCGCATGGACAACATGATGAAAAAGGCAAAGGTGGAGGAATCCGTGGAGCAGGGCGAAGTGGCGGAGGCAGAGGAGATAAGAAAGCCGGAAAATGTTACATCGCTTCTGCAGGTGGATCCCATAGAACTGGAATTCGGCTATGGTATCATCCCTCTTGCGGATGCAAGCCAGGGCGGAGATCTTTTAGACAGGGTTGTAATGATAAGACGTCAGGTGGCATTGGAGCTTGGTACGGTGGTGCCTATCATAAGACTGCGTGACAATATACAGCTCAACCCTAACCAATATATAATTAAGATAAAAGGTATACAGTGCTCAGAGGGCGAGATTCTTTTTGACCATTATCTGGCAATGAATCCCGGAAGCGTGGAGGAAGAGATCACAGGTATCCCTACTATAGAGCCGTCTTTCCATCTTCCTGCACTCTGGATCACTGAGGGACAGAGAGAGAGGGCAGAGTCTTACGGCTATACGGTGGTGGATCCGCCTTCAATAATCGCGACCCATCTGACGGAAGTTATAAAATCCCATATTGCAGAGCTCCTTACCAGGCAGGATGTACAGTCACTGGTTGATAATCTCAAGGAGTCCAATCCGGCTATTGTGGAGGAACTTACTCCCAAGCTTCTGGGATTAGGAGAGATACAGAAAGTCCTTCAGAATCTCCTGATGGAGGGCATATCCATAAGGGATCTGCTTACTATATTCGAATCCCTTGCAGACAGGGCGACCACTACCAGAGATACGGATCTTCTGACAGAATATGTGCGCCAGTCGCTTAAGCGCGCCATTTCAAATAAGTATTTTGCGGGAGAGGATATGGCACAGGTAGTGACTCTGGATCCCAAGCTTGAGCAGGAGATAATGGGAAGCGTCAAGCAATCCGAACAAGGGGCTTATATCACCCTGGCACCGGACCGCGTAAGGGCGATCATAGACAGTACCGGCAAGGCTGTCGAGAAGATGGAGAATCTGGGCAGAAATGCGATAGTGCTTACTTCGCCGGTAGTCCGAATGTATTATAAACGACTTACCGAAGATTATTATAAAGATCTGGCAGTTTTGTCGTATAATGAAGTAGAGAGCGATGTTCAGCTTAAGAGCATCGGGATGGTGAGCGCATAAAATGAACATTATTCCGTTTATAGGAAAAACAAGGGAGGCTGCTGAAAAAGAAGCTAAAAAGCAGCTTGGTCCCGACATAACGGTGATTTCTTCGGATATAGTCAATGTGAGGCCTAAGGGCAAGATCTTTGCAAGACGTATGGTCAGGATAAATGTGGCTACGGAGGATGAGTCCGATAAGGAAAAGAAGATCCGTGAGGGGATTGCGTCCATTGACCGCGCAAGAAAGCGTGCAGAAGTTTCTTCTGTTAATGCCAATGCGGCAAAAAGGGCAGATGCAGGAACCAAACAGGACAATAAGGCAGCAGAGGACGTGTCCGGTACAGGCAGAGGTGTGTCTTCGGAGCCTTCCGCAGGCGGACACAGCAGTGACACGCTGATGGAAGAAAAGCTTGACCATATAGAAAATCTTTTGCAGCAGAAATTCGGCCGTGATGCGTCAGCAAAAGAGGATGCACAGAAAGATGTGCGTAATACTGATACAGCTGCGGCTCCTGTTGAGAATGAAAAGAATTCCGAGAGAGAGGCTTTCCTTAAGCTTTTATATAAGACACTGGTTGACAATGAGGTAAATGAGACTGTTGCAAACCAGATGGTTGATGAGCTTGAAATGGATTCAGCCAAGGAAGTAAAGATGGAACATATCCTTTCGGATATCTACCAGAAGATCATACTTAAATTCGGCAGACCTGAGACAATACAGCCAAACGGAAATGAATGCAGGATAATAGTGCTGATAGGACCTACCGGTGTTGGCAAGACTACAACCCTGGCAAAGCTTGCAGCAAATCTTAAGATAAAACAGAAAAAGAACATAGCCCTGTTTACTACGGATACTTATAGGATAAAGGCGGCAGATCAGCTCAGGGCGTATTCCCAGATACTGGAGACACCATTCCATGTTCTCTACAGCACGGAGGAAGTGCTTGAAAATCTGGAAATATACAGGGATTACGATTATGTATTTATTGATACCATAGGTCATTCCCACCGGAATGAGGAGCTTAAGAAGAATAACCTGGAGCTTGTGTCCGCACTTAAGGAAGTCGGTAATGCAGAGGTTTATCTTGTAGTATCTGCTACTACGAAATATCGGGATCTTGTGGAGGTGGCAGATGCCTATAAGGAGATAGGGGATTACAGGCTGATCTTTACAAAGCTGGACGAAACAGATGCACTGGGGAATCTCCTGAATCTCCATATGCATACGGGAGCCCCCATGAGCTATATAACCAACGGACAGAATGTTCCGGATGATATTGATATATTTGATGCACAGGAAACGGTTAAAAAATTATTAGGCGGAAATTAAATGGCAGACCAGGCGGAACAGTTAAGAAATATGGTCAGGGCAAACGGCGGTGCGGTAGCGCAGCGTCCTTTGGCCCGGGTTATAACGGTCACCAGCGGTAAAGGCGGTGTGGGTAAGTCCAACACGTCCATAAATCTCGCCGTGCAGTTCCAGAATATGGGTAAGCGGGTGATAATCCTTGATGCCGATTTCGGTCTGGCTAATATAGAGATAATGTTCGGTACGGTTCCGGAGCACAATCTAAGTGACCTGATCTACCAGAATATGAATATTAAAGATGTCATAACCTGGGGGCCGGGAGGCGTGGGATTTATCTCGGGTGGGTCCGGCATAGCGGGCCTGTCTAATTTGGGCAGGGAATACTTAACGCTCATAATCAGGAATCTGGCTGAGCTCGATGCCATAGCGGATGTCATAATAATAGATACGGGTGCAGGAATATCAGATGCGGTGCTGGAATTCTTAGTTGCAAGCGGTGAGATCATACTTGTGACCACACCGGAACCCACATCAATAACGGATTCCTATTCGTTACTGAAGGCACTTAACAGACACCCGAGGTTTTCCAAGGAAAATTCAAAGATAAAGGTCATATCGAACAGGGTGGACCGGATGGCAGACGGAGAGCTTTTGTTTAATAAACTGAATGTTGTTGTAGCCAGATATCTGGGTGTACCGCTGGAGTATCTGGGAGCGGTACCGCAGGATAAGATGTTAGCAGCTGCCGTGATGCAGCAGAAGCCGGTTTCCCTGGCACATCCTAATGCGGAGTCTGCAAAGGCGTACAGGATGATCGCAGAGAAGCTTGAAGGACTTGAAACAACAGGAAATGTAAAGAAGAGAGGGATGGCCGCATTTTTCTCGCATATTGTGGTCAATAAGAAAAACACATGAACATAACAGATATAATGGAACCCGGCAGGCGAGTGGATATTGAAAAACTCGATGACCGTATAGGTGACGATGAACTGAAAAAAAGCAGTTATATCACGAAGGTTTATGACATTCCTGATGATGATACCATAGAGATAGTGATGCCTATGGATCATGGCAGGATGATAGTCCTTGATGTGGGAGATGAGTATAAGCTTTTTCTTTATGCTAAGAAGGGGCTTTATTCCTGCGAGACGGAGGTTATAGACAGGCGCAACGATGCTAATGTTTCGGTTGCTGTGCTGGCGCTGAATACTGATGTGGTAAAGGTACAGAGGCGTGAGTTTTTCAGGTTTGACTGCATAATGGGAATGACTGCGAGGGAGCTGGACGCACCTGAAGCACAGAACTATATGAATACCCATGTGCTTAATACCATGGTGGATCCCACTGAAAAGTGCGTTATTATGGATATAAGCGGCGGTGGGATGAAGTTTGTCTCGGCAGCACATTTTAAAAAGGGTGGACTTGTACATGTCAGGTTCATAATGAATGTCCGCGGGGAAAATAAGAAATATGATGTGGTAGTAAGGCTGCTTTATGTGGATCCTTCAGCAGCAAATCCCAGGAATACCGAGTACAGAGGAGAATTTCTCTTCCTGGATGGCGGTGACAGGGAAGACATTATTAAGTTCATTTTTGATGAGCAGCGCAAGGCAAGGAGACATCAGACAGGAAGCTGATACAGAGCCTTTGCGGATTCTCTTTGAGGTGCCGGTAAAATCCGGCGGAAAGGAGTAAAATGGCAAAAAAAATTTTGTTTATAGATGACTCTGCACTCATGAGAAGAATGCTTTGTGATATAATAAACTCTGATAGCAGATTTCATGTTGAAGCTACCGCAAAGGACGGTCTTGAGGCACTGGAAATCCTTAAGACAAAGAAGTTCGACGGAATAGTGACAGACATAAATATGCCCAGGATGAACGGCCTGGATTTCCTCAGGGAGCTTGAGAAGCTTAAGAGGGAAGAAAGAGTCATGGTACTTTCCTCAGCTACTGACGAGGGTGCCAAGATCACCATGGAAGCATTGGAACTGGGTGCTGTCGATTTCATACACAAGCCTCAGGGCACCTTTGTAAAGAATAATAAGGAGTTCCTGAAAGCATTTTTTGCTACCCTGGAAGCCGTGGTTTATTCAAACAGGGCATCAGTTAAGACAGTAAGACGCACAAGTGTTACTCCAACACCTTCGGTAATAAATGTGGACTCCATGAAGCTTGGCCGGGTGTCGGG
>CAMOJK010000046.1 GCA_946616835.1 uncultured Lachnospiraceae bacterium
GCCGCCATCGGAATGATCCCGATCGTCATCATCGTCATCATCACCGATTAAAGGATCGTGATCCGAATCATGTTCATCTTCGTCATCTATATTATTCTCAGCGTAGGTATTATCATTTTCATCATTGCCGGACCTTCCGCTTAGGCCTATAACCACGAATACCGCAGCAATGATTCCACCGGTTATTAAAAGGAAGAACACCGCTGCCAGCGCGAGTACAATTGGAAGTGCAGACTTTTTCTTCTTAGGAGGCATGGCACTACCCTGGTTAGGATATGCACCACCATTTGGCGGGTATCCGCCCCCCTGGCCGGGATTCGGCATCTGATTCCGGACCTGACCACCCATTTCCCGGGACTGCATCCCCCCCTGTACATCTGACGCCTGATTACCGTATACTGTCTGCGGCTGCTGTGAGGAAGTAGTCGTTTGTGCCGGCATTACGGTTCGCGAATCCGGTATAGCCTGAGAAGGTGCTATTACCTGTGAATTCGTTATTGTCTGAGAAGGCGTTATTACCTGCGAATTTGTTATTGTCTGAGAAGGCGTTATTACCTGCGAATTTGTTATTGTCTGAGAAGGTGTTATTACCTGCGATGCAGGTATAGTCTGCGAATTTGTGATACCGGAACCAGCCATGGAAACAGACGCATCTGCTCCCGCTGCAGGAACATTCCAACGCACCTGTGGTATCTCTGTCCGTGCTTTCTCAGCCTCTTCCTTTGATATAAGCATGGCATTCTTGAAAGCTTTCATGCTCTGAAAGCGCTCCTGAGGCTGAACATTCATTGCCATAAGGATTGCTTCCTCAGCAGCAGGAGATATCTTCGCCCCCAGCCTGCTGGGAGGAATCAGCTCATCATCCTCTATACGGTCTATACTGTCAGGTGGTCTTTTCCCGGTAAGTGCAAAATAGAAAGTAGCTCCCAATGCATAGATATCCGTAAACGGTCCCTGCTTTCCGCGCCTTGTATACTGCTCCTTAGGCGCAAAGCCGTGCTTTAATACCACATCAAGTGAGCGGCTCTTGTCACCAAGAGAGTACCTGGCCGCACCGAAATCCAGCAGCTTTACGCCGCCGTCTTTTGTAATATATATATTATCGGGAGTAACATCACGGTGTACGATTCCCTTGGAATGCACTGCACCCAGAGCATCCATAACCGGAATGAGAATTTTAGCAGTTTCTTCCCAGTCAAGCTTGCCGCCATGTTCGCGGATATAGACATCAAAGCTGGTACCTTCCACATAATCCATGACGAAATATGCCGTACCATTTTCTTCAAAATAAGTATGGATACGGACTATATTTTCATTTCCGATAAACTGTGCAAGTGTCTGGGCTTCATCAAGAAAGCGGTCCTTACCGTATGCAAAGCTTTCGCCCCGCTCTCCGGTAAAAGAAACGACCGTAGTCCCCTGCCTGGTGGCCATGGTATCGGGGAAAAATTCCTTAAGGGCAACTTTATTGCCGGTCTTATGATCTGTTGCAGCGTAGGTGATCCCAAATCCGCCCTGGCCCAGTACTCTTTCTATGATATACTGTCCCGCAAGGACCGTACCCTGAGCTAATGCCATAGGATACTTATCGCTCATAAGACTCACCTCCCCCTGCATGAATTTCAACACAACGCAGGGTGATTTATCAATCCCCCCTGCAAGACGATTAGTAATTAATGATACAACATTTCACGCCTTTTATCAACGCTTAACGACTCCCTACAGAGTCATACCGACAAAATCGTAAGCCCGGCTCTAGTACAGTTCAACTGACGAAGATGCCAGTTCATAGCCGTTTGCATCATAAAATACATACTCAAGAGTGCCCGCCGTTCCGCTTCCTGCGGTATAGTATGCGCTTGCATAACCATAGTCGCCATTGCTGTCAAGTCCATCTATCTCGCCCATGTAGTTGTAATTCGTACCATTAATGGTAAGGGACCAGGACAGGGATGTGGACTCACCGGGTGCGCCACCCGTCAGCATAATATGGCAGTACCACTCATCAGTAACACTCAAAGAGCTGTAATAATTTGTAGTATCGTATTCAGAAGTGTTCCAGCCAAGTATCTGGAGATTCCATGCATACAGTTCTTCATAAGCTGTGGATGCTCCACTGTATCCATCGTAGTACAGATCTGACAGATATTCGTAAGTTGTAGTATCGGTATTATTGTAATGAGCCTGTACATATCCCCACTTTGCGTTGTTGACCATATCATAGTCGCCGCACTGTTCAAAGCAGCTGATCGCCTCTTCATAACTGCCCTCGTCAAGATACTGGCAGCCCAGATCGTAAGTCATCTGGCTCATGTAGGTTGCAGCCTCGTCTGCACGGTAGCCTTCGTTGTAAAGTTCGGAAAATGCAGTGTAAGCGCCTTCAAAATCTCCATCCTCATAAAGCTTTTCAGCCTTTAAGAATGATATTTCCTGCAGCTGCTTCTTTGAGTCGTCATAGTTGCCTAATGACTTGAACAGCTTTTCAGCCGCGTCATAATCCTTATCAGCCATCAGTTCCTTAGCCTTATCATAGGTTGCCTCATCCAGCTTATCCGAAGACTTTTTATAATTCTTAAGCTCCTCATAAATCTCGATGGCCTCGTCATAAGAGCCGTTCTTTGCCAGATCTCCGGCTTTCAGGTACTTGGCTTCCTTAACTTTTTCTGCAGAATCTTTGTAATCACCAAGAGCTGTGAATCCCTCTATGGCGCCGTCATAATCCTTTTCTTCCGTAAGCTTTTTATCAGCGCTGCTGTACTGTATGCCGGGCTTTACAACTATGATGCCCACAGCAGCAAGAACTATTACAAGCACTACAGCAATAAGGGCAACCGGTATAAGAAGCAGAGCCAGTGCACCTTTTTTCTTCTGCGGCTTCACAGGAGGTACCTGCATGGACGCAGGATTTCCGGAACCGCCGTAACCTGCAGCAACAGTAGTTCCTATTCCCTCAGTCGTATTCTGCCCTGTCACGCCTGCACCTGTATTGGGATTCTGCATAGTGACTCCCACACCTTCAGCAGGATTCTGAGAGGTCACTCCCACATTTCCGGCATCAGTCTGTGATGCGGGAATTGTCTGGGATGATGGTATCGTCTGTGATGACGGAATTGCCTGGGACGCAGGTATTGTCTGTGACGCCGGTATATTCTGTGATGACGGAATTGCCTGAGACGCAGGTATTGTCTGTGACGCCGGTATATTCTGTGATGATGGGATTGTCTGGGACACAGGTATAGCCTGCGATGCAGGAATATTCTGGGATGCCTGTATAGGCTGAACCTCAGTCACCTGACGCACCTGAAGTTCTTCCGTTCTTTCTTTCTCTGCCGCTTCCTTTGAAATCAGCATGGCATTCTTAAATGCAAGCATACTCTGGAAACGTTCCTGAGGCTGCACATTCATAGCCATCATGATGGCGTCTTCCGCATCCTTGGTTATAACAGCCCCTAATCTGCTGGGAGGAACCAACTCGTCCTCTTCCATACGGTCTATGCTGTCAGGGGGACGCTTACCGGTCAGGGCATAGTAGAATGTTGCACCCAGAGCGTATATATCGGTAAAGGGTCCCTGCTTTCCATGTCTTGTATACTGTTCCTTGGGAGCGAATCCGTGCTTAAGCACCACATCAAGAGAGCGGCTCTTGTCGCCAAGTGAATATCTGGCTGCGCCGAAATCCAGCAGCTTTACGCCGCCGTCTTTTGTAATATATATATTATCAGGAGTAACATCACGGTGTACTATACCTTTGGAATGTACTGCACCCAGGGCATCCATGATAGGGATAAGGATCTTGGCCGTTTCTTCCCAGTCAAGCTTTCCGCCATGCTCGCGGATATATACATCAAAACTGGTACCTTCCACAAAATCCATTACGAAATACGCAGTACCGTTTTCTTCAAAGTAAGTATGTATACGGACTATATTTTCATTTCCTATGAACTGCGCCAGAGTCTGGGCCTCATCCAGAAAACGATCCTTGCCATAGTCAAAGCTTGTGCCACGCTCTCCTGTAAAAGGAAGGACCGTAGTTCCCTGCCTGGTAGCCATTGTATCAGGGAAAAATTCCTTTACAGCCACTTTATTACCCGACTTATGATCAGATGCGGCATAAGTAATACCAAAACCGCCCTGCCCCAGCACTTTTTCTACAATATACTGTCCCGCAAGCACCGTTCCTTCAGGTAATGCCATGGGAAATTTCTCGCTCATAAAAAGCCCCCTTTTCTTTTTTATGTGTTTATAAATATTGTAAAATCAAATCAATTCAGCCCGAACAAAACTCTGATTTTGGGCACTCTTTTGATTATATATTAAAACCTTAAATTTATCTACTGCCTACCACCGGTCAGCAGATCATTCATAAACGGAAACAGTTCATCCAGAAGCCTTAAGTTAGCCAGGTCCCCCCTTGAAATAAGCTTTCCTTCCATAAATGCCCCCTGGAAGGTCTTGCGCCCATCTGTAATCTCGTTTAATACAGATGTTTCCATGGTAAGCTCCATATCAGGATTTACAGCCTCTCCGTAACCGATTACCAGATCAGCTCCTTCTATTCTTATGGTCAGTGCTTTGGATGCATCCTTAAGTGAAATCTTGTATTTAAGATCTGTTCCGCTCTTTGCCCTGAAGTGCTTCTGGAAGAGATCCGGTATCCTCTCACTGTCTTTCCCGCCATCATCAAGCTTATTCTTAAACAGATCTGCCAACAGCCTGATGTCCTCTTTCTGCTTTTCCACATATTTCTCATCAGATGCATACTCTGAAAGCCGGTCTGTCTCATCCTGCGTATAGGTGGTATTAAGTGTCCTGTAAACCACCTGCCTCACAACGCCATGGCTGGTAGGCAGACTCTTTACCCTGCGGCTTACTGCACGGTAAATATCTCCGGCAGTATCTTCGATAAGCTTTTTATAGACCTCATTGTTCTCAAGCTCTGCTGCCTCAGGCGCATAGCCGGAAATCCCCTGACAGGTAAGCCCCCCCAAAGATATCCAGGCATTATTAAGATCCAGCTCTCCTTCTTTCTCGCCATAGGTAGTAGACATTACTACCGGTGCCATATAAAGAGAGGCGATCTTTTCCTTATCTCCGTAAAGCCAGCAGGCATCCAGAAAGCTTGCCATATAGCCGCCGCATCCGTGCCATTCCACCGTAGATGCAAGTATTATCCCGTCAGCCTCCTTTAATGTCTGCGGAAGCTTTGTCATCTCATTTTTATGCTCAAAAAGGTCAAATCGTTCAACCTTGACATTCAGCTCACGGAAAACCGACACCATCTGCTTGATAACAGTAAGCGACGGATCACCGATAAGTCCTCTTCCACCGTAATAAATATTTATCTTCACAGATTCTCCTCCCCATATCGTCTTCTTGTTTGTTCTATCTTTTTGTTTTTTTACCTTCCAGCAGGCTCACTATTATAAGCATGATGCCTTCCAGCACAAAACCAGCTACAAATCCCCCAAGATGCGCAGCAAAGTCAACTGTTGATCCGTCAGATGCATTTACCGGAATAAAAAGCAGAGCCACTGCTATTAGCACCCTTATCACAGTTTCCCTGCGCCTCATATATCCAAGCATCACTATCCCGGCTATGACTCCGCCTGTAAGCCCGTATATTGCACCTGATGCTCCCAGTGAGGTATACAGTATTCCCACATTTGTATGATACCAGACTGAAAAAAAACCACCTGCTATCAACGACACAAAATATACCACCGTATATGCCACCCGCCCTGACATCTTTTCTAATGCAGAGCCCGCCGCGTACAGGACGATCATATTATTAACAATATGAGCAAGAGACCCGTGCAGGAAGCCATATGTCAGAAAACGATACCACTCCAAAGGCTTCCCTATTATATCATTTGTCAGCACATAGGCATCTTCATTCACTATACCGGTTACCTGCATTAAATACATGACCACATTGGCTATTATCAATCCAAAGGTAAGCCATGGTACTGAAGATTTGTCATAAGACATCACGGCAGTGCTATTTTTCTTCGGCTTTAAAATGGCAGGATTGCTTTCAATAGCCTTTTGTTTTTTTTCTGCCTCCACCCGTACAGCTTCAGCTATCCCCATATCAAATCCTGATTCCGCAAGCAGTATATCAAGCTTCCCCCGGAGTCCATAAAAATCCTCTATACTCCACTCCGGCACTATAAGCTTCGCTGTTGCCGTATCTATATACCATTCATTTTCTTTCCTATTGTCACAGCGCTGTATTATGTAGGCTGAATCAGCACAGATTACACGCAGGAAATGGACATCCTTGTCCTTGCCGTAGCTTAGTTTTTCCTTTATATATGTAACAAAGCCGTTCATCTGCGCATCACTGCTGACCGTTGTCCTTTCATCAAAGAAACAGAGCACATTAAGGTAATAGTTTTCCTCCATCACAAATGAAGCATAGCGCAGATCCTGCGAAAGCATATAATTTTTATACCCCATTCCATTTAAAAGGGCCATGATACTACTCACCATCACAGCTTACTTGCACACCTCCGGCAATTTGAAATCCTTAAGATATTTCATAAACTCCTCACCATTAACAGGCTTCGAGAAATAATATCCCTGGAAATAATCGCATTCCAGTTCTAAAAGTCTCTTTATCTGTTCCTCATTTTCTACGCCCTCCTGCACCACTTTGAGCTTAAGTTTTTTCGCCAGCTTATAGGTGTTTTCAAGGGTAACTTTAGCCTTCTCGTTTTTCTCCGCCGACCAAAGTATGGACTTGTCTATCTTCATCACTGTAAAAGGCACATGATACAGATAAGAAATATTGGAATATCCCGTCCCATAGTCGTCCAGAGACAGATCTATACCACGAAGATAGAAGTTCTTCATATTTCTTATGAAGTTATCCACCTCATTCGTGGTGGCAGTTTCCGTTATCTCGAAATTGATCTGCTTGGGTTTTATGCCATACTCTTTCATTATGGCTTCGAATTCCTCAGCCATCTTCCGCTGTGCACACTGTATGGGCGAAAGATTTACCTCTACATATTCTATTCCTTTTCTGTCCAGCTCATTATCCCTGTAAAACTCACATACCTTACGGAACACTATCTTGCCAATCTGCAGTATGTACCCCTCACTTTCAGCCATTCTTATCATGTCTTCCGGAGGCATGAAGCCGTATTCCGGATCAAAAAGCCTGATAAGCGCTTCTGCTGCCACGATTTTTTTTTCAGCAGTAGAATATATGGGCTGATAGTACACCTGGAAAGTATTATCCGCCAAAGCTCTTTTTATAGCTTCCAGCATATGTTTGCTCTTATTGTCTATCAGCAGCTTTTCCACACCATTTTCCGCATCAAGCCGTCCCTTCGTATGGATGTATGCCTTCAGGAAATCGGAAAAAGCATCAAAATCCTTTAACTGTTCCGGTGCTGACAGACTTATGACCTCTGCCGTCAGGATCACTTCGGAAATAGCAGGCGACCATACCTTTTCAAAACGTGCTGCCACAGTCTGCCTGAGTGTTTCCGCTTCTTTCTTCGGAAGCTCCGATGTCTTAAACACAAGGACACTGTTGTCTGCACGGTAAACAGTCCCTTTATACCCAAGTCCCATCAGGTAATTGGTTATGAGCTTCATAAAACCTTCTGCATTGTCAAAGCCCAGCGCCTCTGCTAACACCTTATAATCCAGCACCTTTATAACGATAATGTGAAATTTCTTCTTGAGCAGGTAATCCTCTTTGGTGAAATCATAAAGGTAATTCTTGCGCATGGCATCCGACATGTCGAAGAGTTCCTCGGGTCTCAGCACTTCAAAAAACAGATCCACCAGCACCAGCGATACCACAAAGCCCTGGAACCGGATCGTATTTATGAAATACTGCCCTGCCGTTACCAGCATTGTGATAAGAGCTGCCACCGCCACATGCCCGGCCACCTGTCTGTTGATCTGCTTCCAGTATCTTATAGATACGCCTATTATGGTCAGCATATAATAGGCCACCATCACCAGGATGAAACCATGCGCAAAAGGCGTTGAACGAAGCTCAAACAGGCTCAGTCCCTGGTCGGCCGCTATCACATTAACTGCCGTGGCAGCAATAAGCGTAAAAGATGAAGGCATATATATCAGGATAAGCCATCTTTGCGAAACCTGCCTGTCCAGCTTGATCAGACTGACAAAATACAGCGCACTCATCGTCAGAATAAATACGCACAAAAACATATATACGGTATTAAGGGTATATCCTACCACACCCGGTTCCGTACTCAGCTCCACATCTATGATAGCTGTAGCCATTCCAAGCAGTGTTACCCCGAGCTGGGTGATCATCAGATAATAGAATACCCGAAAGGCCGTTATCCCGATACGCCTCTTATTTTTGAAACAGACAAGAAGCACGATCTCCATGGCAAGCGCCACTATGTCAAAATAGATATTAACATTCATGTCGCTTCACCTTCCCTGTCAGTTTCAGACTTTTCATCATTTGTTTCTCCGGCGTTTTCATCATTGGCTTCCAATGCTCTTATAAAGCCCGATTCATCCAGCTGTTCAAAGAAGTAGCTGCCGGTTGCATAATCGCAGTCGGTACTTTCTATCATGGAATAGTACTCCGCATCATTAATTCCGCTGACCATAGTCTCCATATTGAGGTGATGAGCCAGATCCATTGCAGATTCCATAGCCAATTTTGCGCTCTTATTGCTTACCGCATCCGCCACGACCTTACGGTTTATACTTATCACATCAATGGGCATATCATAAATGGTAGAAATATCCGTATATCCACCACCGTAATCCTCCAGACAGAGCTTCCCGCCCGTTTTGTCCAGATTTTTTATAGTCCTGCGAAAGCTTTCAGTTGCATTGGCAAGGGTTGATTCAGACATCATTATATAAATACGGTTCCTGTCTACACCGTTTTTTTCCATATATCCAAACAGTCCGGGCAAAAGGTTATAATGCATGGTCATGGTAGGATATACCCTGATACCAATAAAATCTATGCCGGCTTCCTGCAGTTTATTTTCCTTAATAAATTGCGCAGTCTTTTCAAAAACTATATTTGCCACATGCATGATATATCCGCCGCTTTCCGCAAAACGGAATATCTCGTCATCATAAACATAACCGGTAGCATCATCAAAGAATCGCAGGGTTGCGATCAGACCTGAGATTTTTTTGCTTTCAAGAGAATATATTGGGTTATATCGCATTTCCAATGTCTTTTTTTCTATAGCTCTGGAAAGCGCCACCGTAATCTGATGATCCCTCTCTATATCCTTAATCTCCAGATCTCTGACCGTATAAACAGACTTAACCTTTTCACTGTCATGGAATCGCCTCAATACGGAATAAAATACAGGTTCTGCCTTAACATCTTCAGGAAGTCTGAGGCTTAGTATGCTTACGGAAAAGAGCTCGTCCCTCCCGAAGATTTTCCATGTTTTTTCAAAGCGTATTCGGATATCAGCAATTATCTTGTCCACCTGCCCGGGAACCGGATCCGTGATCTCTATAGCAAACTCAGCCCTGTCAATGTGGTATATATTCGTGCCTTTACCTACATCATTTAAAAACTCCACAAATTCCTCAACCAGACCGGGATCATTTTCCATTCCGGTATGTTCCGAATAATCATCTACATATATGCAGATAAAGCGAAAATCCCTTCCCGACAGGTAATATGAGTGTATCATGTCCTCAAAGGCATGCCTGCTGAAAACAGACATTTCCGGGTCCAGATTTTCCCTGGGATTCTGTATCGTAAGGAAAAATACCAGCGTAACTAACGATATAGAGACCGTCTCAATAGCGGAATCCGGTATAAACAGCTGAAGGATAACCGCTGCTACCGAAAAAGACATTCCGGACAGCACAATGATGATCTTTCTGATGGAAATATCAGTCCGGTTGCGTATTATCTGATATATCACACCCACAAGATATACCGCCGTAACCGCATATACTATCGCAATATATTTTCCCCTGTGGTACTCTCCCATTTCATCGTAGTAATATATCCAATGAAACCAGGGGTTCAGCATTATAACAGCCTCGGCAACAATAGTCGGGAACAGTATCGCGGCTCTCTGCGGTTTATTCAGGGACCTCCAGGCCCTTATGTGGCTGAGTATATAAAGATAGAAACATATGCCGGCTATAATGTGCAGGACATAATAAAGGAAACTCATGACATCCATGACAGCCACGGCATTAGGGATGTGGTACATCTCCGCCATATCACCGCACAGCATGGAAAAAGCCGTTGAGCAATTGCTCAGGATAAAGGCAACAAAAAACATATTCTGTCTGTTTTTTACCCTGCTGAGCCTGAAGAGGTTGTACAATATGAACAGCGATATCAAAAGCGCCGACATTGAAAAACATATTGATAACATTCGTTTACATAATCTCCGCCAAACGACAAAAATCCAAATTAAATTGTACCATTGTACCCCCCTTTTTTCAAGAAAACCTTTTCCTTAAGACAACATGATGATATAATGAGTGGAGGGTATGTACCCTGATCCGGCGAGGGGGCTGGCAGCTGAATGTAATGCTTTATGGGGGATTTTTAACGTCCGGATGTACGAGATATTCTTTTACACATGTGCAATTATACTGTCATGCTCCTGTATGTTCTATGTTCTGAACAGGAAGCTTATTCAAAAGGCTCACAGTAAAGTCTTTCTTTTCATATTGATAAATATAACGGTTGTATCCGCCGCAGACCTGACAAGCAGTCTTCTGACGCCGCTCTGCGCAGGTAACTCTTCTATTTTATTGCTGCGGACCTCCATGGATTATATATATTTCTTTATGCACAACACCCTTTCACCGGCATATACAATGTATATAATGCTGATAAACGGCAATGCCACCATACGGAAGAAAGGATTCCTCATTGCCTACATCATGCCTGCGGTGGTAACCGAGCTTTTAATGATAGCAAATCTTTTCACCGGTGTGATGTTCAATGTAGATAAAAACGGCGTTTATCACAGAGGTTTAGGCATGCCCGCCCTCTATGTTATCTCAGGAACTTACCTCATAGTAGCGATATACTACATTCTGCGCCACCGCAAGTCCATGAGCAGGGGAATGTATTCCACGCTTTGGTTTTTCTTTTCATTCTCACTGATAGGCATTGTCGTACAGGCCGTAAATGTGAATCTGCAGATTGAATCCTTTGCTGAGGCTCTTTCCATGCTGGGCATCATGCTCACTCTGGAAAATGAAGACACCAGCATAGATCCTATATCCGGAGCCTACAACCGTTCCACATTCATGGAAGAAAACAGACGCAGGATCAACTCCGAAGACAGATACTCCGTTATCAGCGTAAATTTCACGAACTACAAGTTTTTTGCCAGAATGTTTGGCTATGACGAAAGAAGCCAGGCCCTGCGCCAGATTGCTTCCTGGATGATGCACCTTGCATCCGACGCACTGGTCTACAGGCTCTCCGACAGCAATTTTACGCTCCTTACACGCAAAACATCCGACGAGGACATAGATGACATCACCGCAGAGATAGCAAGACGCTTTGAGCACGAATGGAAAAACAAAGACTCCGTGCTTCAGTTCAATATACAGATACGTGTTGCCGTGATCCCCGATGACGGAGTAACGGAACCGGATATGCTCTTAGAGCTTGCCGACGACATGGATTCCGTCAAGTCAAACGGCGTACAGCTCCAGCGCGGCAAGGATCTGCGCTACCTGTCCAGAAGAGTAGCTGTGGAAAATGCACTCAGGCGTGCCTTTGAAGAAGACAGATTCGAAGTCTATTACCAGCCAATATGGTTTGCCGGCAACCAGAAGATATATTCTGCGGAAGCTCTGCTCAGATTAAACGATCCTGACCTTGGTTTCATCCCCCCCGATGAGATGATTCCCATTGCAGAGCGAAACGGCCAGATAGACAAGATAGGCATTACCGTATTTGAAAAAGTCTGTGCCTTCATAGCAGATGAACGGTTCAAAAAGCTGGGACTTAAATATGTAGAAATAAACTTAAGCCTCTATCAGCTCGTATTCTCGGATACTCTGGTACGCTTTGATGAAATAATGAAAAGCTACGGCGTGACCAGCGACCAGATAAATCTCGAGATCACAGAGTCAGCTTCCCTTACTTCCTATAGCGGCATAAGCACAGCCATCAGCTCGCTGAAATCAGCCGGCTTCAGCTTCTCGCTGGATGACTATGGAACCGGATATTCCAATCTTACTAACATAGTAAATATGGATTTTCTAAATATTAAGTCAGACAAGGGCCTGCTCTGGTCTGCAGACGAAAACTCAAAACACCTGCTGATAGATTCCATCAGAATGATGCGAAGGCTTGGAATGAATGTAATACAGGAAGGCGTGGAAACGAGTGAACAGCTTGACCTGGTACTCAATGCCGGTGCCAACCTGGTACAAGGCTACTATTTTTCAAAACCACTGCCTAAAGAAGACTTCATAGACTTTACCAGAAACTATAATAAAAAAGACAGCATGGCAGCAAGTTAAGGTAATTGCTATAGCGGATTACAAGGACATATTCCCAACAAAGACACAGGAAAGGAAACATATCCAAATGAAAAAACACAACATAAAAGCTCCGGTCATACTTGCACTCCTTACATTAATACTTTTTGCTGGATTGGAATACGCACAGCTTAAGCAGAAGGATGTGGATTCCGACAAATCTACCCGCGCCCAATACAGCGAAAGCCTGGACAATAATCTGGGCGGCGCCTATACGGAAAGCACAGCTTCCGGCACAATGACAGAAGAAGAACGTGCGGAGATGGAAGCCGCTGCCCAGGCTCGTATAGATGCCAGCAAATCAGAAATAGCAACAAGGGCTGTCAATACCCGTGCTGCCGCTGATGCCCTTGCGGAAGAAAAGGAAGAGGCTGAAGCTGCTGCCCAGGCCGCCGCGGAAGAAGACGCAATGCAAGAGGGCGACCGTGATGCAGAAGACTCCGAAGATTCCGAAGATTTTGAGGATGCTGAAGAAACAGATACGGAAGATGCTGAAGATCCCGCAGACGAAGATAAACCCACAGAGGATGAAACTGCGGTAGCAACCGATGAAGATGCAGCCAATGAAGAAGCTGCAAAAGCTGCTGCCGAGGAAGAAGCCAGAGCACAGGAAGAAGCTGAAAAGGCTGCCGCTGAAGCTGCCAAAGCGCAGGAAGAAGCCGAAAAAGCCGCTGCCGAAGCAGCTAAAGCACAGGAAGAAGCCGAAAAAGCTGCCGCGCAGGCCGAAAAGCAGGCTTCCGTCTCCGAGTACGCAACAGAAGTTACAAATATAGTCAATCAATACAGGGTTGAAGCCGGTCTTGCGCCCCTCAACCTCTCTCCTTCACTTTGCGAAGCCGCAGAGGTCCGTGCTGAAGAGCTGCGCACCACATTCTCGCACACAAGGCCCAATGGTCTGGAATGTTTTTCAGCACTTGACGGTCTCGGCATCCCTTACGGCTATGCCGGTGAAAACATAGCAGCGGGCCAGAAATCACCATCAGAGGTAATGAACAGCTGGATCAACTCCCCCGGCCATAAGAAGAACATCATGAACCCCAACTTCACCAACATAGGCATCGCCTGCTATTATGATGCAAGCGCCCCTTACAGTTACTATTGGGTGCAGGTGTTTACAGATTGAGCTTGTGTTTACATACCGGGCAGATGCTTTAGATCGTTTCAGACTTCAGTTTTGACAGATTAGACTGCTGCGCTTAAACCTTGACACTTATGGTCAATTACTATAAAATATCTTTTGTTTGCGGATAAGAGTCCGCGACGGCGTGTAGCGCAGCAGGGTCAGCTTCGCTGACCACGTAGCGCGCAGACTGCATAACGCTTCACTCGTGTGTGGCAGACATATTAAAATATTATCGTTAAGCATTCGTTTAACGGCGCATGGCTCAGCAGGGTCAGCGAAGCTGACCACGTAGAGCGCTGCGTTCGGGACTAGATACTCCCGAATATATTTTGGCATTTCGCCTATCGAGGTACTGTAACAATTTAAACCGTCTGAAACCCAATGACGGCGCGTGGCTCAGTTTGGTAGAGCGCAGCGTTCGGGACGCTGAGGTCGCAGGTTCAAATCCTGTCGCGCCGATTTTTATCTAAAATATGTCGTTTTTCTAACTTTTTTCTAACCTTACCACTTTATTTTGTTTTTTATTTTTCATCTTTCTTCGCCTCCTTTTCCTTTACCTTTGCATAAATCTTCAGTGTCATATTTATATCCTCAAAAGATGTCTTGGCATAACCACTTGAACAGCAACCAATTCTTTAGTAGAATTTAGGTAGGAAATTCCTACTTTCCTACTTTTATAACAGGAGGTAAGTGCTATGTCAGCTACAGCATTTGTAAATGATGCAAGGGTAATGTCTAAAGGCCAGGTAACAATCCCCAAAAACGTACGTGCAGCTCTCGGTATTAATACCGGCGACCGTGTAACTTTTATTGTAGATGGCACAAATGTCAGGGTAGTAAACTCAGCAGTATACGCTCTTATGAAATTTCAAGAGCAAATGGGTGGTGAGGCAGAAAAAACCGGACTTATGAGTGAAGATGATGTTGCCGAATGGATAACCGCTTCACGCCGCGAGGAAAATACATAATGCGGGTTATGATTGATACCAACATCTTCATATCCGCTGTACTATTTCCAAATGGTAAGGCAGCTGCCGCTCTTCTAAAGGCTTTAGTTTCACCGTATCAACCGGTAACCTGCGATTATGTTATAGATGAATTGCGTCGTAAGTTTCGTGAGAAATGGCCAGAACGGATAACCGAACTAGATGCTTTTTTATACACTTCATTGTCGGTTATAGAAGTTGTAAAAACTCCCGAAACATCAATAGCGGATGAAAACTTGATCCGTGATGAAAAAGACCGCCCCATCTTACGTGCTGCCCTTGATGCAGGTGCAGATCTTTTTCTTACCGGAGATAAAGACTTTTTGGAATCCGCTGTTACTGACCCACGGATAATCAGTGTTTATGATTTTCTTATGATGTAGTATTTTAAATCCGTTGTAAACTGACCGGTTTCATTTCAATGTCTACCCATTATTTCATCCAATTCCTTTTGCTCACCAAACCACTCTTCAACTGTCGCAAATAAGCTAACACCTCTGTCATCTGTCGATTGTCAGATGCCAGTTGTCGGGTAACGACAAAAGAGTCAGCAGCATCCCCCTCTCATTAAGCGATAGATTACTGTCCCTCATGATATTCTGGGATACTATTGTGTAGTTTCTCTGTGTTTTATTTTTCTGTACTGCCATGTACATATTCTCCCTTCTGATTGCAAGCAGAAAAAACTCTCCGCAAATCCTTTAATAGGAATCTGCAAAGAGTTTCTGTTCTAACCTGTTTTCTAACTTTGTACTTTTTATTGCATTTTATTCGGTGTTAGATATGTGATATAGAAGATCAGAAAACGCCTTAATTACGTTATTTCAGCAGAAAATATATACTTTTGAAAAATACTTATTCATGTTCGGGACGAAGAGGTCGCAGGTTCAAATCCTGTCACGCCGATGATGAAAAAAAAGGATTCCGGTATTCCGGAATCCTTTTTTTTAAGGAAAGTTGCCCAGTACCATGCATCTGAGCGATCATACCGGGCTACAGCAACAACAACACACACAGTAGTAGAAAGGAGTCTACTTTTTGCAGGCTGGCTAATCATATCTCCTACCTGCTCAGCTCAGATGCATATCAATATATATGTAACCACAGCCCTTAACAGGAGATAGCCATTCCCGGAACGCTATGGTATCTATTGTCATTTTTATATTTTCCGGAATCATTTTTCCGGAGCTTCGATACATTTTTTACACCTATGCTCTTAGCATGTTTCGGATCCCTGTCGATTTTCTCGATCAGCCTGCATAACCGGACTCTTTCCTGCACTGTCATAGGCATCTCCCCCCCTCAGATTTAAGGCCTAACTTCAGACTTCCACAAAATCAGCGTCTTCTGCAAAATCGTAATCACCGGCATTTACATTTACAGGAGTATTTGATGAATTTACTGCTTCAAGCAGCCTCTTTATCTTCTTCTCATTGATCATTTCGTTCTTCATAACAGCTTCTCCTTTCAATGTTGTAATGTGTGTTTTGTGTCTGTTGCTTTGCTTTATGGTTAAAGTATATGGCTTAACGGGAGAATAATATATGCCTGAATTGGCAGGATATTTGCTCTTATTTTTCAGATTAGGCGAATTATACTGCTGTACCCAGTTTATGAATATGAAACACAAATGAAACGAGCCTGATTACTGCAAAACTCTCATATCATATATGAAAAATCATATTAAAAAGCTCTTTTCATTATAGAACATTTGTTCTATAATGTAGTAAATCAATGAGGACAATGCTATGGAAGATCCTAATTATTATGCATACAACAAACCAATACGGAGAAAGGTGGACGTGATATGCCTTCACACCAAAGAGGGAAAAATCAAACCCATGCGGATCCGCCTGATAGATGAGGACGGCCTGCCGCAGATATTTGACATCAAGGGTTACCTGGATCATTCACACCACGGATCACGCACAATGCCGGATGGGGTATGCGTTACTAACGAGACGCTTATATATGAATGCAAAATTTCGGTGATCAGCCGCGAACGTATAATCATGCTCTACTACAACCGGCGTGATGACGGCTGGACTATGACGGATTAGGCGTGCATACAGATCAACGGTTCAGGCTACGACCTTGTTCTTACCGCTGTTTTTTCCGATGTAAAGCTTTTCATCTGCTGCCACTATCCATTTGTTGAACTTACAAGCATGGCAATATAATACGCCTCATCATCAACATAGGCTTCTTTAAGAAGTTCCATCATAAAATGTCTGTTGTACAGATGCGTAAGCCGATCCTTATTCGCACGTTCAGCCAGCTCTTCTTCCGAAGCGATTATCATCCTGATAAGAATCCGCGAATACAGTGTTACAAATCCCAGCACTATAAGCGAATTAAAAAGCCAGAAAAGCACTGCTATCCGCTTATCGATATCATATACCGGTTCCGCATAGGATGAATATCCGGCAGACAGTGGTGATACTCATATAAAGTGTCAGCCAGCAGTAAACCATACGCACATAGGCTGTAAGCTTTTCTTTTGAGATCAATGCATACCCGATTACATAGATCATTGCCATAGGTATGCTGAACCATACAAGAAATGCAGCGTGGCTGAACGCAAAAAATCCCATCAGACAGAACACCAGGTTTTTGTTCCCGGGTAAAGTAACAGCATTCTCATTATACCATAATCAAAATCCATAATTCGGAATCCACAGAAATCTGTTGCGAACATATACCCCCGCATATATAATGTTCCTGTTAAATTGAGGTGTTTTTTCATATGGACAAAAAACTGATACCCGTTTTCGAATGGCTTAATATTTTATTCATGGGAACTGTTCTTATTGTTTCCGTGACCGGCACATATCACCATATAGCCTGGTACAAAGTTTCGTTCGTTTCGCTTCTCTGGTTTGTCTGCTTTCTTTTTACTTTTTTAATTTTAAAAAAATCCGAAGCATTTCTTACAAAGCATAAGACAATCCTTTTGAGTGCATATCTCATTCTGCTTTTTGCCGTCCTTTCAGTCGCTTCAATATTATTTGCCAATCCCCCAACCAATGACTACGGAGAAGTATACGAAAGCTCACTGGATCTCATATCCGGCAAAGAAGTCAGCTGGGATTATTTCGCCATGTTCAAGAATAATTATCTGCTTCTGTTATTGCTTGCACTGATAAGACTCCCCGCATATCTTGCAGGTTTTGACGGCTCATGTTCGATTATTATCTTTTCGGTTCTGTGCGCAACAATAACAGCCCTCCTTATTTTTAAAATAATGGAACATTTCCGTTTTCCGATATATGTATGTTTTCTGGCATTAGTGGTCTATGCCCTCTTTTTACCGTTATACGGCTGTACATACGCTTTCTATTCCGATCAGGCTACCATCATGCTCACAGTTCTTCCCATCTATCTCATTGTATCTGATTCCGGCAGCCACAAATGGTCATCCATTGTAAAAATCATCCTTGCAGGTTTGTTTGCATGTACGGCTTTCTGGCTGAAGCCCACCGCAGTGATACCTGTAATAGCTTTTACAATAGTGAAACTTCTTACAGCATTTAATCGTCGTACGCTACAACGAATTCTCATATACTGCTGTGCTTTTATATGTTTTTTTATTGTATACGAACTGGTCTGGCGTGCTTCACCGGCTTCTAAAATGACAGATATGCATGTACCCATAATACACTGGATTGCCCTTGGCTCACACGGCTGCGGCGACTGGGGTGACAACGCCGACTACGCCTATGAGCTTCTTTCAATACCGGGTATAGATTCGAAAAAAGAATTTGCTTATTCGTATTTACGCAATAACCTTAGTGAAATGTTTTCCGTAACTCACATAGTCAGCAAAATACGACATAACTTTGCCGCAGGTTTCATGGGACTTTCCACATATATATACATACCGGAGTCACCTGCCTTTCCTTTTTTAAGCGCGTACGGAGTTTACGGTGGATATACGATGATGTTAGCAACAGGAATGTACTATCTGCTCCTTTTACTTAATATTCTCGGAAGCGTGAATTCTATAATAAGACAAAAGATAGAACAACATGACATTTTAGGACTTTTTGCCCGTATTTCCCTCTTTGGACTATTCCTCTTCCTCATGTTTTGGGAGGCAAATAACAGACAGCTTTATAACCACATCCCACTACTTGTAATTACCGGAATGGCTGCATTCACACAATTCTTTGACAAAAGCTGCAGATAATAAGATTCATTTTATATCCTTTTTCCTGTAATCCTTATGCGTTACCACAGATCTTCTACATGAACCAATGTTAACACTCCGAAATCAGGGTTGAAATACACCTCGCAAAGCGCACCAGCAGGGTCCGAATACTCAGCGTGTGTATCCCTCCCAACAATACAGCCTTTGTTTGCATTATTGAAGAATGGAATAAAATTTGCTACTCCTTCCACAGCACAATCCGCTATAAGCATCAATACAAGCTGTAAGAATTGGAAGAATGCAGGATATTGATCATTCTTCTATATCAGGCTGATACTCTTTGATTGAAATCATCCCACACCCCTTAAGCTCAGGATGAATTTTTGTTTTCTTCAGATATGAATCAAATAATTCTAAATGTATCCTACATACATACTCGTGCAACAGGTCAGGATCGAGACTTCCCACTATCAGTTTTGCCGGGATCAGATGCTTCATATCTGAGAAAGCTATGTGCTGCATCTTGTCGAATACTGCCTGGAAAACGGGTTCAGTGTGATCTAAGTAAACCCTGGTCTCAACACTAAGATTCGCCTTGCAGCTTAACTGGGCAAACGGTTTCCTTAGTATCTTGCCTTTGTGGTTGCCAAACGATGCTCCGTCAAGGTTTGCTCCGCATACAAATTCCTCATTATCGAGGCACAACAGATATGAAGTTATCCCACCGAGTGAATGTCCCGTAGCGCCAATACCTTTGGAAAAATCGATCATGTCGGAAAGCTCTTCTTTGGCGTAATCCACGGCATTCACTGTATCTATTTTCCACTCTTCGATTCTTGACTGAATAAATTTACAGTACTTATTCTGCACAACATCAAGTTTATCTGCGAGCTCCCTGTCTGTACCCTTTGACTTAGTCATTTTCAAAATTGCGCACATTCCGGGCAGCATTGGTTCATACATCCTCTTCATTGTGTCTTTATAAAGCGGGATATTTGTTCCGTCATCGAATTCACACAAGGCGGCATCGTGAGGATGTCCCACAGAGATAACGACATATCCGTGTGATACAAGCTCAAGGCAAAGAAACGAATTCGCTTCCCTGTACGAACCGGATCCGTGGCTGAAAGTGATAAGGGGGAACTTCATGCCTTCGATCCTCGAAGCATTTTCGTAGCATTCGCTGTAGTTATCTCCCTGAGCTTCAGCCTTGTCAATGTTGATCGGTGCATGCATGACTTTTTTTAGAGACAGTGCCAATTCTCTGGACATATATCTTGCTTTGCATAATCCTTCGACAGATTCTTTTAATACGGGGTAGTAGACTCTTACCGGAATATTCCTTTTGGTCCCGGGAACAAGTAATTCTTCTCTGTCTGTATAGATCGTATGTGTGAATGTTCCTACTGCATATTCACCAGTGGGCACAGGCTTATTAGACATTTGTCTTTCCTCCGAGTAAAAGAATTATCGATATCAGCTTCAAAATTTTTATTCCTTATCTCTGTTCCTTTGGTGAAGACATAGGAACAAAATACTTATATCCATACATCTCCAAAACAGTTCCAACATATTTTCGTGTATGTGTCCGGTTTTCCTGCTTATTAGAATACACATTTGGAACTGTCTGCCTTAGATAAATTTACCTATTGCAATTCAGTTTTTGACTCATGACCAATATTTTTTGACCACTACTGAATCCATTTTAAAACACATGACTTAATGAATAATCATCTGTATCCGAGACCTCCATCGCAGTAAAATATCAAGATATATCATTTTCAATATCGCTACATATCAATATTACTGCAGACCGAAACACACTATGGGAATAATCCCTCCCCCTCTATGGTAAACTCATAACTATATGTGCCATATCCTAAGCCACGATTTTTGAAAGAAATACCGTTATCTGTCATTTGGCAAATCACAGGTTCATCCGATACTACTGCGCCAGAATACGTACATCTTACATTATCATCAATCACAAATCTTTCATCTGTAGCTTCTGCCGTTCCATAAATCCTGTACTTTGATGATTGAACGAAACAATAAATTGATATTATTCCCACTATTACTAAAAAACCAATTAATATCTTTTTTAGTATAGTAATCACACTCCTTTTAAGACATTATACACATATTCCCGCATCTTGCAGCAAATTCACACTCTAATTTATTAACGCATTTCATTCCTTATAACCTTGCTTTTATGCCGCAATTAGTCCCAACAGCGTAGAATAGAATTCCTCCGTACCATTACTTGCAAACGCCTCTTTTAGTGCATCGTAGTATCTGGCAGATCGCTCACTCCGACATAATGAAAACCATGTCAATGTTATGCCCCTTCCTGATGCTGACTCCACCGCATCGAAAACGGATGAAGTTTCTCCGTCTGCCCCTGCAAAGCAAAAGTGCAAACGCAAGCCCAAAAGCAATATCCCCCCGATTCTTAATCGTATTCTGCAACAGCTATTCCATTAACGCGTCCAGCCAA
>CAMOJK010000047.1 GCA_946616835.1 uncultured Lachnospiraceae bacterium
CACATTGCTCATACGATAGTTGTATCCCATCTCTTCATGCTGATACCATGCAGCATCCTCTCTGGACTGCGTACTCCATTTGCGAACTTTATCAGCATCTTCTTTATTGTTAGTGAGGAACATGCCACCGGACGACCCTGTTATGATCTTATTTCCGTTGAATGAGATTGCTGCATAGTCACCAAACATACCGGTCTGCACTCCTTTGTGAGGACATCGTCTCCCATCTCCCTTATCTGTCTTACTGCCATATTTCCTCCTTCTGCCGCCTTTGCGGTTCTCTTTAAAACATTCCTACGGGATCCAGGTCAAACTGCATAGAAACCTCCGGATCTCCGGGAGTCGCAAAATGCTGTTCCTGGGCCTTTTCCGCCATATCCTTTAATCCCGTAAGTAAATTTACATCTTCATGCTTAAAATAGAGTCCTACCCTGTATATATCCTTTATCCTGCCGATGGCTGCCGGTGCCGGACCTATTATCTGTAAGTCCCCGCCCTCATCTGCAATTACACTCTGTCTTTCTGTCTCCATATCAGCAGTCTTATCGCAAAGAGCCTTAGCCCTCTCTGCCATTTCCCAAGCCCTTGCCATGCAGTCTTCCTGTTTTCTCCCGAAAAACTGCATCACCAGTATATGACATACCGGCGGATAATCAGCCAGTTCCCTGTAGGTTATCTCCTGCTCATAGAAGCCCTCGTAATCATGGACTGCCGCACACTTCAGCGCAAAATGCTCCGGATCATAGCTCTGTATGAAGACCTCACCCTTCCTGGCTCCTCTGCCGGCCCTTCCTGCTGCCTGGGCTATCAGTTCAAATGTACGCTCTGCGGCGTGATAATCAGCCGCATGCAGGGACATATCTGCTGCCAGTGCCCCCACCAGAGTCACATTCGGAAAGTCATGTCCCTTTACTATCATCTGGGTGCCTATAAGGATCTGGGCTTCACCGTTTGCAAAGGCAGATAGTATCTTTTCATAATCCTCTTTCTTCTTAGTGGTGTCCGCATCCATCCTGAGTATCCCCACACCGGGATACATCTCCTTAAGTCCCTTCTCCACAGCCTCAGTCCCCACCCTGAAGCCTGCAATGCTCCGCATATTACACTTAGGACATACTGAGGGCATACCTTCCGTATGACCGCAGTAATGACATATAAGCTTTCCATTCAGGTGCTGCGTCATTGAAACATCACAATGAGGACATTTTACTACATATCCGCAGGATCTGCACGAAATAAAACCTGCAACCCCCCGCCTGTTTACAAAGAGCATGCTCTGCTCTCCGGCCGCATTCCGTTTGGCAATTGCATCGGCTAACGCCCTTGACAAAAAGCTTTTATTGCCGGCTTTCAGTTCTGCACGCATATCCACTATATGTGAAACCGGGAGTCTGCCTTCCCCGGCACGCATATCCATCTTAAAGAGGGCATATTCCCCGTTTTTTGCTTTATAATAACTGTTAAGCGAAGGCGTGGCAGATCCCATTATAAGCGCTGCCCCCTCACGCTTTGCCAGGTATTTAGCCACCTCAACTGCGTGGTACTTAGGCATCTTTTCGCTCTTATAGCTGGTCTCATGTTCTTCATCTATAATGATCATCCCCAGTCTTTCAAATGGGGTAAAAAGAGCCGACCTCGGTCCTATCATTATATCCAGCTTTCCGGCGGCTGCACGCTCATACTGATCGTATCGTTCTCCATCCGACAGCCTGGAATGTATTACGGATACCCTGTCACCGAACCTACCGTAGAAACGCATAAGCGTCTGAAAAGTAAGGGCGATCTCCGGAATGAGCACTATAGCCTGCCTGCCCCTTTTTATGGTATCCGCTATTAGCTCCATATAGACTTCTGTCTTGCCGGAGCCGGTCACCCCCCTGATAAGACAGGGTCTCTGGCTTCCGGATGAGATTTCCTCACGGATCCCGTTAACCACGCTTTTCTGCAGGTCATTAAGCTCTACTATCCCCTTAGCATTCATACCTGCGCCCAGCAGGTCCGGCATGGGATTCCTGTATTCTCTGGTCTTTTCTATACGGATAAAGCCCTTCTTTTCCAGGGTTTTAAGTACTGACGGGGATACCCCCAGCTTATCCGTAATCATAGTCTGGGGTATCTCCTTTGCTTCGAGAAGTGCATTCAGGATCCGTATCCTTGAAATATATCTTACAGGATCCAGCTTCCTTATCTCTATTAAAATCTCATCCGGCGTGACATTCCTGCACACCGTACTGTATTCGGAGCTTTTTATCTTCTTCTTTACGGGAAGCACGGTACGCAGGGCATTTATCATGGTGGAGCCGTAGCGGTGCTTTATCCACGCCGCAGTAGTAAGTACCCTGCCCTTTGCACTGACTGCTGTTTTGTTTATGCAGATTATGCTCTTTATCCGCTCCTCTTCAATATCCGGAGTATCCGAAAAGCCTATGACATAGCCCTTCCGTCTGCTGTCGCCCCTGCCGAAGGGGATGGTCACTTCCATCCCTTCCTGCAGCTCTCCTGCAATCTCCTCCGGCACAAGATACTGGAAAGCCCTGTCCAGCTTTTCCGTGGAAATATCTATTATTATGTCAGCATATATTCTGCCCATATATTCCTGCAAACTTCTATAATCACCTGCTGATGTAAAGCAGCCTAAATCCTTCCCTCATACCGAACCGCCGGGATGCTGCCTGCATCTGTACCGTTTCCGCTTCACATTCCCCTCTCAGCAAGTACCTGTGCAACGAGCTCCCGCTCGTCCATATGATGCTTAACGCCCTTTATCTCCTGGTAATCCTCATGTCCTTTACCTGCGAGCACTATCACATCCCCGGGCCTTGCATTGTCTATGGCATAGGCGATTGCTTCCTTCCTGTCCGGAACGATCACATATTCGCCATCAGTTTTCTTTATGCCGGTCTCTATGTCTGCGATTATATCCAGCGGCTCCTCATTCCTGGGATTGTCAGAGGTTATAATGGTAAGGTCCGAAAGCTTGCCTGATACCTCTCCCATTTCAAACCGTCTCTCCCTGGACCGGTTTCCTCCACAGCCAAAAAGGGTGATCAGCCGGCCCGGCTCGTACTCATGCAATGTTACCAGAAGTGAATTAAGTGCCATGGCATTGTGCGCATAGTCTATCATCAGGGTATATTCATCCGAAACATCCAGCATTTCTATACGCCCTTTTACCTTTACATTTTTAAGTCCTTTGATAATGGCATCATTGTCCACATTGAAATGTACGCAGACAGCAATGGCAGTAAGGGCATTGTATACGGAAAAGCTTCCCGGCATGTCAATAAAGGCATCCAGCTCTGCCAAACCTCCGGTCCTGAAGCTCACCCCCAGCATTCCGCCTGCATTTACCAGTCTTGCATCATAGGCTGTAAGGTCATAGGACATGTCAGCCCCGGAGTTGCTCCTCCCGAAAGTTTCCACGCTGCAGGTGCAGCCCTCCGAGATATTTTCAAAATAAGGATCGTCTGCATTGAATATCCCCATGCGGCAGGAGGAAAAAAGCTTTTTCTTGCAGCTTAAATAATCTTCAAAATCCTTATGCTCGTTAGGTCCTATATGATCCGGGCTTAAGTTTGTAAATATGCCGTAGTCAAAGGTAAATCCTGCCACCCTGTTCATCATGAGTCCCTGTGAGGACACCTCCATAACCACTGCCTTGCATCCGCTCCGCACCATTTCATCGAAATATTCCTGTATGAGATACGACTCCGGAGTAGTATTAAGGGCAGGTATCACCCTTGCACCCGTATTTATCTCTATGGTACCTATCAGACCTGTCTTTATACCGGCATTTTCAAGGATTTCCCGGACAAGACAAGTTGAGGTGGTCTTACCCTTGGTGCCTGTTATACCAATAGTCTTAAGCTTCTCTGCCGGATGTCCAAACCAGGCAGCCGAAAGATACCCCAGCGCCTTTCTTGTATCATCCGTATAAACCATGACCGTATCGCCGGTATCTGCCCCATTCTTATATTCACCCGAATACTCATTGGAAGCTTCAGCAATCACTGCTGCTGCGCCTTTTTCTATGGCTTCCTGTATCTTGCTGTGTCCGTCAAAGGCGACACCCTTAATGCAGACAAAGGCACAGCCCTTCTCTATCTTTCTGGAATCATATACAAGATCCGAAATCTCTCTCCCGGAATCTCCGGATATACTGTATTCCAATCCTGTCAAAAGTTCCTTAAGTGATCTGCCCATGTAATCAGCTCTCCTTTGCGCAATATATAAAAAACATAAGGATATTATACCACTTACGGAGATAGAAGAAAATCGAGCCGGTGCTTCAAGCGTAAGCCAGCTATCCATGCGTTAAAAAAACTGCCCGGTAATTTTACCGGGCAGGTCAGATTCCGTATCAGACTTACAAATTTTTCCCGACAGCATCAGGGAGTAATATCCTTTACATTGACAAAAAAAAGAAGCCGTCACTCAGTGACAGCTTCCTTTATGAGGGGGGAGATAGTAATGTTATTCACTATCTATGATGTATGATAGCTCCCAAATATGAACAAATTATGAACTAATTGTAAACTGTTGTGTATTTTAGTTGATACATTTCTGTTTTTTCACTCTCTAAAATGTATTTTAGCGCACTTTTACACATGTTTTAAACAAGAAGTGTATATTTTTTTTACACATTTGTTGTGTTTCTCGCACAAATCAAAAATTCCAAGCACCTCAAAGCAAACTGTAAAGACTGACAATTCCAATTTTTCCTATTTCTTTCCTACAATAGTCCTTATACCCGGCAGCCTGAACACAAGGATCCAGACTATTTCAGCAGCGATAAGCACTATGGCTACACTTAGCCTGGTAGCAAAATTATTATCAAAGGCCCTGAAAATATTATCCCCCACAAGGGTGGCTAATCCCAAAGCCCCAAGATCCTTAAAGCTTACCAGCACCGCTGTCGCATTGTCTCCAAAGAAATTCAAAGGATACACCTTTTCAACCCAGGCACATATAAACCATGCCCCCACCGTAAAGAAGGCTGACGCAAACAACATAGGAACCGCATTCAGGAAAAATAATTTCTGCCATTCTGCATCCAAATTCATAAGTATTGAGACTGCAATTCCTGCTCCCAGGAAAATTCCTCCGGGAATCCCCAGCCTCATCCTGCGTTCCTTAACCTTTGAGCTGAATTCAACACTTATACTGCCGCAGCACACAAAGAACAGACCGTAAAGTCCCCTTAAGAATACTATGGAGATACGCGCCATATATCCGCCTGCACCGGTTCCACCCTCTATAACAAAATTGTAAGGGTAAAGCTCCGTCAGTGAAATGATAACGGTAAACGACAGAGTCATTAAGGCTGTCATTATCGCAAGGCTTCTTGCAGACATAAATCTGACCACCGCACAATATACGGCCACAGCTATAAAGGCAGTCGGGAAAACCCACAGCACCGACAAGCCGTAGAAAGAAACCGTATCTGCAATATCTGATGAAAAAGAGTCTAAACCCCCGGCCACCACAGCTTTTATCAGTATGTATATTAATGAAAAAGCAGCATAGGGTATAAGAAACCTGAAAGCATTTTTCTTTATTGTGTCCCCCACATCCTTTATACCGTTGTCACAAAACAGCTCTACACCCACTGCCGCAAACAGCATAGGGAATGCTGCAAGCTTAAAAACCTCATCCAGCCAATAGGGAAGCATTCCCGTACCTGATGCCACCAGCATTATCAGGGCAACACCCCTGTAAACCCCATTACTTTCCCTGATCCTGTCCTTCAAAACACCCTCCAAAATATTACATGATATAATCCTGCATGAGCAGTTGGACCGACCTCTCGCCCCTGAACTCATTCCATTGTACACCATAAGCGGCTGAAAAAGTTATCTGAGTACCTGTTTCCTGCCCGCTTTCCGCAAGCGCGGCTGCAGCTTCACCATATTTATTCCTGATACTTTCAATAAAATCTGCCGCCCGCTTAAATGTCACCAGTTCATAGTTAAGACCATCGTCTGTTACGCTTATCTTTGCCCCTATACCGCTCTTTCCTATCAGACGCATTTTCTTAAAAACCAATCCCCTTCGTGCAAAAACCGGCTTAGGATTTCCGTTGCCGAAAGGCTCCATTATCTCCAGCGCATCCGCAAGCGCACCGTTTGCATACGAAAGCGGCAGCTCCATATCGATAAGAAGCTTTCCCTGCAGATCCGCATCCGTCAGATGGCAGTTCTCATTAAGACGCCGCCGCATTTCATCCAGCCTGTCCTCTTCCAGCGAAAAGCCTGCTGCCTGTGCATGACCACCGTACTTGGTAAATACATCCTTTATCTCCGTCATGGCATCGTACATATGATAGGCTTCAACAGAGCGTCCGGAGCCCTTAAGCCCCTGTTCTGCCCTTGTAACAATAAATACAGGCTTATTGCAGAATTCCCTCATCCTGCCTGCTACGATACCTGCTATGCTTTCATGACAGTCCGGAAGGTAAATAACCAGTACCTTCATTCCATCATGCCGGCCTTCCTCTATCTGAGCCTTGGCAAGCTTTACGGCTTCCTCCGTCATATTCTTGCGGGACTCATTCATTTCCTTTAACTCACCGGCTATCCTCATAGCTGCATTCACATCATCCTCAACTAAAAGGGACAATGCCCTGTCTGCCGAATCAATGCGTCCTGTTGCATTTATGCAGGGACCAAGAACAAACCCCAGGTGAAAGGCAGAGATTTCCGTTCCTGACAGTCCTAAAGCAGCGATAAGCTCAGACACCCCTCTTGCCGGTTTCCTGCTCATAAGCCTTAAACCTTCCTTGACCGCTATGCGGTTTTCATCCTTAAGCTCCATTATATCCCCGACCGTAGCAAAAGCCGCCAGCTGCAACAGCTCATCATCAAAGTCCTTATCTCTGTATACATCTGAATACTCAGGACCAGTCAGTTCTTTAGCATAAATATATCTTATGAACTTATATGCTATCATTCCTCCGCATATTCCGGAAAAAGGATATCCGCAGTCTTCCTGCTTGGGATCAACAATTGCTGCAGCATCCGGAATAATATAGTGCCTTACGCCGTCCAGTTCCTCATAAGGGACTTCATGATGATCGGTAATGACCAAAGTCATGCCAAGATCTCCCGCAAGGGCTGCTTCATTAGAAGCCGCAATACCGTTATCACAGGTAAGGATACATTCAACACCGTCTTCTGAAGCCTTTGTGATCATGTCCGGATTCATCCCGTATCCATCCCTTATCCTATGGGGAATGATATAATCCACATTGGCACCAACGGCCCTGAGTCCCCTTACCAATATTGCAGTGGAGCAGACTCCATCTATATCATAGTCACCTATTACGCGGATATGCTTCCCTTCTCTGACCGCCTTTGCGATAATGGATGCCGCAAGATCCATATCCTTAAAAAGTGCGGGATCATGCATACGGGCAAGGTTTCCGTGAAGATACTCTTCCGCAGCTTCAGAGCTTTCTATGCCTCTGTTACACATAAGCCGCGCTACGGCAGTAGGGACATGCCACCCCCGCCCCAGCTCCGTAAAATTTCCGCTTTTTCTGATCAAAAACCATGCCGGCATCAGATTATACTCCCGTTACAGATCGCTTTTCAAGCAAACAGCACCGGCAAATATATCCGGTGCTGCGCAAAATAATTACTATTTAGTCTGTTATCGTCACATTTTCAACCAGATAGTCCATGGCCCTGCTCTGCATCGCAGCCTGTGCAAGGTATCCCATTCCATAGGCTTTGATGGCTGAATCAATATCGTCTGTACTCATGCCCTGATCGATATAATACTGTCTTACTTCATCCCCGGTATTGCTTAATCCCGACTGTTTGAAAACATACTCAAGCTCCATGGCATAGGCAGTATCCTCCCTGGCCCTGTCACGAAGCATAGCATCATAGGACGCCTGATCGGTAAAGCCTGCCATTTCATATACAGAGCCATAAAGTTCCGTGCCGAAATACTGTTTGTAAGATTCCAGCTGCTGTTCGTACTGATCATTATATACCTTTGTAAGATTAGCGATATACTTCTCCGGATACACACTTACAGCGCTGTTTTCCGAAAGCGAAGAACTTATGGCAGTACGCAGATTTCTGTCATAATAGGAATCGATAATGGACTGGCGGTACTCTGCCACAGTTGAATACTCCGTATTCGCTGCTGCGAATTCATCAGTAAGCTCCGGAGTCACATATATTCCCTCCAGGACTGCTTTGTACTCTGCTGTCTTGCCGGCTCTCGCAGGGTCCGGATCATCATCGGCAAACGCAACTTTCACGCTGAATGAATCCCCCTTCTTATGTCCCACAATAGCACTGTCAAACTCTGCTGATATTACAGCATCATCGATCACCATATCCTGACCGCCATCTGCTGCAAGCGCCTCATTATAGGAAACGCCATCAATCGTGGAGGTATAGCTTACATTAACCTTGTCGCCGTGTCCGGCTTTGAGTCCTGCATCATCTGAAATATACTCGTGATTCTTTAACATAGCTTCTATGTCAGCATCAACCGTCTCATCCTCAGGAAGAAGCTCTGACTTTGAAAAACTTAAAGCATCAATGTTTACAGTCACATCCCCGTCCTTAATCCCCTTTATCATACCTGTATCCGTAAGATACCTGGAATAATTTATAAGTGTTGACTGATAGAAAAGCACACCTGCCATTATGAGGACTACGAGCAATGTGGGAATGAATACAGCCCATGCAATAGCCATGGCTTTTTTCTGTTTCTGCTCCTGTCTGGCCTTTTCTATTGCCAGGCGCTTTTTCTTTGACTTGCTTATATTTTCTTCTGCCATTTTAACCCTCTATGCCGAGCACCTTGTGCGAGGCACGCGCGGCGAATATCAGATTCGCCGATGCGATCATGCGATTTGGGCCCGGCACAAATCGCTGGTGAAAAATCGACTCTTTCAGAGCGATTTTTCACACTAGGCCTCCGTAAATTTTATCGAAAACTGTTCAATACATTTTACTCAGTCATCATCCTCGTCTTCCGAAGGCGGGAATTTAACCCTGAGCACATACCAGAGAGCGCCGGTCACGCATACGGACGAATACGTTCCGCAGACAAGACCTATGATCAGAGGCAATGCGAATTCCCTTATGGATGACACGCCCAGTATATAAAGCACTATTACCATTATTACTGTGGTCAGTGATGTAAATATACTCCTTGAAAGAGTCTGGGATATGCTCTTGTTTACCATACCGTCAAGCGTATCCTTCCTCTTCATAGCCTTGTGGTTTTCTCTTATTCGGTCAAATATGACTATAGTGGCATTTATGGAATATCCGACTATGGTAAGCATACATGCAATGAATGTTGAGCTTACTGACAGCCTGATAAGCGCATAGAATGTAAGTGTTACCATTACGTCATGAAGCAGCGCTGCCACCGAGCTGATACCAAAACGTATATCGCTGAACCTTACCCAGATGTAAAGCAGCATGCATACTGCAGCCACAAGAACTGCTACCAATGACTCCCTCTTCATCTCGCCGGATATGGTGGATCCTATGGTTTCGGATGTGATCTGAGTCTCCGAAACACCCTGCTCGGCAGTCATATAATCTATGAAAGCCTGTCTCTGCTCCACATCCATTACCCTTGATTTGAAGATAACCTCGTTACTGTCATTTACTGTCTGGAAAGATACGTTGGCATCCCCTGTGATCTCCTCGATCTTAGGAACTATCTCATTGTTTATCACATCATTGGAGGGATTTTCCGCAAAAGCAACCGTAGTCGCAGTACCGCCCTTGAACTCCAGGCTGTAATTAAGTGCATCACCCGTAGTAAGCCTGAAGATTATCATTGCAGCTATACCGATGCCGATGGTACCCAGTGATATGCCGAAGAATATTCCCTTCCTGCTGAGGAACGGAATGACCTTGTCCTCCTTTGCCTTCTGGGCATCACTCATACCGTACATTGCCGGAGCCTTAAGCCCCAGGGCATAGAAAGCATTTACCAGTGACTTGGTTATTACAAGCGCCGTAAACATGGACAGTATGATACCAAGTGCCAGGGTATAGCCGAAGCCCTTTATTGTACCGCTTCCCATTGCGATAAGTACCACTGCCGCAATAAGAGTTGTGATATTACCGTCTATAATAGCTGAAAGAGCCTTTGAGAAACCTGCCTTAATGGCATCCTCAACAGTACTTCCGGCCTTAAGTTCTTCCTTTATTCTCGCGAATATAATAACATTCGCATCCACCGCCATACCTACGGAAAGTATGATACCCGCAATACCGGGAAGTGTAAGTGTAAGTTCAAAAAGATTAATAAGAAGTATTACAAGCAGCGAATAAAGCATAAGTGCTATGGAGCTTGCAAAACCGGGTACCCTGTAGATCACGCACATGAATATGATAACAAGTGCCAAACCGATAATACCTGCGATAAGGCTGGTACGCACTGCATCGGAACCCAGCTGTGCGCCTACCACATTTGACCTTAATTCTTCAAGCTCAAGCTTAAGTCCGCCGATACGGATATTCTGGGCAAGACGCTGTGCCTCTTCGGCGTCAGCCATACCGGTTATCTGGGCGCTGCCTCCTGAAATCTGCTCATTTACATGAGGTACGGAAAGCATCTCCCCGTCGTAGTAAATTCCTATGGTTCCGATAAGACCGGACCTGCCTGCAGCCTCGCCGGTTGCCTTTGAAAAAGCTTCCCGTCCGTTGTCAGTAAACTCAAGGCTTACAATATACTGTACCTGATTAAAATCATCAGTGTAACTCTTTGCTTCAGATGATGCCACATCTATTCCCGAAAGAACGGCATCACCGTTTTCCACGATCTCATTTATTGGCTTGGTCAGTGCATACATAGTCTGTACATGATCAGGATTCTTGACCGTATAGCTGAGCATCTTTCCATCAGATGTATACTGGGGATCACCTGTCTCCCTATCATAAAGATATGCATTGTCACCAATGCCTACAAAATAGGTATCGTCTTCCTTGCACACCTGATAACCATCAGTAGTGGTCGTCATAAGACCGTAGTTATAGCTTCCGTCAACCGAGCTCACGGCACGTATGAAATAAAGTGATCCGGGATTACCGAGATCCTCAAGTATGGCATTTGCATCCGTTACACCGGGTATTTCTATGGTTATGCGCCTGTCACCCTCGGGATACACATTAGACTCAGTGGAATACTGGTCCACCCTCTTCCTCAGCTTGAATACAGTATCATCCAGGTCGGATTTGCTGGGAGCTTCATCCCCCACTACCTGGTATGTGATACTGACACCGCCGGCAAGATCCAGGCCAAGCTTGGTATTCTTAGCCGCAAGATAATCTTCATCAGTGGACGTGTCCACACCGTTCCATACAAGATAGCCCGATCCACCGAGTACTGCCAGTATGAGCAGCAGTACGACTATCGCCTTCGACTTTTTCATAGTTACTCCTCCTATTCCTCATCGGCTGCAGCAGCCTTGAGCATTATCGCACATTCCACCCGCTTCCGCTGAAGCTCGCATCCTGTCTCATATGCGCCATATATGTCTCCGGTAAAATGCTGTGAGTTTGCCATGCAGCCGCCGCTGCAGTAATATCTGGCAAAGCATTTTTCACACTCCGGCTTGGAATAAACATTGCAGTCATGAAATTTCTTCTGCAGATCCTTTTTCTCTATTCCATCGTAAACAGAGCCTAACTTGAATTCCTCCTGCCCCACAAACTGATGGCAGGGATAGATATCACCCCAGGGAGTTACGGATACATACTCGCATCCGGCTCCACAGCCTGAGAGCCTTTTGTAAACGCACGGGCCGCCCTCCAGGTCGATCATGAAATGGAAGAAATTGAAAGGATTTCCTTCACATCTCCTCTTTAACATCTCATCCGCCAGTATATCGTACTGTTCTAAAAGTACCGGCAGGTCTTCCTTTTTAAGGGCATATTCCTCTTCCTCAGGTGCCACCACAGGCTCAACGGATATCTGCTTAAAGCCCATATCAGCAAGATGTATCACATCTGCGGCGAAATCCGTATTGAAGTGTGTGTATGTACCCCTTACATAATAGTTCATCTGATCCCTGGACTCTGCAGCCTTGATATACTTGGGCAGTATGTCGTCATAGCTGCTCTTTCCGTTACGGTAAGGGCGCATGAAATCATGCACTTCCTTACGGCCGTCAATGGAAAGCACTAGATTGCTCATCTCTTTATTGGCAAATTCCATTATGTCATCGTCAAGCAATGTTCCGTTGGTGGTAAGGGTAAAGCGGAATTTTTTATTTTTATCCTTTTCTATGCTGCGGCCGTATGCCACAAGCTGCTTTACCACATCCCAGTTCATAAGGGGCTCGCCGCCGAAGAAATCCACCTCAAGGTTATGCCTTGTACCGGATTTCTCCACAAGATAATCAAGTGCAGCCTTACCCACTTCGAAACTCATAAGCCCGCAGGGGCCATAGTACTCACCCTTTCCTGCAAAGCAGTACTTACATCCTAAATTGCAGGCATGTGCAATATGAAGACACATGGCTTTCACCACAGTCTCCCGTTCCATGAAGCTCCCTATGGAGTCCTTATAGACATCCTCTGAATAAAGCATACCGGCATTCTTAAGCTCCAGTATCTCCTCTACGGCATCCTTTCTCTCCACATCAAGAAGAGTGCCCGCATGCTTAAGTGCGATCTCGTCATCACTGAGTCCTGCCTCAATATCCTTTTCGATCAGGGGGATAAGTTCGTATGCTAAGTCATCCACCACATGTACACTTCCGGAATTCACATCCAGGACAATATTGTACCCATGGCTTTTGTATTCATGTATCATAGTTTTCCTTATTATACGCAACAAAGCAGCGATCAACACAACCGCTGCCTTTTGCCCGTTTAGATGTAACTAACAGTCTTACTTTGACACCTTCTCACAACTCTGATTTCCTACAGTACAGGAAGTCTTGCATGCTGACTGACATGATGTCTGGCACTCGCCGCATCCGCCGTTCTTGAGGCTCTTCTTAAGGTCTCTTGTGTTTAAAGTCTTTATATGCTTCATTATTTTTCCTCCTAAAAGAAATGCTATTACACTTTTATCCGTTGTATTTTATCATAAGCCTTATACTGTGTCAAAAAAATCTTGCAGGCAGGTCACTGACCGATCACGAACTCTTCCCCATAATGATGCCTACTATCAGCTGCGGACCGTCTTTTTCCTGTACAATACCGGCCCTCAGATTGATCTCAGTCTTTTTGCCGGCGATCATAAGATGATAACTTATGGTAAATATACCGCCTTCTGCCGTCTTTGACAGGATGTTCTCCTTCGTAAACTCAGCCATGAAATAATAATAGTCCTCGGGTGCAATCACCCCTTCTATCTCTTTCCTGGAATCCTCGAAGAAATCCAACCCCACCTTGGAAGTGCCCAGGTCTGCATATTCATCCGATGCACTGTACTGCATATAGCTGCCGGTCTCCGGATCCACTGTATAGATTCCGATAAAATTACCCATAAGAGCAGATATCCTGGTATAAGTGGCAGTCTCCTCACGTAGTCTGTCAATAAGCTCCTGCTGTTTCATCTGGGCATCAACATTGTTGACAGCCATTACCACATGATTTCCGTCACTGTTAAGGCGGACAACCTTCATGCTTACATACATAGGCCTGCCTTCAGACTTCTGCTTATATGTCTGTGCGGCATTCCCCTCTTCCTTAGGTGCTATCATGACCCTGTAGGTATGAGTGAATGCGCCGTTCGCATCCAGTGCCTTCAGCACATTACTCTTTGTAAAAGCCTCAATAAACTGCTTCCTGTCATCTTCATAGACAAACTGCCCGGCATCTCTGTGTGCTGCCTCAAAGAATCCCTCTCCGGTCCTTGCTACCGAGATATCATGGTTGTCACCATTTGTTGAATACTGCGTATATCGCTCTGTATCAAGGTCTATATGGTAAAGGTCTATATAATCCGCCGAAAGCGCCTGGGCTACGCCGGTGTATGTCAGTACCTGGTCGCTGCCTGAAGTGATGTCAAGCACTGCAACCGCATAAGCATCCATTTTGCTTAACGGATTCTCTGCAAGCTTCCTTATAAGCGCATTGACCGTTTCACCGGTCTCCAGTATCTCGCTAACAACAATCCTCTGTCCAACATTCCTGCAATGAACCAGACGGTTCATAAATGTTTTATAAACATTCTTATGCAGGGCTACGAATTCCGAAAATGACTTGTTAAGTCTTACGGCCCTGACAGTCTCTCCGTCACATTCAAGAATCGCCATGGGCTGGGTATTGAAATAATGCTTTGCAGATTCCCCTTCGTCATTGGACACCGATCCAAGGTCATAAAGATTTATCGAACTGAGAACCTTCTGGTATTCGGATTCTTCCGGATTCTCAAAGCCTATCTGCTTTCCTGTCCTGTATCTTTCATGTATGTCGTCAAGGGAAATAGGCTTGCAGAAATGATATCCCTGCAGCTTTGTACAGCCTATCTCTCTTAAGAACTCAACCTGTTCAGCCGTTTCAACGCCCTCACAGACAGTCTCTATTCCAAGGCTTACTGCCATCCGCATAAGCTCGGTCAGTATGATCCTTGATTTGGGCGATGTATCAAACTGCCTCATGAAACGCATATCGAACTTTATCAGGTCAAACTGTATCTCCTGAAGGAGGTCTAAGGATGAATAGCCGCTGCCGAAATCATCCATCCATACCGGGAATCCAAGCTCCTGGAAACGTCTTACCTGTTCTTTCATGAAGTCGAAGTTTCCACCGACAACACTCTCCGTAATCTCTATGGTAATATATTCCCTGGGGACATTAGCCGCATCCACACGGTTGCATATTTCTCTTACTATGTCGCAGGTCTCAAAATCAGTCCTTGAAAGGTTGATGGACAGGGGAACCACATGCATCTTTTTATCGGCCATCTGGTTTTTGATACGCTCAAGCACAGCATCCAGGATAGCCAGGTCCACTTTGTAGATAAGCTTTGTATCTTCTAGTATCGGAATAAAGTCAGCCGGAGAAAGCATGCCCTTTTCGGGATCTATCCATCTGGCCAGCGCTTCTTCGTCACAGACTTTTTTATTTGTGGCACGAACTATTGGCTGGTAAAAAGGCTTTATCCAGTTTTCCGCAATGGCACGGTCTATATTCTCGATTATGTACTGGCGGTTCATTTCCCTTTTCAGCATCTTCTGGTCGAAGTAGTTGAAATAGGAATTATTATCATCCCTTGATATATTGCCGGCATAACGCGCCCTGTCGCAGGCAAAGGATGTCTCCACAACACCCATGGAATCGGGATAGATTCCCACTCTCAGCGGAAGCGTCTTTCCTCCGTTGGCAGTCTTCATGGCATTGAAAAGCTTCTTGAGCTTCTTCTCAAGATCCGTTTCTTCTGTAAATACTGCGAAATGATCCTGTCCGAAACGGCTGCAGTTCTCTTCCCCGAACAGATTGGCTATCAGTCTCGCAAGTTCCTTTATGAGGGTATCGCCCTCAGAAAAACCGTATTTTTTATTATAGAATTTAAGGCCGTTAAGATTTATATAAACCAGTGCCGAAGGTACGCCGTTTTCATGCATGATCTTACGGGCATTTTCCGCAAGCTTGAAGAAATAGGTCATGCTTGGAAGCCCCGTAAGGGAATCGTAGTTGATTTCCTTAAAAATATTACGTTCACGGCTTATCTCCTCCATATCCCGGGCATTGAAACGGCCGAGCCTTTCATCCTCCACCTTCTGCTCCGGGTGATCCTCGTAATGCTTCTTCTTGTCCTCGTACATCCTCTCATCCGCACATCTTAAGGCCAGGCGCACATTGTTGCTGTTCTTCTCAACGCAGCCGCCCAATGCAAGTGAAAGCCTGCCGTACCTCTCACAGGCTTTTCTTATGTCTTCTATCTTTTTATCCAGGTCCTCATGCGTAACTCCGGTAACTATAACCGAGAACTCATCTCCGCCGGCACGGAATATTTCATCATCTGAGAAAAACTGCCTGAGAACTGCTGCCGCATTCTTGATGAGCAGATCTCCGGCACTATGTCCCTCTATATCATTTACAGCCTTCAGACCGTTAATATCCGCAAAGATAACGCCTACGGACTCCCCTTCCTTTTCACCATGGCAGAGCTTATCTACCACATTGTTCATCTCATTACGGTTCATGACGCCCGTAAGCATATCCTTTGAGCTAAGTGTCTTAAGCCTGTCTAACAGCAGATAATTGCCCAGTTCAGAGCCGAGAATAAACGTGGTAACTTCAAGAGTCTCCTTTATCTTAACCGCACGTTCGGAATCAAAATTCAGGGCCCACATGAAACCTAAGAGCTGGTTCCTTGACTTAAGAGGAAAAAGCACGATATTGTATGCACCTGCACCGGTAAGTGACTCATACCATACAGGGTTACGCTCCTTGATGATCTGCATATCATCAGCATCCTTGGCGATCAGACAGTTGCTGCCCGCTATGGTCCCTATCCAGGACTCCGCTATGTCATAGAATTCGTCATCGACATAGTTTTCCATGGGAAGAAGGCCGCTGCTCTCGTCAAGGTATTCACAGAGCACATAGCAGGACCTTTCCAGTTCGTTCATGACAAGGATACAGCAGTGCTGTGCCGCACACAGCTCGCCGATTCCCAGGATAACATCCCGCATGGCTGCCTTAAAATCATTTGTTCCTCTGAGTCTTATGCAGGTATCCAGAACAGACAGTGCATTCTCAGCAGACTGATTTGACAGCGCCTCAGCATCAGCTTCTATATTGACTTCCATTATATACAGACAGTAACAGTAATCATCATCTTCGTAGTCCACAGGAAGAAAGATCATATTGAACCAGAACGGCATCCGGTCAGGATGTGCATAAGAATGAAGGCATTTTTTATTTTTTGCCGAGTTGTAACAGAATTCCTCGAAATTAAGATCTCTTGTGATATAGTTTGTATACTCGCTGCCGGAAACAAATTCATTGCTGAGCATTATCATACCCGGCACGGGATGCTCTATGGAATCGATATATGCCCGATTACCCGCAACAAGCCTGAATTTCCCTTTTCCGCTTTCCGGATGCTTCTCCACCGATACTACGCATGTCATAGCCGGCATGCGCTCTGCCAGAGCCTGAAAATCCATAATGCACACCCCCGTAAACATTTTGGGATATTTAGAATAGAAAGTCCCGATTACTATTTTATCATAAATCTGGAAATTCTTTTAGCAGATTTTGACTGATGAAATGCTGTTTATACATAAAAGGACGCAGATTAGTCAAAAAAGGGCCCACACCGATAGCTCACCTGCCGGTGGGGTCGTTCGCCAAGCAGTTCTTACGGAAATGCCAAAGTCTGAGCGTCTCGTCCGGAACCGTTCACACGCTACATCCATGTAGCGTTGTTCACTCGGCCCGCCTTCCATGGCGGTCCGTTCCTGGTGAGTCTAAACATTTCCGAGAACTGCTAAGGCTCACTTTACACCGTCAGGCGAGTCTATACGGTGTGGTCAATGTATTACTTTAAATATATTACTTTAAATATATTACTTTAAATATATCACCTTATCTGTATATCCACCCTATTTGGCAATTCAGCTTCCTTGTCATAGCTGTATGAGAGCTCCTCCGCCGTGTTTTCAAGCATTGAGAGCGAGAGTTCATTGTCCGTGTTCCGGATGTCAAAAGACTCCCCTGCATAGGTTACGGTTATGTGGCATTTTTCATCCTGGATGGAATATTCCACGGTCACGTTTATGTCAGGCATATCATAATGCGGTATCAGTATCTGCCGTACCAGCTCTTCTATGGCAAGCCGTATGCGGTATTTCGTGGCAGATGCCACATCATTATTCATAAAAAATGTATCCAGCTCAGCGTCCATGCGGATAAAGTCATAGTCTCTGCTGTCTATCCTTGCTTCGAATACTTTAAGCTTTCTGATAAAGCGCTTTGTCAGTTCTTTTTTCGGGGCATCAAAGATTTCTTCCGGTGTCCCCTCCTCGTAAATTCCGCCGTCATCCATATAGAACACCCGGTTAGATATAGCCCTGGCAAAATTCATTTCATGAGTCACTATCATCATGGTCTTGCCGCTTTTTGCTAACTCCCTTATAACAGCCTGCACCTCCGAAACCATAGTGGGATCCAGCGCGCTCGTGGGCTCGTCCAAAAGTATCACCTCGGGATCCATGCAGAGTGTCCTTGCAATGGCTACTCTCTGCTTCTGTCCGCCGGAGAGCTCGTCCGGATATGACAGAGCCTTATCCGCCACTCCCACTCTCCTGAGCAGCTCCATGCCTTTGTCATATGCCTCCTGTTTACTCTTATTCAAAAGATCCATAGGCGCTATCATGAGATTTTCTATGACTGTAAGATGTCCAAACAGATTGAAGGACTGGAATACCATCCCCATTCTCCTTCTGGCTTTTTTTACATCATATCCCTTTGCAGTGATTTCTTCGTCCCCTAAGAACACCTGACCGGAAGTAGGTGTCTCAAGCAGGTTGATACAGCGCAACAGTGTAGATTTCCCCGTACCTGACGGTCCTATTACCGAAATAACATCCCCGTCGTTTATCGTCACGCTGACATCCTTAAGCGGGGTTACCATATCATATTCTTTTCTAAGTTTTTTGATCTCAATCATTTATCTCAACCCCCTTCAGGATATTTTCCCTCTTCCGCTGCTTCGGATCTACGGATACTTCTATACGGCTGACAATAAAGGTCAAAAGCCACCCCAGTATAAAATATATGACAGCAACTGCGATCAGCGGGAAAAATGCCTCATAGGTACGTCCCCGCACGATATCGCCCATCTTGGTAAGATCCTGCACCGCGATATATCCTACGATAGCCGTTGCCTTGATAAGTGCAACTACTTCCCCTTTATAGACCGGCAGGAAATGAGGGACCGCCTGGGGCAGGATGATACGGAAGAAAGAGCGGAGATCTCCATAGCCTAATGCAAGCGCAGCTTCCGACTGTCCCTTATCAATAGCGCCTACTCCGGTCCTTAACATGCCGAATACCCCGGCACCGAATACAAGCGTAAAAGCCACTACTGCTACCGCTGTTCCGCTTATCGATGTCTTGGCAAAAATAATGTAATAAAGGATCATTAAGAGTACCACAACCGGCATTCCCTGCACCAGCCACACAAATAATCCTGCGATCAGATTAGCTGCCCTGTTTCCGTTACGGCATGCCATGTACAGCAAAAATCCCAGAGCAGTTCCAAAGATTATGGATAAAACAGTGATCAATATGGTGGTTCCTATTCCCTGAAGGAAAAGTTTCCACCTTGCCTCTCTTATGAAAGTCTTTTCAAAGCTCTCGCAGGTTCTTGCAATAAATCCCTTATTTTCAGCCTCTGCTTCTGCAGCCCTTACAATGAGCACGAATGAAGCAGGATAATACTCAATAAAGTCAACTGCTTCCCTTCTCTCATCCGTAACGATTATGGAACCGGCTCCCATAAGCGCCTTGCCTGACTGCACATAGGATAAGACGGAGGCAAATTCCATCCCCACAAATTCTACATGCACATCCATTTCCTTTGCCATGAGCAGTATCATCTCAATATCAAAACCTATAAGTTCTCCGCCTTCACCCGCATAGCTCATTGGCTCAAGTGCGTCACAGGCAGCTACCTGTACGGTCCCGTTTGTTCCCGGCCAGTCCTGCTTAGGGACAGTCTTTACGCTGTCATCAAGTCCGGTCCATTTTTCCCATAATTCTTTTTTCGTTTCCTCGGGAATACTGTCATAAGCGGCCTGCCACCCCGCAAGCCTCTCATCATCCTTTGCAAAGGCAATGCCAAATGTCCCTTCCTTAAGGGGTTCCGGGAAAAGCGCGAGCTCAGGATCCCTGTTTACCGCAAGCTCTGCAATGGCATTATTATTAAGGCAGGCATCGGTCTTTCCGTCCTTTAAAGCCAGAAGAATGTCCGCCATATTATTAAAATAAGAAAAGCTTCCCACCCCAGGGGCCTTGCTTTTTACCAGTTCCTCAAAAGGAGCGCCTACCAGCATGGATACGGTCTTTCCCTTCAGATCTGAGAATTCTGTAAATTCCGGCACACATTCTGCAGTGCCGTTTTCCTGACCTTCCTGTGCGAGTTCCTTAGCAGGCACAGCAAGAACATATCCTCCATAGCTTGTAGGATCAGAGAAAAGTGCCTGCTCCCTTCGCTCGGGCGTGGCATTCATGTCGGTGGAAAAATCAGCCCTGCCGGACTGTACAGCCGGAATCCTGCCTGAGAAATCCACATCAAGTATTTCAAGTGCATATCCTTTCTCACGGCAGAAACGGGTAACAAGGTCTATATCATAACCCACATTTTTCCCGTCCTTTATATAAGACCATGGCATATCCGATGATGTCGTGACAATCGTTATGGAGCCTTTCTCACCGGATAAACCTTCCATATCAACGACCTTTTTGTCTTCATCCACCCCCAGCCAGATATCCTCTATTTCCTGCATGGTGCCGTCTGCGAATTTCTCCGCAAGGAAAGAATTGAATTCTTCACAGAGGGCAGCACTGTCCGGATCATCTTTCCTGAAAGCAAAACTGTACTCAGCCTCTGTTATCTTTTCGCGGATAAAATCAATCTCCGGCTGTTCGGCATGTATAGTCTTGAGATTAGGCTCATCCCCAATATAAGCGTCGATCTTGCCTGCAAGAAGAGCCGCATTCAGGTCCGGATAGCTGCTGAAATATAAAAGCTCACTGTCCGGGAACTCGGTCTTTGCCAGATCTTCCGTCGGTGTTCCCGTGAGCACGCCTATCTTCCTGCCGTTATAAGCCCTCCAGGCTGCTGTCTCCGAATCTTCCTGTCCGCTGTCATCCGAAGCATGTGCACTTATTGTTACAGCGTATGGGGCAAGGACTGCCATCAGCATGCACAATATGAGAAACTGTTTTATATTCTTTCGTTGTAAGATCATGAGTAAGTCCACCTCCTTACGAATCCTCTGTTAACGATGATTATTTCATTTCACTTAGGCAATTATTATTCCTGATCACCTGATTCCGGCACAAATTTCTCCGGAACTTTTATACTGTGTGAAAACAAAATTCTGATACGTAATGACCTTTGTCAAGAGGTAAAGTGAGCAAAAAGCACCGCCAGCTTTTTAGTTGTATCTGAAAGCACCTGGGTAGAG
>CAMOJK010000048.1 GCA_946616835.1 uncultured Lachnospiraceae bacterium
AAAATTCGTTTAAGCTGTCTCGCAGCCCTGCACCGGATAACAACGGGCTGTAAGCGCTGGATTTCCCCGGAGCTAAAAACACATCGTGATCGTTCCGAAACATTCGCGAGTGTCGTTCTGTATGGTTCTGTGAGTGGGAAGTTTATATTAAGAAATTGTAATTTTGACTTATGTCTACTATAATATCATTTAATGCTGAAAAGTCGTCATCAACATGCAGATTTTCTTACAGACAGACCAGTTGTATGGTCGCATTCGGGGATGGCAGTAAATTTTGGCTTAGCATATCAAGGAGGTTAATTAACAATGGGAATGACAATGACACAGAAGATCCTTGCACATGGCGCCGGATTGGAAAAGGTTGAGGCCGGACAGCTTATCATGTGTGATCTGGATCTGGTACTGGGCAATGATATTACCAGCCCGGTAGCCATACATGAGATGGATAAATTTTCTAAGCAGACTGTATTTAACAAGGATAAAATAGCTCTTGTACCTGATCACTTTGTTCCGAATAAGGACATAAAGTCGGCAGAGCACTGCAAGTGCGTTCGTGAGTTTGCAAGAAAAAATGAGATTACAAACTATTTTGAAGTAGGAGAGATGGGCATAGAGCATGCACTACTTCCGGAAAAAGGACTGACTGTTCCCGGCGACGTGATAATCGGAGCTGATTCCCACACCTGTACATACGGTGCTGTGGGCGCTTTTTCAACAGGCGTAGGCTCCACCGATATGGCTGCGGGAATGTCTACCGGAAAGGCATGGTTTAAGGTTCCGTCAGCAATAAAGTTTATTCTTACGGGTAAGCCTGCAAAATGGATATCCGGTAAGGACATCATTTTACATATAATCGGCATGATAGGCGTGGACGGAGCTCTTTATAAGTCAATGGAATTTGTGGGAGATGGCATTCAGTACCTTTCAATGGACGATCGTTTTACCATTGCCAATATGGCAATAGAGGCCGGCGGAAAGAATGGCATATTCCCTGTGGACGATAAGACCATTGCTTATCTTAAGGAGCATACCACCCGCCAGTGGAATGTATATGAAGCAGATGCTGATGCAGTGTATGATGAGGAGTATACCATAGAGCTGGATAAGCTTAAGCCTACGGTTGCTTTTCCGCACCTGCCTGAGAATACCCACACCATAGATGACTGCGGAGATATAGCCATTGACCAGGTAGTCATCGGATCGTGTACAAACGGACGCATTGATGACATGCGCATTGCGGCTTCTATACTTAAGGGTAAGCATATCGCAAAGGGTATGCGTTGCATCATTATACCTGCAACCCAGAAGATATATATGCAGGCAATGGATGAAGGACTGCTTAAGATATTCATAGAGGCAGGCGCTGTAGTGAGCACACCTACCTGTGGTCCATGTCTTGGCGGTTATATGGGCATACTTGCAGAGGGTGAGAGATGCGTATCCACTACTAATCGAAACTTTGTCGGAAGAATGGGCCATGTAAAGAGTGAGATTTACCTGGCAAGTCCTGCTGTTGCTGCAGCATCAGCCATTGCCGGTCGTATAGCATCTCCTGAGGATATCTGACAGGGCAGCATTTAATGTAAGTATTATGAAATGGAGCTGCATATTGCGGCAGAAAGGTGATATATGAAAGCTGAGGGAAGAGTTTTTAAATTCGGTGACAATGTTGATACTGATGTTATTATACCTGCAAGGTATCTTAATTCCTCCGATCCTGCGGAGCTGGCTCAGCATTGCATGGAAGATATTGATGCGGAGTTTGTAAAAAAAGTTAAAAAGGGTGATATTATCGTGGCTGACAAAAATTTTGGCTGCGGTTCATCCAGGGAGCATGCTCCCATAGCTATAAAGGCGGCAGGAGTAAGCTGTGTAATAGCAGATACTTTTGCAAGGATATTCTATAGAAATGCCATAAATATAGGTCTTCCTATTCTTGAGTGTCCTGCGGCCGCTGCGGCTATAAAGGATGGAGATGAGGTAGAAGTAAATTTTGATGACGGTATCATCACAGACAAGACTACCGGAGAGACTTTTAAAGGCCAGGCTTTCCCTGAGTTTATGCAGAAGATCATTAAGGCTGAAGGTCTTGTAAATTATCTTAATTCGAACGAAGGCTGATGTACGCATATTTTAAAGGAATACTGGTGCAGAAGACACCGGGACATATTGTTATAGAGACTTCGGGGATAGGATATAATATTTATTTCCCGGAAGGAAGAATGGATTATCTGCCGCCTGTGGGCGATGAAACGGTGGTTTATACCTATACATCCCTTACCCAGGATGCATTGTCTCTTTACGGGTTTCCCACATCCGATGAGCTGGAGCTTTTTAAGCTTCTTATTACGGTAAGCGGAGTGGGACCAAAGGCCGGCATGGCGCTTCTTTCCGTGCTGAGTCCGGAACAGGTGGGGACAGCCATCATATCCGGAGATGCCAAAACACTTTCAAAGGCAAAAGGCGTATCTTCAAAGACTGCTGAAAGGCTTATCGTTGATCTTAAGAATAAAATAGATCCCGGAAAATTTATATCCGGCGGGATTACTGTACCGGATCCTGATGATGCTGCCATGGACAGCGGTGCGGCACAGGATACCTGTGATGCACTGATGGCTATAGGCTACAGCAAACGAGAAGCAATGCAGGCCGTATCAAAGGCTCTGCAGGCAGAAGGCGCCGAAGCTGATTCGGATGTACTTATAAAAGCTGCTCTCAAATATATGAAACAGCCGTGAACCATACCGGTTCCGGCGATATATGAATAAAATGCCCAAGAGGATGATAGAAACATCATTTACAGCAGAAGACGAAAAGATTGAAACAACTCTCAGACCTCAGTTTTTAAAGGACTACATTGGTCAGGAGAAATTAAAAAGCAATCTGTCTGTCTATATAAAGGCTGCCCTTCAGAGAGGGGAGCCTCTTGATCATGCACTTTTTTTCGGACCTCCGGGATTGGGAAAGACTACTCTTGCGGGAATCATAGCTAACGAGATGGGAGTGGGAATAAAAATAACCAGTGGTCCTGCTATAGAAAAGCCCGGGGAATTGGCTGCAATACTTAATAATCTTCAGCCCGGAGATGTACTTTTCATAGATGAGATACACAGACTTCCAAGAACTGTGGAGGAGGTCCTTTATCCTGCAATGGAGGATTTTCAGATAGATATCATAATCGGCAAGAATGGTGAATCCACCAAATCTGTGAGACTTGAGCTTCCGCATTTTACATTAATAGGGGCAACAACCAGGTCTGGATTATTGTCTGCACCATTACGCGATCGTTTCGGTATGAATGAACATCTGGAGTATTATTCTCATGAAGAATTAAAGAGAATAATACTTAATTCCGCAAGAAAACTTTCTGTGGAGATAACCGATGAGGGCGCTATGGAAATGGCAAAGAGGTCAAGGGGGACGCCACGACTTGCAAACAGGATGCTAAAGCGCGTGAGGGATTTTGCCCAGATTAAATTTGATGGTGTGATCACAAAGGAAGCTGCGGAATATGCGCTGGAACTTATGAAGGTGGATAAGGACGGGCTGGATCAGCTTGACAGGAATTATCTTCGGATGATCATAAGGAATTTTGCAGGCGGTCCGGTAGGAATTGATACTATTGCCGCATCCCTTGGAGAAGATGCGGGTACAATCGAGGATGTCTGCGAGCCGTATCTTTTGCAGAACGGATATATAAACCGTACACCTAAGGGGCGTGTTGCTACCGAAAAAGCTTATGACCATATAGGCTTGATTTAATCGGATAATGTGTATATAATATTTGGTGGTTTACATAATAATTTAGCGTATATAATGCGAAAATTATCTGTAATAATATCCGGATTTTGCGTAAAGTAAGAATAAAGAGGAGAGCACAATGGCTGAGAAAAAAACAATCAGAGTCCTGATCGACAATAAGGTTATGACGATGAGCAGCTGCGAGAGCGAAGAATATATGCAGAAAGTGGCTAACTACATCAATAACAGGATTGAAGAATGTGAGAATGTAAGGGCTTTTCATGGTGCCGCTCCTGATATAAGACACAGACTGCTTGAAATAAATATTGCAGATGATTATCTGAAAGCTCAGGCACGCATAGTCGAGCTTGAACAGGAACTTAAGGCCAAGAACAATGACCTTGATGATATAAAGCATGACAGCATAAATAAGGCAATGATGGCTGATGACATGAAGAAGAAGCTGGATCAGGTCCAGAAGGAGCTTAAAGAAAGCGAAAAGAAAGTCATGGAACTTCAGCTTGAATTGAAGGGACGCGGCAGCAATCCCATAAAGCATTGATCATATGGAACTTCTTTCTCCGGCCGGTGATCACGAAAGTGCCATAGGCGCATTAAATGCGGGAGCTGATGCTGTTTATCTTGGGGCACAGCTTTTTTCCGCAAGGGCATCTGCTAAAAATCTGACTGTCGATGAGCTTAAGGATGTGATATCTTATGCTCATCTTCTCGGCAGAAAAATCTATCTTACAACCAATATACTGATGTACAACAGCGAGCTTCCGGAGCTTTTTGAAATTATGGATCCGCTGTATGAAGGGGGACTGGATGCATGCATAATCCAGGACCTTGGAGTATTGAGGGCTTTTAGGGAACGTTACCCTGAGCTTGGTCTTCATGCCAGCACTCAAATGGCTGTAATGACTGCGTATGGTAGTCGATGGCTTATGGGCCTGGGAGTATCCAGAGTGGTCCCGGCCAGGGAACTTTCACTTGCTGAGATTAAGGAAATAAAAAAGACCGGTGTGGAGGTGGAGTGCTTCATACATGGTGCTATGTGTTATGCATACTCAGGCAAGTGTCTTATGAGCTCCATTGCGGGCGGCAGGAGCGGCAACAGAGGCAGATGTGCAGGCCCCTGCAGGCAGAAATACAGTGTCGGGAACAGTGACTATGCATATTACTTAAGCATGAAGGATATGTGCAGCGCAACTTATATTGACAAACTGATAGATGCGGATATCGATTCCTTCAAGATAGAAGGACGATTAAAGAGTCCCGAGTATTCAGCAGGCGTGACATCGGTTTACCGGCGGCTTATTGATGAGTATAAGAAAACCGGCATGCTGCGTATAACTGAAGATGACAGGCATTATCTGGATGAACTCTATATACGATCTGACAGACAGGAGGGATATTATTTCAGGCATAACGGTGCAGAGATGGTATCTGTAAAATCTCCTGCATATGTTAAGACTCCTGAAGCACTTAAGGAGAACATCAGAAATAAATATCTGACAGGAAAAAAGAAAATCCCTCTGGAAGGGACTATTAAGGTTAAGTGCGCTGAAAGGCTGGTACTTAGTCTTAGTACTCTGGAGAAAAATCAAATACAGAGTGGTTCTGAGAGTGATTTTTGCTCCACGAAAGACAATGTGCCGGGCCGTATATCTATATCAGTAAGCGGTGATACAGTACTACGGGCTACCGGATCTCCGGTAGCTGATGAAATGCTTTCCGATAAAATTAAAATGACCGGTGATACGGCTTTTGTAATAGAGAAGCTTAATATTGATAATGATGGTGAAAGCTTTGTCCCCGTCAGTGCGCTTAAGAAGCTCAGGAGACAGGCTCTGGAAGAAATGACTGCCGCAGTCATTAAAAATCAGGACAGAATAATAAATCCTGAGGCAGTGATGCGTCACAATGACCTGGAAAACAGCGGACTGCATACATCAGGCAAGAATATAGGAAATGGAAGGCGGTTTATTGCCGGTGTCCGTACAGCTGACCAATATAGAGCAGCTGTAAAAAGCGGTTTTTTAACTGATGTGATCATCAGGAATCTTAATCTGCTTTCTGATGATGAATTTATGAATACTGCTCTGAAGACTGCAAAGGAAAATATAAATTTATATTTTGCATTGCCGGAGATAATCCGGCAGAAGGATGCGGAAAGAATAAAAAAGATTGCAAAAGTAGCATATGAAAGAGGCATTTTCTCCGGTGTCTATTGTGATGGAGTGGATGCACTGGCTATCGCGGAAGAATTTTTTGCCAGGTCGGGAATAAGGGGAGACATGCATCTTTATGCTTATAATGATATTGCTGCCTCTGTGATTGATGAAAACTGTGTTTCTTATACGGCAGGAGTGGAACTTAACTCAAAGAAACTTAAACATATGTCTGGTAACGGAAACTCCGAAATTATACTTTACGGTCATTTGCCACTTATGTATTCAGCAAACTGCATATATAAAACAGTTGATAAATGCGATAAAAAAACAGGCACATGCATAATAAAAGATGAAAAGGGACATGCATTCCCGCTGGTGCCGGTACATGAATTTTGCTATAACATATTATTCAACTGCGTGCCTGTTTCGCTGCATAATGCCTGGGTAAAGATAAAAGACGGCAGCATTGCGGAAAACTTCAGACTTGAATTTTCAATAGAGGATAAGGATCAAACCGCAAAGATACTTGCCATGTATGAGGAGTTAGTTGCAGGAAAAAACATTGATGTCGAAAGCGTCCTGGGTCATGTGGGCTTTACAGCAGGCCATTTTTCAAGAGGGGCAGAATAAAAGTGATACTTTTTCTGATAGAAATCGGTAAATATCTGAATATCATACTGCTGGCCTTCTATACACTCTTGTCTTTCTTTTCTATGAAAAGAAGGGATGACGATGGAAGGAATGGTCTGTTTTACCTTATGGAAGTTTTTGTTTATGCGCTTTTTACTAACGGCATGGCATGCCTTTCACTGTCTTTTTATGATAAAGGTGACAATGAAATGGTATCAAAGATCATAATGATGTGGGTTGTCGAGCTAGTTGTCATGTTTGCTTATTCAAGAGTGATGTATCACTTTTACCCGGAGCTTAACAGACTGATGCTTGTACAGACAATCTTTATGATGTCCGTTGGTTTTGTGGTGCAGTTTCGCATTTCACCCCAGAAAGCTTGGAGACAGTTTTCGATAATAGTGGTCTCACTTGTGATCTCGGTTTTTGTTCCAATGCTGGTGCATAGACTTAAACTTATCAAAAAATTTTGGTATGTGACCGGAATAGCCGGTGTCGGGGCGCTGGTTGCAGTTTTTGCGCTGGGGGCAATAACCAATGGTGCCAAGCTTTCAATAAAGATTTTCGGACTTATCTTTCAGCCTTCTGAATTTGTAAAAATTCTTTTTGCTTTCTTTGTTGCCGGACTTTTGTATGAAATATACAATATGAAACGTTTTGTGATTTCATCAGTCTGTGCCGCTGTGTTTGTAATGGCATTAGTGGTTTCTAAGGACCTTGGCATGGCATTGATATTTTATGTGATGTTCTTTGCAATGGTTTATATGGGGACGGGAAAGTTTCGTTATGTGCTATTGGGAACAGCGGGCGGACTGGCGGCTGTAGTGGTGGCTTACAGTTTGTTTTCACATGTCAGGGTGCGTTTCAATACCTGGCTGGACCCATGGACGGATATAGATTCAACGGGATATCAGCTTACCCAGTCCATTTTCGCCATAGGTACAGGCGGATGGTATGGAAGAGGGATAGGACGAGGCCTTCCTGGCACGATTCCTGAGGTAGGGGAGGATTTTGTTTTTTCTGCCATTGTAGAGGAGTCCGGAGCTCTTTTCGGGATGCTGCTAATACTTCTGTGCCTGAATTTTTGTTTTGTGATGCTTCTCCTTGCAGGCAGGATAAAAGATAAATATTACCGCATTGTTGTTATGGGACTGGCAGTGTGCTATGGTACTCAGGTATTTCTTACCATAGGTGGAGGCTTACGGCTGATACCGCTTACAGGTGTGACGCTTCCTCTTATAAGCAACGGTGGAAGCTCTGCCCTGGCGACGTTGTGTCTGATATCAGTGGTTCAGGGAGCCGGCCTTATCAGGATGGATGAGATTTATGGGGAGGATGAACCTGAAGAAAAGGAATTGGAAATTGGACTGGAGCGGGAAGAGACTCAAAGCAAAGATGATGTGGAAATCTATGACATAGATGAAGATATGGATAAGTCATATGAGGAAAAAGGTGAAATATACGAGGATCCGGATGAATATTATGAGCCTGAATATTCTGATGAATATGACGATGGATATGAAGATGAGCCTTATGATTCAGAATTAGACGAGACTGATGAATACTACGAAACATATGGCGAAGCTGTAGAGGGTTATGAAGAATTCGAATCGTATGACGAAGAAACTGATGCTTCCTCTTTTGAGGCTGACGGATATGAGGATGAGCCGGAGTATGACGATGTTATAGAAGATAGTTATGGTTCACACTTTAAGAAGAAGCGAAAATAGTAACTAAGATGTTATTAAAGCACAAACTGTGGTATAATTCTCTGATAGATGTATATTTTTCAGGAGGGCGGAAAAATGAAAAAAACAGTAAAAAATGCTATCAAAAAGATGGTAAAGAAGCAGACTGATGCATCAATGAAGAAGATCTTTAGGATAATTGTGATAACATGTCTGTTAAATATCGGGGTTGCTATTCTTTTTAAGGCTCTTAAGGACTGATATCATTTCGTGATATAATGATGCAGCGGCTGAAAAATTCAGCTGCTGTCTTTTCTGATGCGGCTAAACGGAAATGCTCTATCGTTTAGTCTTTGTGGTTTTATGGCAAAGAAAAAAAGAAACAGAAAGAAAAAGAAGCCTGTTAACAGGGCGGCAGGAGTAACAGCCGCTCTTTTTTCAGTTGCTTATGTTCTTATGATCCTGGCTTTGGTGTGGCATGAAACCAGAGAGAGGAATGAAGTCTATTCCAATACTTACAATCGAAAAAGGATTGAGGTAATAGAGGCTGAAATAACCAGGGGGACGATATATGCTTCTGATGGGACCGCCCTTGCATATACCAAGACTGACGCTGACGGTAAGGAAAAAAGACTATACCCGTATGATGATATGTTTGCTCATACGGTGGGTTTTAGCGTACAGGGGGGCATGGGGCTGGAAAGCCAGATGCAGGAGTTTTTAATGAGCGCTGACATAAGCCTGAGCGAGAGATTAAGCAATGATCTGAAGGAATCCAAAGATTTAGGCAACAGTGTTTATACATCGCTTGATCCTGCAGCGCAGCTTATTGCCTACAACAGTCTGGGAAATTATAAAGGCGCTGTTATAGTTACGGAGGTAAAAACAGGCAGGATACTTGCGATGGTTTCAAAGCCGTGCTTTGATCCAAATACAATAGAAGCAGATTGGGAGGAAATAAGTAAGGATGAGGTTCAGAGTCCGCTTATGAACAGGGCTTCCCAGGGGCTGTATCCTCCCGGCTCCACCTTCAAGATTATTTCCACCCTGGAATATATCAGAGAGCATCCCTCGGACTGGTCTAAATACTACTATAACTGCAGCGGCCGTATCACTAAGGGGGATACAACCATACGATGTTTTCACGGAACAGTTCACGGCGGTCTTGACCTGAAGGGGTCTTTCGCAAAATCCTGTAATTCATCCTTTGCCAATATTGGCTTGGGACTCAACAGGTCTATGTTTGCGGAAACTCTTGAATCCCTGATGTTCAATCAGGTTCCGCCGGTTGATTTTGCGGCAAATCCAAGTCATATCAGCATGCGTGAGAATATGACGGAAGAAAATATAATGCAGACAGCCATAGGGCAGTCCGAAACATTAGTAACACCCCTTCAGATGAATATGATAACCCAGGCTATAGCAAATGATGGCGTGATGATGAAACCGTATATGGTGGATAAGGTTGTTTCTTCCGAAGGGAAGATCATCAAGAATTATGCACCTAAGCCACTGGGGACTGTTATGTCACCGGAGGAGACATCAATCATGCGTTCATTTATGGAGGCTGTTGTGCAGTCCGGAACAGGTACAGCCCTTAAAGGTCTGCCTTATACTGCTGCAGGTAAGACAGGCTCTGCTGAAATTTCAGACAGCAGTGATGTGAGTCATGCGTGGTTTACGGGGTATGCGCCGGCAGATGAACCGGAAATTGCCATAACGGTAATAATGGAAAGGGCGGGTACAGGAGGTTCCACGGCAGTTCCCGTGGCACAGAGAATTTTTTCGGGGTATTTTGGCAGGCGTTTGCAAAATTAACATAAATATCATATAATTCAGAGTGGTTTTGCGTTTTTCACATCGAAAGGGGTTGACATCATTGATAGAAGCAGTCAGCTGTGGCGGTGTGGTTATTTTTCGGGGCAAGATCCTTCTGCTTTATAAGAATTTCAGGAACAGGTATGAAGGATGGGTTTTGCCCAAAGGCACTGTTGAGCCGGGGGAAGAATATCCGCAGACGGCGCTCAGGGAAGTAAGTGAAGAATCAGGGGCGAAGGCATCCATAGTCACATATCTCGGAAAGACGGGTTATACATTTTATGTGCCGGAGGATGTGGTAAATAAAGAGGTCCACTGGTATCTTATGAAGGGGTACAATTATTACAGCAAGCCCCAGCGGGAAGAATATTTTGTGGATTCCGGGTATTATAAGTACCACGAAGCAATCCATCTTCTTAAATTTGCAAACGAAAAGACTATACTTGAGAAGGCATACGGCACTTATCAGAATTTGTATCGCAGCAGACTGTGGGGAGTATGAATGATTGAATTCGAACAGGCACTTTATACGAGTCCTTATGTTGCTTCTCACAAAAAAGATATTTGTGCCAGGCTTAAAAGAGGAGAAATGGTAATAGGGTATTTTGCTCTTTACATTAATCCTGAGACAGGAATGCCTGAGTCCATACCCTCATATCTGCTGCAGACGAAATATTATAAGCGACAGAAGATCAGGATAATCGGTCTTGCTGAAAATTATGATTATGCGCTGCGATATCTGGCACATGCTGCAGGCAGGTGGTACGGGAAATGATAACATTTCTTGAGATATTAAAGATAATCGGTATAGTACTGCTCGTTCTGGTTGCGCTTATTGTGGTCTTGCTTGCTGTTATCCTTCTGGTGACCTGTTTCTGGCCCTTTGGATATGAACTTATTGTTACAAAGCATGAGGCATTTGATGCACTGGCCAGGGTCCATTGGCTTTTCAGAATACTGAAGATAGATGTCTGGTATGAGGAGGGACTTAAAGCTCAGGCAAAAGTGTTTGGCAAGGTTGTTTATGACCTGAATGCTGAGGATGAAGAGGAAACATCGGAGACGGTCGATATACAGGAGTCAGTTCCAAGCAGCGGTTCAACAGCGGCAGAATATGATAAAGCTGAAATAGGTACTATAGCTGAATCGAAAAAAGAGCAGCCTGCCGAAACTGATCAGCATGAATTAATATCATCAAAACCGGATAAAAAAGCTGAAAATAAAAAAAGCAAAAGCAGAGCTGGAAAGAAAGGCTTTGGCAGAAAGCTGGATGAGTTTTTTTACAAGGCTGATACAAAGATTGACGAGATACTGGATTTTCTTATAGATCTGCCGGAAAAGGCGGACGAACTGATAGACAAAGCCGTTGGTAAGGCTGATGAGATAATCGATACGATAGATTATTATTCAAGGCTGATGTCAAGCAGTGGCACCGAGTATGTTTGGGAAGTGACCAAGAAAAGGTTTGGTGCCATACTGAAACAGTTTATTCCGAAAAAACTTGATTTAAAGCTTGATTACCGTAATGATGATCCGTGTAAAGTGGTAAAGGTATGGCAGTATTATGCATTATCACTTCCGATAACAGATATGATCCCCGGCAAGGTAGAGGTTACATCTAAACAGACGGAAGACAATAGTTATGAACTTGACACGAAGGTAAGTGGAAGGTTTTATCTGGGACCCATATTATGGCATGCCGGAATATGGTATATGGATAAGAAAGTCAGAGGTTTCATAAGGCGCGCAAAGCGGGAGGGAAAATAAATGGCAGAAAACAATGTATCAAATGTAATGGATTCACTGATGAAGGATATGGATCATCTTGTTGGCTCCAAGACTGTTATCGGTGAGCCGACCATAGTGGGAGATACCACATTTATTCCGTTGGTGGATGTATCCTTTGGTGTTGCTGCAGGTGCTGTCAGCAGAGATAAGAAAAACGGCGGGGCAGGCGGATTAAGTGCCAAGATGACACCTTCTGCAGTATTGGTTATCCAGAATGGACACTCAAGACTTATCAGTGTGAAGAATTCCGATTATGTGACCAAGATAATAGATATGGTTCCTGAGGCTATAGATGCTATCAAGGCAAGGGTGGCTGTCAAGACTGACAAGGAGGAAGCTGTAAAGACAGCTTTTCCTGAAGGAACAGATCCCGTGAACAGAGAGCTTGATAACTAACTGTAAGAATAGTTTTATTATTTACTGCGTTGTCTTTGCCCGCTTGTGGCGGGATGAAAAGCTGGTCAGAGAATAATGGCGGATTTTGATAAAGAGATAAATGATATCAACAGCGGTCAGGAGCTTGAAGATCTAAAACGCAGGCTTTTTAAGGAAAAGGTCAGTTTGTCTGCGGAAAAAAATGAGCTTCAGACACAAAAGGATGAGCTTAAGGCACAGCGCAAGGCTCTTATGCAGGAGCGCAAACAGCTTGAGCGGGAGACCAGACAGCTTTCCATAAAAATGAATGAATTAAAAGAGTCTGCGGAGTTTGAACGAAGGCGCCTGAAAGAGGATGAAGATCTCCTGAACCGTAAAAAAAGCCTTATAGAAAATGCTTATAAAAACATGGAGCAGGATAAAAAGAATATCCGTCGTGAATATGAGCATATAGAAAAGACCAGAGAGAGCTTAAGGCGCGCAGAACAGATTCGTAACGAGAGGAAGGAAGTCTATGCTACGGGACTTTTTTTCAGGGGAGTGAATAATCCCATTGCTCTTAAGAAAAGATACAAGGATCTGATGAAGATTTATCATCCCGACAATATCAGCGGAGATCCGGAGATAATACTTAAAATAAAGGAAGAATATGAAGAACTCTGCCTGCAGTTTGGCATGAGTGGAAGACGGGCATAAGTATGATATAAAAAAAATCACATCATAACGATGTGATTTTCTTATTGCTGATTTAATATGAAATCGCTATTTACGCTCTCTCAACAGCTCCGCTCTTTAAGCAGGTAGTGCATACATGCAGATGCTTGGGAGTTCCGTTAACGACACACTTTACATTCTTTATGTTTGCATTCCATATATGATTTGATCTTCTATGAGAATGGCTGACATTGTTGCCGAAATGCTTTCCCTTGCCGCAGATATCACATTTTGCCATGGCCTTTACACCTCCCTTTTGGATCTTGATAATTAAAGCCCTGTGCGGCACTTACCGCAACGAAACCTATTTTAACAGATGACATAACGATTTGCAAGAGTTTTTTTTGATTGCATTGATAACATAAATTCGATATAATCTGTCATAGTGTTTTACAAGACGAATCACGCTATACTTTGGCAAAGGAGGTTTTGCATGAAGAGTTCCATAGATACACATATGGGCAGCATCAGGATCAATGATGATGTGATCGCTCAGTACGCGGGTACAGTCGCAAATGAGTGCTTTGGCATAGTGGGTATGGCCAGCGTCAATGTAAAGGAAGATTTAGTTCGCATTTTAAAAAAGGATAATGTTAACCGGGGCATCACGGTTAAGAATGAGGGGGGAAAGCTTGTTCTTGACTTTCATGTGATAGTTGCTTACGGAGTAAATATACCGGCTGTCACGGAAAACCTTGTGAACAATGTTCGATATAAAGTCGAGGAGTATACCGGCCTTGAGGTGGTAAAAATCAATATTTATGTCGAAGGTGTTCGAGTGATCGATTAAGGAGGAGTGACTTAAAGTGGCTACTACTGTTTTAACCCCGCAGCAGATGTGCACCATGTTCCTTGCGGGTGCAAAAGAGCTTGAGGCTCACAAAGACCATATTAATGAATTAAATGTTTTCCCTGTGCCCGATGGTGATACGGGTATGAACATGACGCTGACCATAATGTCGGCAGCTAAGGAAGTATATGCATTAAAAGATCCCAACATGCAGGATTTCTGCAAGGCTGTTTCTTCAGGTTCTCTCAGAGGTGCCAGAGGTAATTCGGGTGTTATCTTAAGCCAGCTTTTCAGGGGCTTTACAAAGGTTGCAAAGACTTACGAGGAACTGGATGCAGCTGTTATTGCTGCAGGCTGTGAAAAGGCTACGGAGACTGCATACAAAGCCGTAATGCAGCCTAAGGAAGGCACAATACTTACTGTTGCAAAGGCTGTTTCCGAGAAGGCTACAGCCTGTGTACGAAGGGGCGAGACAGACATAGAGGTGATACTTACGGAACTCATTGCCGGTGCCAAAGTGGCATTGGACAAGACTCCGGAGCTTTTGCCTGTTCTTAAAGAAGCAGGTGTGGTGGATTCCGGTGGTGCAGGACTTGTATGCGTGCTTGAAGGTATCCTGGCAGGTCTTCAGGGAAAGGGGATAGCTTTTTCTGCTGAAGCTTCGGAAGGCGAAAAGAAAGCTGAAACTGAAACGCGTGCGGCAGAAAAATACAAATTCCTTTATCATACATCAATTGCAATGCTGCTTGATAAAGAGATGAACCACCATGAGGAAGCTGTGATAAAGAAATATATTGATGCGGTAGGCGATACCTGTGCCTATACTATAGAGGGACGTATAGTCAATATGTCGCTTAATACCAACGATCCCGGTATGGTAATCCAGAAGGCTCTTAAGTATGGCGAACTCATTGATGTAGTGGTTGAAAACAGAAGACAGAAAAGGTCTGAAAAAGCAAAAGAGGCTGTAAAGGCAGAAGCTGATGATGCAAAGAAAGATACTGCAGCTCCCGAAACAGCTGAAGAAGCCGCACAGAACCGGGTGATTGATGTGTCTGCGGGTATTTCAAAGGATAACGGCTTTGTACAGATTTCCGTAGGTGATGGGATGACGGAGATCTTTAAGAGCCTGGGTGTGGATGTTATTGTTGAGGGCGGACAGACCATGAATCCCAGCACTGAAGATATCCTTAAGGCAGTAGAGATAGTAAAGGCCCCCATAGTTTATGTATTCCCTAATAATAAGAATGTGATAATGGCTGCGGATCAGGCTGCCAAGATAAGCAAGGATAAGCAGGTGGTTGTTGTGCCGACAAAGACTGTTACACAGGGAATTACTGCAATGATCTCCTATGTTGAAGGCGCTTCTATTGAGGAAAACAAGGAAACCATGCTGGCAGACATTCAGAACGTAAAGACCGGTGAAGTGACATATTCTGTAAGGGATACTTCAATAGACGGAACAGAGATTCACCAGGGTGACTATATGGGCATCGGTGATAAGGGTATACTTTCCGTTGGCAAAGACATCAGCGAGGTAATCGTTGAAATGCTTGATAAAATGGAAACTTCGGATGCGGAGGTTGTCAGCATCTATTATGGCAAGGATGTGACCGAAGATGATGCAAATAAGATAAAGGAGCTTGCAGAGTCAAAGTATCCGGAGGTGGATGTGGAGCTTGCATATGGCGGACAGCCGATTTATTATTATATCATTTCGGCTGAGTAAGGTATATCTGCAGGATTTGGAATTTATGATTTTTAAAGCCCCGCTGTGATCAGCGGGGTTTTAAGTTCAGTTAATAATAATATGAATATCTTCATAAGAATGTAATGAGTTTTGAAATGTATTTTTATCAGGATAAGTGAGATTGGAATATATGGATTTAGTTTCCCCTGTGATTACAATAAAAGGAATCGGCGAGAAAACAGCTTTGTCCTTTAATAAGGCAGGTATTTTTACCGTAACGGACCTGCTGCATTATTTTCCGCGGACATACTCTGTTGTTCCTGAAATACAGAAAATTTCAGAGCTGTCAATGGGCACAAGAGCAGTTGTCAAGGGAAGGATAATGGGGGGCTGCAGTCTTTTTTCAAGCAAAGGCAAGTCTGTGCTTTCTTTTGATGTGGGTGATGGTACGGGGAAGCTTAAGGCGTATTATTTTGGTATGCCTTATATGAAAAAGAGTTTTCCTCCTGGACGGACATTAATTTTATTGGGAAATATTACATTCAAGGGTGATGTGGCAGTAATGGCACAGCCCAAAGTTTTAAGTGAGGATGAATACGAAAACACAAAAGGTATGCTGATACCGGTATATCCTGAAACGGCCGGGCTTAAAAGTGCGGTCATACTTAAGGCTATAAAAGAGATAATTACCATTTCGGACAGAATTAAGGACTATCTGTCTGATGATGTTATCAATAAAGAGGGACTGGTATCGCTCTCAAAAGCTTTTTACGATATTCATTTTCCTGCGTCCAGGGAAGATCTGTATGCGGCCAGAAAAAGGCTTGCCTTTGATGAATTGTTTTTATTTCTGGCCAGGATACAGATGTTAAAAAGTAATATCGAAAAGGAAGAAAACAGCTTCAGAATAGAACAAAAAAATGCTGAGGATGCGGTAAATGGTTTTATATCAAAGCTTCCCTATGAGCTTACAAGCGCACAGCTTAAGGCTGTTAATGATATAAAGAAGGATATGACCGGTGAGGGGGTTGCTAATCGTCTTGTACAGGGGGATGTGGGCAGCGGAAAAACCATTGTAGCCTTTTCGGCTGCCTTAATGGCGGTTAATGCAGGATACCAGGCTGCCATAATGGCACCTACGGAAGTGTTGGCTATGCAGCATTACAATGAAATTCTGGAATTGACGGAAAAATACGGTCTGCCTTTCAGAACGGGGATTCTTACGGGCTCTGTAGGCAAGGCAGATAAAAGAAGATGCAAAGAGCTTCTTTCAGAAGGAAAACTTAATCTTGTGATAGGGACGCATGCGCTGTTAGAAGAGGATGTACTCTTTGATGAGCTTGCACTTGTTGTAACTGATGAGCAGCACCGTTTCGGTGTGGCGCAAAGAAGGACACTTTCAAAAAAAGGAGGCACTCCCCATACTGTGGTAATGAGTGCAACGCCTATTCCAAGGACACTGGGGCTTATACTTTACGGAGATATGGATGTTTCGATCATTGATGAACTGCCGGCTAAAAGGCTTGACAGAAAAAATGCGGTTGTAGATACCGATTATCGTGAAACTTTTTATAAATTTCTTGTGAAACATATCCGGGAGGAAAAGGTGCAGGCATACATCATCTGTCCTATGGTGGAAGCTTCCGAGTCTGAAGAATTAGGGATGAACGGAAATCTTGCTAATGTTACTGATTATACGGAATCTTTAAAGGAAAAGCTCCCGGGGGATATCAGGATAGCAATGCTCCATGGGCGTATGAAACCTTCTGAAAAAAATGAAATAATGAAAGATTTTTCGGAACATAAGACTGATGTGCTGGTATCCACTACCGTAGTGGAGGTAGGCGTAAATGTACCTAATGCCACTATAATGCTGGTAGAAAATGCCGAGCGATTCGGCTTGTCACAGCTTCACCAGCTTCGGGGACGCGTGGGCCGCGGAGATAAGCAGGCTTACTGCGTATTTATGACAGGCACAAAGGGGGATGTTTCAAAAAATACGCAAAAGCGTCTTAATATACTGAAAGAAAGCAATGATGGCTTTAAGATAGCAGAGGAAGATTTAAGACAGAGAGGTCCCGGGGATTTCTTCGGGTTACGCCAGTCGGGACTTCCGTATTTTAAGATTGCAGATATCTATACAGATGCAGAAATGGCAGGCAGGGTGAAAGCAGTGCTGCAGGATATGACGGATAATGGACAGGATGGGCTTAAGGCACTTAAAGCCGCACTCCGTGAAAGCGGAAACTTAAGCTACAGCGAGTTTCACAGTATTTATTTATGATATTGCACTTGAATAACACAAACATTTGTTCTATAATTATTTCTGCATAGGTATATTTCACTTGAAAATACAATATGTTGATGACGCATGCATAGGCTTTGTGATATAATGTGCCTTGTTTGTTTTGGTGTACATAAAATAATTATGTCTATCAAAAACAGACTGTTAAAATTATAGTGTCAGCAGGATGTTAAAAAGTTTATATATGCCATTAAAAGTTTGGAGTAAGTTTTTATTTCTGTAATATTTAGTTTGGAGGTTATTCATGGCAGGAAATAATAATGATGCACAGAATTACGGTGCGGAAAATATTGTCGTACTGGAAGGACTGGAGCCTGTAAGGGAGCGTCCCGGAATGTACATCGGATCAACCAGTACGAAGGGGTTGAATCACCTTATATATGAAATCGTTGATAATTCCGTGGATGAACATCTGGCAGGGTGTTGTGATCGTATATCTGTTACTTTGGAAAAGGATGGCTCTGCAACAGTTGAGGATAACGGACGTGGCATGCCTGTTGAGATGCATGCAAAGGGCGTTTCAGCTGAGCGTGTTATTTTTACAACCCTGCACGCAGGAGGTAAGTTCGACGATTCTGCATACAAGACCAGTGGAGGTCTTCACGGCGTCGGTTCTTCCGTAGTAAATGCCCTCTCAAATCATATGAAGGTGACCATAAAGAGAAACGGTCACATATATGAGGATGAGTATGAAAAGGGAAAACCTGTTACCAAACTGATAAACGGCCTTCTTCCCGAAGTGGGTAATACCAGACAGACCGGAACGAAGGTTAATTTCACACCTGACGATACTATTTTTGAAAAGACTGTTTTTAAAGCCGAAGATGTAAAGAGCAGGCTGCATGAGACGGCTTATCTGAATCCGAATCTCACTATTATCTTCCAGGATCTTCGCGGCGCAGAGGCTGAAAAGATAGAATATCATGAGCCGGAGGGGATAATCGGCTTTGTTAAAGCTCTTAATAAAGGACAGGAAGTCATTCATGATGTGGTTTATTACAAAGGTGAGGCTGAAGGGGTTGAAGTTGAGGTGGCCTTCCAGTATGTCAATGAATTCCGGGAAGTGGTGCTGGGTTTCTGTAATAATATCTATAACTCTGAAGGCGGTACACATATTACCGGCTTCAAGACCATGTTTACCAATATAATAAATACTTATGCAAGACAATTGGGAACACTTAAGGACAAAGACAGCAATTTTACCGGACCTGATGTGCGTAACGGTATGACAGCTGTGGTAAGCATTAAGCACCATGATCCCAGATTTGAAGGCCAGACCAAGACTAAGCTTGATAACCAGGATGCCGCAAAGGCAGTGAGCAAGGTTACGGGTGATGAGGCTGTTCACTATTTTGACAGGAATCTGGAGGTGCTTAAGTCAGTCATATCCTGCGCCGAGAAGTCGGCCAAGATCAGGAAGACAGAGGAAAAGGCCAAGACAAACCTTCTTACAAAGCCTAAATATTCTTTTGACTCTAACGGTAAACTGGCCAACTGTGGCTCCAGGGATGCTTCAAAGTGCGAGATTTTTATTGTTGAGGGTGATTCCGCCGGCGGATCTGCTAAGACAGCAAGGAACAGGGAATATCAGGCAATATTGCCTATCCGGGGTAAGATCCTTAATGTGGAGAAGGCAAGCATCGACAAAGTACTGGCAAATGCTGAAATCAAGACCATGATAAACGCTTTTGGCTGCGGTTTTTCCGAAGGCTATGGTAATGATTTCGATATTACGAAGCTCCGCTATGATAAGATTATAATCATGGCGGATGCCGATGTGGATGGTGCCCATATCTGTACGCTGCTGCTTACTCTTTTTTACAGATTCATGCCGGAGCTTATATCTGAGGGGCATGTTTATATTGCAATGCCTCCTTTATATAAGGCTATGCCTTCAAGGGGGGAGGAAGAATATCTTTATGATGATGCAGCTCTTGCTAAATACCGTAAGACACATAAGGGTAATTTTACGCTGCAGAGATATAAAGGATTGGGAGAAATGGATCCGGATCAGCTATGGGAAACGACTCTTGATCCTGAACGGCGCATGCTTAAGCGGGTTAGCATAGAAGATCCAATGATAGCATCTGATACAACGGAGCTGCTTATGGGAACCGATGTGCCTCCGAGAAAAGCATTTATCCACGAAAATGCGAAAGATGCAATGCTGGATGTATAGGCTTGAGGATTGTTTTGAAAAGCAGCTATAGAAACATTATAGGATAAAATATAAAGATACAGTATTAAGGATAAAATAAAGGAATTGTGCAGATGAAAGAACAGGATCGCATACTTAAAACAGAATACAGCGAGGTCATGCAGAAATCATATATTGACTATGCCATGAGTGTAATCATTGCAAGAGCGCTTCCGGATGTCCGTGATGGACTCAAGCCCGTTCAGCGCAGAACCCTGTATGATATGCATGAATTAGGGATAAAACATAACGGACCATACAGGAAGAGCGCCCGTATCGTGGGAGATACCATGGGTAAGTATCATCCTCACGGTGACTCTTCTATCTATGATGCCCTTGTGGTAATGAGCCAGGATTTCAAGAAAGGTCTTGCGCTGGTGGATGGCCATGGTAACTTTGGCAATATAGAGGGCGATGGCGCAGCTGCCATGAGGTATACGGAGGCCAGGCTTGCAAAAGTAGCTGAGGAAAATCTCCTTGCGAACCTGGATAAGGATGTTGTTGATTTCATACCAAATTTCGACGAGACGGAAAAAGAGCCTTCGGTTCTTCCTGCAAAGTTTTCAAATCTTCTGGTTAACGGTTCGGAAGGTATTGCAGTCGGAATGGCTACCAATATACCTCCTCACAATCTGGCTGAAGTGATAGATGCGGAGAAGGCTTATATTAAGAATGAAGCCATTACTACGGAAGAACTGCTTAAGTATATTAAGGGCCCGGATTTTCCTACCGGAGGTATCATTACCAATAAAGACGAGCTTGCTGAGATATACAGGACCGGTACTGGCAAGATAAAGATACGGGGCAGAGTGGAGATTGAGAAGGCAAAGGGAGGACATACCCTTGTAGTTATCACCGAGATCCCGTATACCATGATAGGAAGCGGTATTGCCAAATTCCTTCAGGATGTTGCCGCACTTCAGGAGACGAGGAAGACTACGGATATTGTTGATATATCTAACCAGTCGTCCAAGGAAGGCATGCGCATCGTCATCGAGTTAAAGAAGGAT
>CAMOJK010000049.1 GCA_946616835.1 uncultured Lachnospiraceae bacterium
CAGCGCATTATCCGACACTGCGCGGACCATGTCATTTCCGGTCACAGCAAAGAAAGCACGCTCTATAAAGGTATTTCCTCCACCTACAAGCATTCCGTTTATCTCACCGCTCTCATGCGTCAGCGCATAAGCCGCATTGTCCTGTGAAAGGGAATCCCTGTCATGCGAAGCTACAACCGAACCTGCTGATACACTGGACTTGTCAAACTGTATCGACGATATCTCCGCTCTGTAATAATCTCCTCCCGCAGGAACATTTTCAAAAAGAACAGAACCGCTCTTGCCTGCATCGGTATGGGCACTCTTAAGCTCTATCAGGTTTCCGCTTACATCATAAAGAGAAACATCCATGGTGGCAGCCGCATCACTGTAGTCCGTAAACCTTACGGATACCTGCTGTTTGCCATCCTTTTCTCCCGCAAAGACATAATCAAGTGAAACATTTGAAACCGCATCACCCGTATCAATTACATCTGCCTTAAGTATCTCCGCATAAGCACTCAGTGCATCGCAGCCGTAACCATCAGTGAGGATCAGGGTGTGGTCTGCATCAATGGTTGACAGCAGGCTGTAAAGGTCGGATGCATCCCCCTCCGTATCATCAGCCTCTATGCCGTTTATAGTCTGTCTGAGTCTGTTCCTGTCCTGTGAGTTGGATATGAGTATCTTTACTGAATCCGAAGCGGAAATGACTGTAATCTCTCCACCTCCTGCCACATAGTCAAGAGCCTGTGCTTTTGCTTCATCCAGCCTGGTCTTTCCATCGGCATTAAGATGCTGCATGCTGAAAGAGTTATCAATAACTATGACCGTGCTTCCACCGGTAAGCGAATCAGTCATTACAAATGGTGCCATGAGCGCAAGTATGAGCAAAAACATCACGAGTATCTGAAGATACATCAGTATCTCATGGATGAATTTTTCAAAAAATGTTTTTGATTGTTCGTTTTTGAAGATATGCTTCCAGAGAAGATTTGAGGATATCTCTACATCCTTCCCCTTTGGCTTAAGCAGATACAGAATTATTATTACAGGTATGGCACCGATAAAAATAAGCGGCCATAAACTAGAAAATGACATTTTTCTCCTCCATCACTATCATACCTGTGAAACAGACTCCCTTCACAAGCATCCTCCCTCATAACAAACCACCAGAAACGGCCGTAACTCCCCAAAACAGCCCATTTGATATATATTTACACCCGGCATGCATCAGTTTGCACCGGCCGCCTACCACTCATACAAATCCTTCAGTTCATTAAAAATTATACGGTCAAAGCTCGTCCCCGTATTGCACAGATGATACCCTGCACCATTCTTCTTGCAAATTGACTTAAGATTCCCGGTAAAAGCCTTGAGGCCCGCATTGTACCTGCCTATACTTTCAGAATCCATAGTAACCCTTAACTTTGATTCATTATCCTCGGAATCAATAAGATTGCAGGTTCCCTCAAGAGTTATATCCGTTTCTTCCTTTGCAAGCACATGGAGCAGTACCACCGACTGCTTCCTGAACTTAAGATACCTTATCATCTTAACTAACGGCAGCTCCGACTGTGGGATCTTATCATCCAGATGTATGAAATCCTCCGACATGAAATCCGAGATCACTATCGTAAGCCCTGCCTGCATCTTATCCAGACTCTTTATAGCTCCGAAAAGATCCGCCGGCTCCGAACCTGTGGTACTTTCTAAAAACCTCTCCAGATTCCTGAATCCGGCTTTTCCCCCGTATGCAAAGAAACGCCTGGCGGGATTTGCCGCATCCATTACCATTACCCTGTCCTGATTTAAAAGGGCGATATAGGAAAGTGCGGCAGTAAGCTCACTGGCAAGCTCAGATTTTTTCTTTTCTCCGTATTCCATTGAACGGCTGAAATCCAGGATAAAAGTTATGGTACTCTCCTTTTCCTCCATGAATTCCTTGATATACAGCCTGTCAAGCCTGGCATATGCATTCCAGTCGATAGAACGGATATCGTCCCCGGGCATATACTCCCTGAAATCGGAAAACTCAGCGGAATTACCTTTCCTGCTGCTCTTACGACCTCCCTGCATGGACGCATTGCTCTTTTTTTCTATTGCCAGCCTGAGCCGTCCCAGTCTGTCATAGTACCTTCGATCAAACATACAGCTTAAAACTTCCCCTCAAAAGTAATTTATACTGCGAACACTAAATCCGCACTGCATTTGTTCTTGTCTATTTTTTTGTAATCGTTATACCATACTTATTTGCAATATAGTCTTCTATCACTTTTGCCCCCTGCTCTATGGTGATGTCTCCTGTATTTAGGCAGAGATCGTAGTTGTAGGGGCTCTCCCATTCGCGCCCCGTATGGTATTTGTAATACGACCTTCTGTATTTATCAAATTCGTTGATATGCTTTTCAGCTGTCTTCCTGTCCATGGAAAGCCGCTCCATCTCGGTCTGTATGCATTTTTCCATGGGAGCGCATACAAAAACCTTTACCACATTCGGAAAATCCTTAAGTATGTAGTCAGCCCCCCTTCCTATACATACAAAGGATTCCCTTTCTGCCAGTTCCTTTAAAACCTTAGCCTGAAACGCAAAAAGGTTGTCATTCTTTGTATAATCCGGGCTTTCGGGAGGTATCACTTCACCGTTATAGACCTTTTGTGTCACCTTGTACAGAAGACTGTGCTTCATGGTCTCATCCGCTTTTGCAAAAAGGGCCTCGTTTATGCCGCTGTCCTCACTGGCAAGACGCAATATCTTTTTATCATAAAAATCAATTCTGTAATCCTCTGCAAGCCTCTCCCCAATCCAGGTTGCTCCGCTACCACAGGTTCTTGTAAGCGCTATGACAAATCTCTTTTCACTCATGAAACCGCCTCCTTTCGAATACAATTGCCTTGTCCTGTCGATGACATTCTGGTTTCCGAAAAATTACGCTAAGCAGATACGGCCCCTACAAGCTCTTTTATATCTTCAACACCATACCTTGCCATATATGCCTCTATCCCTTCTATCACCTTAATGGTGGTACCGGGATCATGGAAATTGGCTGTTCCGACGGAAACAGCCGTCGCACCGGCGAGAATAAACTCCAGTGCATCCTCAGCACTTAAAATACCGCCCATTCCTATGACAGGGATCTTTACGGCATGTGCCGCATCATATACCATACGGACTGCCACAGGCTTTACTGCAGGACCGGAAAAGCCTCCTGTCTTATTGGCCAGTACAAACTTTTTTTTGTTAATGTCTATCTTCATACCAATAAGGGTATTGATGAGTGATATGCAGTCAGCGCCGCCGGCCTCTGCAGCCCTTGCCATATCGGCTATGCTGGTAACATTAGGAGAAAGCTTTATTATCACAGGCTTTTTTGCTGCGCTCTTTATGGCTCTTGTAGTTTCCTCCAGAACCTTAGGATCCTGTCCGAATGCAAGTGCTCCCTGCTTTACATTAGGACAGGAAAGATTTATCTCATAGAGATCAACATCCGTGGAATTGAGCTTTTCAACAGTTTCTGTATATTCCTCCACTGTATGACCGCAGACATTTACGATCACCCTGGTGTCGTATTTACTTAAAAAAGGAAGATCCCTTTCCATAAAAACATCCACACCGGGATTCTGTAAGCCTATGGCATTTAACATACCGCCGTAAACTTCCGTAACCCTTGGTGTGGGATTGCCTTCCCAGGGTACATTGGCCACTCCTTTTGTGACCACTGCACCCAGGCGGTTTAAGTCTGCAAATTCCGCATATTCCATTCCCGATCCAAATGTCCCGGAAGCTGTCATTACGGGATTCTTTAATTCTATTCCTGCTATGTTAACCTTTGTATTCATTTTATTCTCCACAGATCAGATTTCAACATCCTCCGCCTTAAATACCGGTCCTTCCACGCAGATCCGGCTGTTCTTTACATTGGTATGGTGATCAGTATTCACTGTCTTTGTAACGCAGCCAAGACAAGCGCCTACTCCGCAGGCCATGCGTTCCTCTAGGGATATGTATGCTTCCATCCCTTTCTCGGCTGCATAAGACTTTATCGCACGGAGCATGGGCATGGGACCGCAGGCAAATATCACATCCCCCTTCACGCCCTGCTCAGTAAGCGCATCTATTACCGTTCCCTTTGTTCCGAAGCTCCCATCCATGGTTGCTATATGAGTACCGCACACAGCCTCAAAATCATCCTTAAGGAACATATTGCTGTCCGCATAGCCAAGCACAGCTTCGCATTCAATACCATTTTTCTTAAGCACCCTGCATCCATATAACATCGGTGGGATTCCGATACCGCCCCCCAGTAAAATCACTTTCCTTCCTTTTACCGCTTCTGTATCGTAACCGTTACCCAGTACTCCAAGAATATCTATGTCTTCACCTGACTTATAAGATGATATTTCCTTCGTCCCGGCTCCGCCTGCCCTGTATACCACGCGAAGGACTCCTGTCTCAGGATCCGCATCACAGATACTGATGGGACGCATGAGCAGCCTGCTGCCATCCTTGGGATATATTCCTATAAACTGTCCCGGAACAGCTTCGGAAGCCATATCAGTCCTCAACTTTAATGACCAGATTCCCGGTGCCAGTTCTCTCTGTTCTGTTATCTGTGCGTTTTCTTTTCTTTTCATTCCACAACCTCACAGTATGTGCTTCTAACCAATTTATTATACCATAATTCTATAACACTTACCATCTAAGAGCAGTTGACAAACAAAAAAGAATATGTATAATCTCTCAGTGAAAGCATGTGAGCAAAACAGTATATCTTTTTGCTTTCAACAAACAGCTTTTCGGTTGTTTGTTTTTCTCGCAAAATTTTATTGTATTTATCTGGCAGCCAACGGGGTGTTTGCATTTACCGACCTGAGCTTGAAAGGTAGGTGATGCCTATGTATATAACGGTATCAGATTTGATCTAGTTTGTGATCATGTTATGTGCGGTTATTACTTTGGTTATTATTTGTACAAAACGCAAATAAAAACGATCACCCTGACTCGGATAGTTAAGTGATCGCTTTTATTACTTAATAATATCGCCAAGTCGGAAGGATGCCGCCTTCTTGTTGGCTGCTTGATAAGTACATTATAACAAAATAGCAAAAAAAGTCAAATTTCTGTCTTTTCCAAAAATCACAGTTGAATACACATTTTTACCCCCTATAATGGAAGCAAACTATACAAATGTGAGGTATCGATATGGAAGAATTGATAGCAAGATTAAATCACGTAGAGGACTCTTACTTTGATTTTGTTTCTGCTGTGGCTCACTATGCCCAGAAGAAACCAGATCGCCTGAATAAAATATTGCTTTTTATGAATGACAATCCATACGCAAAATCTTCCGACATAATAGAATTCATATCATCGCAGGACGATTTCTTTGAGGATGCATCCATTCCGGCTGACTCCGAAGGCTGCATCAACACGATAAACATGGCTTGCATATAAGCTATACGTTCTAATCTGCAAATACAATCTTTCCCCCGCAGATTGTCCACTTCACCTTTCCCCGCATCTCCTGACCGGTGAAAGGTGAATTTGCTGACTTCGAACGGTAATTCCCCGCAATCCACTTTTCCTCCGGATCAAATATGCATATATCTGCCTGCGCACCTTCCTTTATCACACCGGCATCAAGTCCGTAAACTTTTGCCGGGCCGCAGCTTGCTCTTTCAACAAACTGTTCCATGCTAAGAATCCCGGGCTCCACAAGATTCATCATTGCGAGTGGAAGCATAGTCTCTAATCCGATTATCCCGCTCGGAGCCTCTGTAATAGCTTTCGACTTTTCTTCAGCACTGTGGGGAGCATGGTCCGTGGCTATCATCTCTATGGTTCCGTCACACAGTCCTTCCACTATTGCCAGCCTGTCTGCTTCCGTCCTGAGGGGCGGATTCATTTTTGCAAGAGTTCCATATTTTATCGCTGCATCTTCCGTAAGCGAAAAATGATGCGGTGTTGCCTCAGCATGAATCTTTGCACTCTTTTTCCTGGCTTCCCTTACCAGCTCCACCCCCTCAGCAGTACTGATATGCTGTATGTCTATTTCCGCACCGGTTTCAAGTGCTAACTCTATATCACGCCTTATCATTGAAATCTCAGCTTCCCTGTCTGAACCGTATATGCCGAAATGCTCTGAAGCCTTTCCATGATTTATGCCATTGTTCTTTATATATGCAGGGTCTTCTTCATGGAAGCTCAGTATCATTCCCAGAGAAGCACTGATCTCCATGGCCTTCTTTACGAGTTCTGCATCCATAAGCGGCCTTCCGTCATCCGTAAAGCCTGCTGCACCGGCTTCCTTAAGTGACGCCATATCCACAAGCTCTTTCCCCTGCATCCCTAAAGTGACATTCGTACACGAATAAATATTGATCCCCGTCTGCCTTCCACGCTCCAGCACATATTCCAGAGTTTCTATATTATCCACGGCAGGGATCGTATTCGCCATCAAAACGATAGAAGTATATCCCCCTCTTTTTGCTGCTTCCGCACCGGTGAATATATCTTCCTTGTGAGTCTGCCCCGGATCGCGGAAATGTGTATGGACATCCACAAAGCCGGGGGAAACTATGCAGCCGGAAGCGTCAATGACTTTTATATCTTCCGCATCACCGGTAACTGTATCGCTGATACTGCCGGCATCCGCAATGCTTTTTACAGTACCGCCTTCAATAAGTATGTCAAGCTGACCGCTTTTTCCTTCCGGATTTACCACTTTGCCGTTTATTATTAGTATTTTTTCCATATTGTAATTTCTCCTGTTACCCAGTCCATATCTGTGTCCTGAAGCTACAACGAATACCGGCTGCCCTTACGGTATAACAAAAGGCGGCATTTTATGACAATACCGCCTTTTATTCAACAACCAAAAATTTTACACAGTCTTTAGCACTTCTTTGGTCATCTCCGGATCCATTTCTCCGCTTCTGTGCATCGAGAACTCCGTCATGGGATAATCTGCCAGATTAGGTATTATCTTTCTGTCATCAGCATTCTCAAAAAGCTTATTCCTTGCTTTCATCACCTCATTCTCTGTCTTGTGCTTGGAAGGTCCGCCTACGCAGCCTCCGGGACATACCATACCCTCGATGAAATCTTCAGGCAGTCTTCCGGCCTTAAGCAGTGCAAGTGCCGTAAAGCATTCCTTGCCGCCGGCTGCCTTCCTGAGCTTCAGGTCATCAGTACTTTCTCCTCTCTCATGCATACATTCAATAACAGCCTCAGCCACTCCGCCGGAGCCAGCGAACTTCTTCCCGAAGAGCGAAGACTCCTGATATTCATCCTCTACCGGCTCTATCTTTACATCCTTTGATCTGAGGAGGGCTATGAGCTCACCAAAGGTTATTACGTAATCTGCATTATCGGGAACCGTAGGATCAAGGACCTCAGACTTCTTTGCAATGCAGGGTCCTATGAATACGGTGACACAGCCCGGATGTGTAAGCTTTAAGTATCTTGATATAGCACACATGGGAGAAACTATGGAGGACATGTTCTCCTTGTACTGGTCCGGGAAATGCTTTCTCAGCATATTTATGAACGCAGGACAGCATGACGTGGTCATCTTACGGCCTTCTTTTTTAGCATGAGTCCACTCCAAAGACTCATATGCGGCAGTCATATCACCGCCTAATCCGACCTCCACCATGTCAGAGAATCCCAGCTTCTTTATGCTTGCCCGTATAGCAGCCATGCTTATATCATTGCCAAACTGCCCCTCTATGGCAGGCGCAGTCATGGCTATGACCTCTTTTCCTGCCAATATGTCCTGTATGATAGGAACAAGGTATGTCTTGGAGCCAATGGCACCGAAAGGACAGGAGTGTATGCAATGTCCGCAGCTGATACACTTCTTTTCATCGATCTTACAGATCCCGTTCTCATCATATGTGATCGCATTTACAGGGCATACCTTCTTGCATGGCCTCTCCAGATGTACTATGGCATCATAGGGACAGCCCTGTGCACACATACCGCATTCCTTGCACTTTGCAGGATCTATATGCATGCGGATCTCACCGGGAGATATTGCATCGAACTTGCAGCTGCTCTGGCAGGCCTTGCCGAGACAGAATCTGCAGTTATCCGTAACGGAGTATGATGACGTGGGACATCCGTCACATGCCGAATCTATAACCTGCACCACATTTTTAGAATCGGGATTGTTGGATGTATTTTCCGCACAGGCAAGCCTGATCCGCTCCCTGACTATCTCCCTTTCCTTATAAATACAGCATCTGAATTTAGGCTTCGGGCCGGGGATAAGCTTATAAACAAGTTCATTTTTTGTTTCCTCATTGAGATTATTCTCCCAGGCAAGCCTGCAGACCTCCTCAATAACATCATGTTTAAACCTTACCAGTCCTCCGTCATTTGTGATCATTTTCCGTAACCTCCTGTTTTATTTTTATCTGTTGCTGCAGAAACAGCTTTTTGTTTGTCACCCTACTGCTATCTTCCTGCCCTTATCATACTGCCATTCCTCATGCGCAGTTATTATAAGCGTTTTTCCGGCAGTCTTTTCCAGTATATACTCCATTGCCTTTTGCTGCATATCCTCATCGAGTCCCGTAAACGGCTCATCCAAAAGATAGGCATCCGCATCATGGCACATCGCCCTTACTATGGCCACCCGCCGCTTTTCTCCACCTGACAGCTCACTGACAGGCATATGATGACGATCCTCGGGCAGGAGCCTCTTAAGCTCAGCTTCCGCAGCTGCTGCAGACAGAGTCCTGGTTACCACGGTAACATTTTCCACAGCATCAGCATGCGCACAGAGTCGGTCTTCCTGAAATACTGCCGAAAAATTCATTCCGGCTATATCAACACTCCCCGAATCAGGCTTTTCAAGCCCAAGCATAAGCCTTAACAAAGTAGTCTTGCCAGCCCCCGAGTCACCGAAAAGAATTACCGTCTCGCTATCTCCGATATCTGCCGAGAAACCGGAAAGCACCCGGTGGCCATCATAGGATTTTTCGATATTTTTAAGTCTGATCATCGCCGTAATTTGTGGCACTCGCACCACACCCCCTGCAGCCGCCGCTTACAGCCTGTTATGCTCTGCCGGGTAATGCCTTTCGCACCGCCAGCAAAAGCATATGCTCTGTAATCACGGACATAACGACAATTGCCACAGTCCATGCAAGTACCTCATCCGTTGCCAGATTGATCTTTCCCCTGTACAGACCGTTACCTATAGTCATAAGCGGCTGGCCTATGACCTCCGCCGCAACGCCGCTCTTCCACGCCATTCCAAAAGCAGTCTGTACCGAACTCGTTATAAAAGGCTTTAACCACGGCAGGTAAATATATGTAAACCGTCTGCCAGGATCCATCCGGAACACCTCGGCCATCTCTAACAGCTGTTTGTCCGTACTCTCAAGCCCTGCCTTTATATTATAATAAACAGCCGGCGCCGTCACCGTCATGCTTATGAGAGAAGCCGTCAGATCCTTGTTAAACCATATCAGTACCAGGATGATGAAGCTTACTACCGGAACCGTTTTTATTGTCTTAAAAAAAGGATCTATTATTTCACCAAACACTCTGAACCGATATGCCAGTACCGCCGATATGGCGCCTAATGCACTTCCTGCCAAAAAACCGCAGATTATGCATACAAGGCTCTTGCCGACTGAGGGAAAAAAGTTTCCACTTCCCATGAGCCTAAGCAGTGCTGATACCGTCTCCCATGGACCGACTATGACAAATACATTCCCAACCATAACGGAAACTGCCTGCCAGACTGCGATCCAAAGGAAAAGTATCAAAAGCTTCCTGAGCTTATTCCGCATAAAAACTGTCTTCCGGGAGAGCACCGCCTACTGATGCAGGATCTGCCGCATACAACACCTGAAGATATCCCGACATATACGCTTTCATTTCATCCCCGGTGATGCATACTATGTTGCATTTTGGAAGTGCCTTTGCGGCAACAGGTGCTTTTTCTATTATCCCATACTCTGCTATAAGCTCAGATGTGCCTTCCACATCGCTTACAGCTGCCTCAGCACTTGCTTTATGCTCAGACAGGAAGAGCTCAACAGCCTCAGTATTATTATTCAGGTAATCATTCCTTACAACAGTCACGCCTGTAAGCAGCTTAGATCCGTTATCAAGACCGTCCCAGGCATCCGTAAGCGTAAATACGCTTGCCACGCCTTCATTCTGTGCACAGGCCACTGTTGCAAAGGGCTGGGGCAGTACTGCTACGGTATTGCTGTCAGCCTGCAGCGCAGCAGCCACCTCGGTTGCCTCCGACTTAAAGTCCAGGGTGTAGCCTTCCACATTATATTCCGAAAGCAGGTATTCCAGGACATACTCCGGAGTAGTTCCCTGGCCTGTAGTCACGATGGTCTGGCCTGCCAGGTCCTCTATGGATGCAACATCCGGATTGCCGGTTACACACTCCAGAACCCCAAGGGTATTTATATCGATGACGCTCACCTGCCCCTCTGTTTTGTTATACATTACGGAAGCCATATTGGCAGGCACCAGTGCAATATCTATGTCACCGCTTATCATAGAAGCCATCAGCACAGATGCATCTGTTTCTATAGTGAAGCTGTAGTTACCCAGAGACTCCCCGTTTTCACTGTCTTTCATTAAATTTACCAATCCCATAGTGGTAGGGCCCTTAAGCGATCCCACACGGATCTGTCCTTCTGTCGTGGATTCTGAGGTTCCTTCCGTGTTTGCTTCCGCATTACCTTCTGCTGTCTCTTCCGTCACTTCCTGCGTGGTTCCCTGTCCCGCATCCGTACATCCTGCAGCAAACGCAAACAGGGCAACCGCAGCTGCCATCAAACCAAAAGCTCTTTTTTTCATAGTTTTTCTCCTTAAAAATTATTTTTTCTTTTTCCCATTTTTTTTCTTAAGCCTTAAGTATTCGTCATCATCCTCAAGAGCTTCTTCCAGGGAACTGAAATTTATTGCCAGTATCTTCCTGATGGTATCTATATCAAGGAGCACCGACTCACTTATTTTATCACTTTTTGAAGCTGTAAACTCCGGAAGTATCACGGAATATCTGTGATAAAGCTCTCCGTCATAAATGCAGAAATGTCCAAAAGGGCACAGGATATTCAATTCCTCTAACACCCCTGTAAGGGAATCCACCCCGGCATCCGTGATATTTGCAAATATCGTCGTATCATAACGGAGCACCTTTGTACCAAACAGATCAAAGACAGCCATCTCCATAAGTACCCTGTCCCCGGCCTTATTAAAGGGAACATTAGCCACAAGATACCCGCCGGTCTGGCCCTCATGAGTTTCCTGCTCTTCACCCGGAGTATTTACAAGTTCATAGCCTTCAGCGCCCAGGGAATCAGCCAGGCGCGTATTTACTTTTTCGAACATGCTGTTTACTGATGCTTCTGTCAACCTGCGTTACCTCCGTTTTCTTTTTTGTCTTTGTTTCTCTTTTCTCTTAGTATTCGCAGATGTTCTTCGCTTCTGCGTTTTCTTTCTTCTTCAGCCTGCTTGGCTGCTTCCTTCTGTTTCCGCTTCTCTTCTGCCTTCTCTTCCGCCATTTTATCAGCGGTTACCTGAATAAATTTATCAGTATTAATCCATTCACTTCTCTTTTTGCCTTTATTCATAGACTTATTAAGAGTATCACGAAGGACAGCATTCCGTCTTTTCACTTTTTCAGCCATATCGATAAATTCATTATCGGTAGTAGAGTCTATGTAATTCTTAATAAGGATGTCATGCTTTGAGCCTATAGCATTTGCTATGACTTCCATATGATACAGATTGTCTTCACCCTTTTTAATTTTCAGGCTTTCCATCATTTTTACATATGTGGGGTCTGGATTACCTGAATTTAGATTATCTGCTATCTTCTGGGCATAACTGATCTGCTGCTGCATAGCTCCCTGCTTTCTTGTGCCTTTTGTAAAGCCCTCCTCCATAAGTATGGCTCTCTTCGTTATACCCCTGCTGTATTCAGAGGGCTGACCGCCCTGTTTTAAGAAATAATCCCACAGAAGGCGCTGTCTCTCTACCAGCCCCATTTCAGTATTGACATTCCTTACGCCTATTTCATGCTTCTTTGATGAAACCACGCTGTTTGTAACCGCACCCGAAATAATTCCGGCTGCAGTAAACAATAATCCGAATGACCCCAGTATGCCAGTGGTATTCAACGCGCCGCCTATGGTATTAATAAAACCAGTCACCATTCTGCCCACGCCGCCGCTTTTATCAGCGCTGGCTGTGTCCCCTGCCATATTTAATATTTTAGACTTTCGCGATCCCGGATCCTTCTCCTTTTTCTTCAGCTTTTCTATGTCATCCACAACCTTGCCAAAGTGCTTCATTTCATGGTAGCCCATAGAAGCATCAAGAATGCCGGATATTGCCGCACTAGGTGCCGCATAGCCTGATCCTGCTGTAGTCCCGAGCATGTCCCGGCTGAACCTGTAAAAAGTGACTGCACGATTGTATATATCATTTACACTTCTGGCCAGTTCATGACCAATCCGTTCGCACTCCATCATGTCCCCTTTTGCTTTGGCCTCCTTGAGTTTTAAGTAGTACCTTCGCAGATTGAGCACATCGGTCCCCACGAAGATACTACCAGCAATACCTTTTGTAGCAGTTGTAGAAATAGCATTCGGAAGTTCATTGGCCGTCCTTATAAGGCTTATATAGGAATCTGTATCAAGAACCTCCTGTTTTTCTGTTACTTCTTTTTCTGTCTCTTTCCAGAATTTTGTTTTTTTCAAGGGTTCATTGGGTATCCCCAGCTGAGCATTGATCAATCCGCTAAGCCTTAATGCTTCCTCATCACCCTCGCCTATCTCTATCGGGTGGTTTGCGGGATTATCTGCTTCATCCGGCAGCGGCTTTCCTTCCTTTTGTGCAGAAGCTTTTGCAATCTCCCAGTCAGCCTGCCGTATTGCATTAAGGCAGTTAACACACGAATTCTGCACAGTTTTATTTTTCATGAATTCAAGCACTGCTGCGTCAGGATCGACCCCCTCTGACATACAGCGCATTACGAGCACATCTTTTTGTGAATGAATCTGCAGCAGCTTAAGCCTGACAAGTGAGCGTCCCCCATCCAGCATATCTTTTTTATGTTCGGCATTGAATTCTAACTGTTTTGCCTCTGTTGCCCTGCCCATCTGGCCTTCCCGGCCCGTAAAAGGGTCATAGTCCAAATCCCCCAGTTTTGACGCCGGTATAAAGCCTTCGCTTATTGCCTGACGGTAAAGCTTGCGCATACGGTCAAGCAGGTTTTGCCTGGCTTCCGTACCGAAGTGGGTCTGGGGAAAATTAACCATTATGCGAGCCAGCGGATTCTTAACACACCAGATTACCCTGTTGAGCCAGGACATCTTGCGGTAATCTTTTTCGTAATTATAGAACCTGTCCACGGCTTTTCTATGGGCATTCTTCATATGGTACCATTTATCATGGAACCAGTTCCTGGCGCCATTATGTTCCCAGCGCTTATAAGCCACGTCGTCACCATAGAAACGTCCGGACTCTTCCTCGGACTTTATATGATCTTTTTTAGCCTTTTCAAGAGCCCTTCGGCTCTTTTCCTGTGAACGGTGGCTTCCGAAAAATTTTTTGTGGAACCAGTTCCTTACTTTTCCATGCTCGGAAAACTTGTATTTTTCACCCTTATGGTACAAAAAGCTGTGAAGCAGATTTGTAGTTCCCCAATGAAGCTTGGAATCATAGACATATTCGTCCGGCTCTTCTTCCTCTGCTTCCTCATCTTCTTCATCTTCGTCAAGTTCATCATGCAGGGCCTCGAGCTCATTTCCGATATTCTGCTGATCATTCTCGTCTTTATTGTCCCCTGTCTTAAAATTCTTCAGGATATCGTCAAGTCCGACACCGACTTCTTCTATTTCGTCTCCTGTATTTTTTTCCGAATCATTGTCTTCAGCCTCCCCCATATTCTTTTCAGCTTTGTCGTCATCGTCTTCTTCTTTATAATTTTTCAGAACCTTATTAAGTTCGTCACCGACTTCATCTTCTTCAAGCAGACCTCCGTCCAGTTCCTCAAGCTCTATCCCAATATTATATATATCGTCTTTTTTCTGTTTCTTATCTTTTTTCTTCCCTCTGTCAAAAACCGAAGTTATGGATGAAAAAAGACCGCCGCCTTTTTTCTTTTCCCCCTTACCAAGGTCATTCTTCGTTTTTCCTGCATCTTCAAGCAGCTTCTGTTCCCGCTGCTGGTATTCCTGATCAACCTTTATTCGAGCCACATCCTGGTCTATATTCTCTTTTTCCAGTATTTCAAATCCTTCAAATTCTTTACTTTCCACAACATACCCTCCTTTTCTAATGATATAAGGGTTTACATTATATTCTCAGATAACCACTCTGTCTGTCAGCCTGCCTTCTTTCTTATATTCCAGTTCTACAGCTTCTACCAGCTCATTCATTCCTATTGAAGATCCTCTCTGTGCGGCAAGATATGATGCATGAAGCGCTGCCGACTTGATCTGGCTGCCGGAAAGGTCTGCCTGCTCCGCAAGTTTCTTAAGATTCAGCATCTTATCGAGAGGTGCATCCTCCGGGAATACACTTTTCCATATCTTGAGCCGCTCTGTCTCATCCGGCCTTTCCACGGGTATCATATATGTGATGCGCCGCTTAAAAGCCGCATCAAAATTCTGAGCTATATTCGTTGCAAGAATTGACACCCCTCTGTAACCTTCCATACGCTGCAGGAGATATGCCACCTGCGAATTGGCATGCCTGTCATTGGCACTGCCCGCATCAGTCCTCCTGGCAAATAGCGCATCTGCCTCATCAAAAAACAGTATGGCGTTGGAGTTCTCAGCAGCATCAAATATCTTTCCCAGGTTCTTCTGTGTCTCACCTATATATTTGCTCTCTATCTGGGAAAGATCCACCCTGTACATATCAAGCCCCAGGTCGTTGGCTACCACCAGTGCTGCCATGGTCTTTCCGGTACCGGGAGGACCATATAAGCAGATGGATGTTCCGCTTCCATAAGGGAGCTTTGTTTCAAAGCCATAGTCAGACATGATGACGCTCCGGTTCTTTATACGCGCAACAGCTTCCTTGAGCATTGACTCTGCGTTCTCGGAAAGCTTCAGGTCATCCCAGCCGAATGTACTCTTCAGCAGAGTGGCATTCTTGCCAAAATCAACCCTTGAAAGCGACCTGATGGAGTGTCTTAAACATTCCGCATCCATAATGGATTTACCGCTCTTTTTATCCGGACGGAGTATCACAGCCGCACGCTTTAGCACAGCTTCTATCTTGCCTGGCGTCATATTATACAGAGATGTAAGTGTCTGCACCGACACATCTTCTGCAGGACGTATGCCGTAAAGAGCCATAAAGTATCTCCAAAAATCTGCCTGTACGGAAGGTGATGTCTCTCCTATGAATATAGTACTTACATCAGCCCTTATATTTACAAGGGAATCCACAGGTTCCCCGCTTTCCAAAAGTATGATCCCGCAGTCGCTGCAGCACCTTTCTATCAGTCGTGAAAGCCTGTCTGACGCCGTGACATCAAGCATCTTTTCAGCAGAAGGCAGATTCTTAAGAAGCAATATACTCCCCGTAAACATACAATATGCAGCAAGCTCCGAAAGCATTTCTTCCCTGTCATCATATGGCAGCGTAAAGAAACTGCTTACAGACAGGGAGATTAAACTCCTCTGAAGCCCTGTTGCCAGGAATCTGGCAAGAAAAGTCCTGCCCGAGCCCTCTGCACCGCACAGCTGTATAAGCCTTCCGCCTTTGCTTCCGGCATCAGCAGTAAAAGCAAGCATCAGTTCCTCTGCTTCCCTGTTATGAGCCATAAGCTCTTCGTATTCCGCGCATACACTTTCATAGGTACAGAACCTCGAAAAACGCCCCAGCTCCATCGGCCTGCCGCTAAAATAATCCAGTGCACACTTCCGAAGGATAAGTTGCACTGACATTCCTCTAAAACCACCTGAAAAGCCTGTGCTGTTCAATATATATTTATTCAGGAAACTGTTCTCATAGAGGCTGAGAACACAATCATCATCAGAAAAAAGACCGGTCAGATCCGCAGTCAGTCCGACAGTAGGCACAGATACCTCCGGATTCAGAGATACATCTTTTCCGCATTGGAGATATGCGAATACTTTTTCATACTTTCTGTTTGTCTGATATGCAAAAGCAAGCAGTGCGGATATAAAATCCGACTCAGTCATGGTCCTGAATACCAAAGGCTCGGCTATAGGCAGCTTCCCTCCCTGATAAATCGTCTTCTCAGAACGGTCAAGAAGCCCACTGAATACATCCCTGAACTTTCCTTTATCCGAAAAGCCCGGATCCGGCGACGGTACAAACGTATTCTCCATCCCTGCAAGAAGGTGCCGGCAGCCATGACGTTCAAAGCTGTAAGGATCATTTTCATCCTGTATTACTGAAAGAGTCATTAACAGCAGATCGAGGAATTTCATCCACTCTGCATTACCCTCTTCAATATCCGAAAACGGTTCCTTTGAAACTCCGTTTGGATACATCATTTTTATGAGCATTTCCGCTTTGCTCTTTCCCTTAGCCACGATCACTTCTCCTCAAAAGCATATAATTTCCCAAATGATATTTTATCTGAAAAAATGATTATTTTCCACATAAATAACATTGAATCCACGCAATCACTTTCATCACAAAGCAATTCTATAATAAGCAGCGTACCGAAAACCAAATAAAAAACGAGCACAGGCATTCAAATCCCCATGCTCGTCCAGTTGGACTTACGTAAAGCGTAAGCAAAAAAACTTACACAGCTCATAAGAAATAAAAGATTCATCCCTGACTCAGGTATTCCTTGAATGCATCAAAAGAATCATCGCTGACTCAGGTACGCCTTGAATGCATCATAATCCCGTATGTAATCATCAGCGCTGTAGAACTCCGACGCTGCGACGCACAGCACCGAATCCTTCTGCAGCCATGTCATCTCCCGCCATGTGGGTATCTCTATGATCACTCCTACCGAAGGATCCGAAAGTTCAATCTCTTCCCTTCCGGTTTCATTTTCCAGAGTCAGTAATATCCGGCCATAGGGACAGAAAAGCAGCTGCTTTAGGTCCTTGTGTGCATGGAAACCGCGTCTCTTCCCCTCGGGGACTTTTGAAATGTAATACATGCGCTTTATATCAAAAGGGACGTCACTGTTTTCCTCAAAAAAAGTGAGTTCGCCGGAGTCCAGGGTTGCTATGGTCTGCAGCCTGATCACCTTGCAGCCGGCAACAGATTCAGGGAGAGCGAGCTGATCACCGCGCAGGGCAGCAAACCACACCAGGTCTCCCCGGTCCGCATGGTCCTTAAGGATATCAGCCGAAATATCTACAACTCTGTGAAAGCCATTTTTTTCATAAAAAATCAGACTGTCAGAATCGTTACCAGGTACACACCAGAAAACGCACTCCAGAGCAGGATCTTCGAAGGATTTATTTATCTCTTCGGTTATGGAGGATGGATTAATGATTTTTAGTTCTTTTGTTGTCATAGTTGTGTTTAGTTTTTATTTGTTTTTTGCTCTTTATACTTTTTATATTTTATAAATATTTTGTTCTTTTGTGCCGACTCTTTTCCAGCACATTACTAATTCAAATCTGCGTACTAATAGTTCTCGTAAATCTTTCGTATAGGTCATAACCGTCCCATATCATGTCAAAATCCATGGTTGCACCTATTGGAACCACTCTGTCAACACCTTTAATTCCGGACTTAAGTAACGGCATAAGCACATCTTTTTCTCCCAGAAAACTTATGGTCTGACACCGCTTATCATTGCACAGATCATGAAGTTCCATTATATCATTACAATCATACTCAAAGAAGTAGCCTGAATTATCCTTAAAATTCATAATTTGGGCATCCGGATGTGTTACCGCCACTCTCACGATATAATTATCCTCATGTGGGATAATGCGCACTCCCTCCTGAACTGCTGCCATTATATAAGCACTTGTCATTTTATTTACCCCCATGACAGGCTGAAACTTATATTTCTCTCGAACCAATGTATGCAGAGTATTCCAAAAGATTTCCTTAGCCTCACCTATATGTTCACCGAGCCACACAACTACTCTCGGACTGGTGCATGCATTCTGGTCTGTCAGATAAGTGTCATTATAGAACTTCTCCGCAAACCTTACCTTGTTATTCAAGGCAATATATTTTTCAGAATCAATTATTGCAAGCGAATACCGATCTGCAAAAGTGACTTCTCCTGCCCTTGGCGAAAGCGGGGATTTCCTTATTTCACTAATTGTAACATCTCCCCCCCATACTATCCTTACATCAGCAAGAGAAGACATAAGATCATTTACTTTTTTTTCCTTATCATATCTGACCAGGAATACATATCCTGCCAAGAATTGATGTTCACGCAAGGTATCATTAATTGCCCTGTTTATAATCCTCACCTGTGGATAATCCTTTGAAGGAATCCTGACAATATTGATATTTCCCGTCATCAGACCTGTAAACAATGAATAAGCATAATTGACCGGCACATTGGACGGTGCTATATGAAACAGTATTCCTCTTCCCAAATGTATGTTTCCATCATTTTTTTCAAATCTTTCACGAAGTTTGGCTAAGGACGCCCTCCTGAGCCAGAAGCCAAGTGTCACGATATCCGGATAAATCCTCGCCTCATTGTCAGACATAAGCCTTACCGACAGATCATTAAGGAATGTCAAAACTCTATCATCAAACGGTGTTAACGGTGGAATACTGCCAATATTCACCAGGTGTTCAATATCACCAACTAAAAATCGTACTTCCAAGAGTTCAGCAACCCGCTCATTATTAATCAAACATTGCTGCATATGTATCACTGCACCCCCTTAACTCCGCATTTTTAATTCTGCCATACACCCTAAAATACTTTCCTTTACGTCCGCATGGACAATCATCCTCTCCCAATATCTCTCCCTCATCTTCAGTCAGAAGTGAATGTCCGGGGTACGACTCCGGAATTGCAGACAATACCTGAATGATACCTCTCTCACCGATTTCTGCCTCTGAGAAATCCTCAGGCCGTCTGATGATAACATCAGAAAAAATACTGGCATGTAGATGACCACACTCGCACTGCATATAAATACACCCCGTCTGTTCAACCATTCCATAGTAGTCGTGGATGCAGTCAAGCCCACACACCTCTTTTAGCCTTGTATGGAACTCCTCCGAACTAACAGCTTCCCCTGCCAGTTTTTTCCATCCTCCGCCATGTATCAACAAACCATTTGACAGATCAAAACATACTCCCTCCGCTTTTAATCTGACAAGCTCCTTATAGAAATGCTGCCATACCATGAATGTAAAACCAAACAGAAGAATACGCTGTCCCTTATAACTATCCAGGAATTCTTTAAACGCTTCAGTATCAAGCTTCATTTCATCATCAAATGCATAAATTTTTTTTGATCCAAAAATCGAGAAACCCAGTATTCCTGCCCCCCTTGCGGAGAACATCTGTCTGTTTTTTATTACAGAAGGACAATCCAGGATTATCATCGGCATCCGTCCTGATCCGGTAAAATCCGACACGATCTTAACCATGGTCTTTTGCTGATTAGCTGATGTTGTCTTATCCAGGAATATTTTTGATACGGCCTGCCCAGATGTACCTGAAGATGTCATGGTCTTTACTACATCATCTTCCTCAACACTTCTGAGATTAAGCTCCTTAAACAGTCTGACCGGAAGATATGGGAGCTGTTCATAATCCGATAATTTATTCGCATCAAAATCAATAGCCTGCAAAATCCTTGCATACTCCGGACATCTCACCTGGTGAAGCTTGGTTAATTCCAACAGCCGTGCCGTAAGAAGCTCCCTTTTTTTATTTTTTTCAAGAGAATACGGCGCTATCTCTAACAAATCTGCGTATGTCATTCTATTTAAGCCTTTTCCTTATCTCTGCTGCCATTTCTTTAAGATGCAATTTTATAAAAAAATGTCCGCCATCATACTCAACGAAACTGCAGTCGTGTACAAAATAATCTGACCACTTCTTCATATCCTGAAGTCTTGTATCCGACTCCGAGAAAAACACTGTACATGGTATATCCGTCTTAAATTCAATCTGCTCAATACAGTATCTGGCTATCATCTGGTAATCAGCCTTAAAAACAGGCAGGTACATACGCCAAAATACTGCATTATCGATAAGACTATCAGGAACTGCGTTAAATTCTATGGTTCTATCCTTGACATAACTTTCCAGTTCTTCACCTGGCACTTCCAAAACTTTAATCCTTGTCATCGGCTCATGCGCCGCAAGAAAGACATGGGACGGCATCGGAATAACTTCTGTCTGTGTTATCCTGCAAAGCATATCAAATGCTGCCAGACTCCCCATACTGTATCCCAATAATGCATATTCTTTTGTCTGGCTGGATTTTATATAATCTTCTATTTCCGGATATAGCCTGTCTGCAACCTCACTGAAATCCTTGCAAAGTCTTTCCTTACGAAGTTTTCCATGACCTGGATAATCAAAACAGACTAATTCATAATCACCTTTCAAATCATCTGCCAGATCTTTATAGAACTCTGCCGTTCCTCCTGCATAGGTGAAGCAGAAGATAGTCTTCCTACTCATAAAACTTATTCAGTTCCTTATATAAGGTTTTACCGGAATCATTCTTTGGAATTTCCGCAATAACAATAGTCTTAAATGCAGCAGGATTAAGCTTTGTCTTAGAGATCACAAACTCTCTGACTTCATTTGCAAGCCGCTCATCTGTGAGAAAAATATACATATGATCATCCTTGCCTGCACTGGCAACATCAATGTTATCAAACCTTGCTTTTATCATACGGTCAATCTCGTCAAGATTGACTCTGTTACCGTATATTTT
>CAMOJK010000050.1 GCA_946616835.1 uncultured Lachnospiraceae bacterium
AGGGCTGCTGGTAGCGTACAAGGAGCGCTTTGATAAGGATAACTTTATAAAGAACCTTCTTCTGGACAACCTGCTTCTTGTGGATGTGTACAGCAGGGCAAAGAAGCTTCATCTTCAGATAAACCTTAAGAGGGTGGTGCTCATTGCTGAAACAGGATCCAACAGGGATGTAAATGCAGTTGAGTTAGTAAAGGACTGTCTGGGACTTACCGGCTCAAAGAAGATTGTTACGGCTGTAGATGAGAATAATGTGATAGTTGTAATAGAACTGCCGGATGATCAGGCTCAGATACTGGCTGAGGTGGAGAAGACTTCCGCTCTTATAATTGAACATCTTGAGAAAAGCGGTATAGAAGATGCAAGGATAGCCTGCGGTACTGTTGTGGATGAGATCAAGGATGTGAGCCGGTCCTATAAAGAGGCCAAAGTGGCTCTTGATGTAGGCAAGATTTTCCTTGACGGTAAGAAGATAGTATATTACGAGGAACTGGGTATAGGAAGACTTATCTATCAGTTGCCCATGCCCTTATGCCAGATGTTCATTGAAGAGATTTTCGGTGATAAGAATCCTGAGGATTTCGATATGGAGACTATTACTACTATTAACAAGTTCTTTGAAAACAGCCTTAATGTTTCAGAGACTTCCAGACAGTTGTTCATACACAGGAACACTCTGGTCTACAGGCTAGATAAGCTTCAGAAGAGTACAAATCTGGATCTCAGAGTATTTGAGGATGCCATCACTTTCAAGATAGCGCTGATGGTGGTCAAGTATATGAAGTATATGGAAAGCAAGGAATTTTAAAGGGGAGAGAATTTGAAAAAGAGAGGATACATAGAAGATTCTGAGGAATTAAGAGCAGCAGTGGCTGATCTGCAGGAAAAATCCTCAAAAAATAAAAAGGCTGCGGATATCGAGCCTGAAGAAGAAGCGGCATCAACCGAAGAATCTGCCGATGAGGCAGAATATTCTGATGAAGAAATGGAATATGATGAGTCTGCGGCAGCGGTTGAAGATGCTGCAGAGGAAGATGCTTATCGCGCTGACGAGGATGCCGAGTATTATGACGAAGAATACTACGAGGATGAAGCGGCTGAAGCAGAGGATGGGGACGATGCTGAATATTATGAAGATGATGAGCCTCATCATAAGAGACTGAAGCCCAGCGAAACCTTTGAAAAGACCCTCAGGGACACAAATCCTATGAGTGATGTGGCCAAGGCTGTCGCAGAGAGTGAAAAAAAGTCAAAGGAATACAGGCGCCAGAGAAAGCAGGAGGTTGAAGAAGCAAAAAGCAGACCAAAGCGTCGTGACAAAAAGAAAAAAAGCTCCAAGGCTGATGATGCTGTAATATGCCTTGAGCATGTATCGAAGTATTATGAGCATAAGCCGGCGCCTGCGCTTAATGATGTAAATATAAGAATAAAGAAGGGCGAGTTTGTATTCATAGTGGGTGAGAGCGGATCGGGCAAATCTACGCTGATACGCCTTCTTCTGCGTGAATTGAAGCCCAGCAGCGGAACGGTAATGGTTAACGGTTTCCAGCTTGAAAGGATGAGCAGGTGGGCAGTGCCGAAGCTTCGCCGGAGCATGGGCGTTGTGTTCCAGGATTTCAGACTTTTAAAGGATCGCAATGTATATGACAATGTTGCTTTTGCACAGAGAATAGTAGAAGCATCTCCCAGGGAGATGAAGAAAAATGTTCCGGAAATACTGGGAAAAGTCGGGTTAGCAAGCAAATACCGCGCTAAGACGCACGAGCTTTCCGGCGGAGAGCAGCAGAGAGTGGCTCTTGCGAGAGCTCTTGTAAATAAGCCTTCCATCCTTCTTGCGGATGAGCCTACAGGAAATCTGGATCCCAAGAATACTATTGAGATAATGGATCTCTTAGAACAGATCAATAAGGAAGGTACTACAGTGGTAGTTGTCAGCCACAATGAAAAGATAGTTAATGATATGCACCACAGGGTAATTACCATCAAGAAAGGTGTTGTGATAAGCGACAGGGAAGAGGGTAACTACGAAGATGAAGATTAGGACTTTATTTTACATAATAAAACAGGGTATAGCCAGTACCATAAAGAATAAGTGGTTTACACTCGCTTCTGTAGCAACAATATCATCATGTCTGTTTCTTTTCGGCATAGGTTTTTCACTGATATACAATGTCCAGCATATGGTAAAGACTGCTGAGGAGGGCGTATCAGTAACGGTATTCTTTGATGAGGGAATCTCGGATGAGAGGATTGCTGAGATCGGAAATCTCATAACCGGACATACAGCCGTTTCACGGGCAGTGTTTGTGTCTGCTGATGAGGCCTGGGAGAGTTTCAAGGGTGAGTATCTGGGCGAGTATGCAGACGGATTTACTGAAAATCCGCTGGCTGATTCTGAAAATTATGAGATTTATCTTAATGATGTGTCAAGACAGGGTGAGCTAGTAAGCTACCTTGAAGGAATAGATGGAGTGAGAAGGGTTAACCGGTCTGAGATTACGGCAAACATGTTGAGCGGCTTCAACAGTCTGCTGACATATGTTTCGGTCGGTATTATCGCTGTGCTTCTTCTGGTGTCAATATTCCTCATATCCAATACGGTCACAATAGGTATTTCCGTGAGGAGTGAAGAAATAGCTATTATGAAATATGTGGGTGCTACAGACTTTTTTGTAAGAGCTCCTTTCGTTATAGAAGGTATGCTGATAGGTGCTGTCGGAGCTGTAATCCCCTCGGGTATCATTTATGTTCTCTATGACAGGGTGATACTTTATATGGTGGAGAGATTCCAGAGTATTTCCACAGTACTTAATTTCCTGCCGGTGGATCAGGTATTTGCATATCTTTTCCCGGTCTGTCTTGCTGTGGGCATAGGCATAGGCTTCATAGGAAGCTTTTTCACTGTAAGGAAGCATCTGAGGGTGTAGTTTGCGCAAGAAACTGTTATGGATAATCGCATATTCATTTCTGGTAGGCGGGATGGTATTTGGTTCCGGCTTTTCTTCCCTTGCGGACAAGGATGACAACGATGACCGTACAGTGGGCGAGCTTCAGCAGAGTATAAATGATAAAGAAAGCAAGATAAGCAATCTTGAAAGTCAGAAAGCTGAGCTTGCGGCCGGAAGGTCTGACATACAGAAGGTGGTAAATAATCTCCGAAGCCAAAAGAAGGAGATGACCGCTTACGTTACTCAACTGGATGCAGAGGTTACACAGCTCCAGGAGAGCATTGATGACCTGAATTCCCAGTGTGAGGCAAAGGAACTTGAGATAGCCGAGGCGGAAGAAGAACTGGCAGCGGCTGAACAGGTGGCGGATGAGCAGTATGAAGCCATGAAAAAGCGCATACAGTTCATGTATGAGCGGGGAGACAGCTTTGTCATAGAAATGCTTATCAGTGCTGACTCCTTCGGTGATATGCTGAATAAAGCTGAGTATATCGAAGATCTTTCGGCATATGACAGAAAGATGCTTGATGAGTACCGGCTGGTGATAAAAAATGTAGAGCTTAGCAAGGAAGTGCTTGAAGGGGAAAAGGAAGTCCTTGAGGAGACAAAACTTGCGGCTGAAGCCAAGCAGGACGACCTGAATGTTCTGATAGATGAAAAAGAGCAGCAGATCACTGCTTTTAATTCTGATATAGCAAACAATGAGGCTGCCATAGCTGAGTATGATGCGGAGATCGCAGAGCAGAATTCGATAATCAAAGCTCTGGAGGCGCAGGTGGCGGCAGAGAAACAGGCCATAGAAGAGGCCAACAGAAAGACCTATTATACCGGCGGGGCATTTACCTGGCCGGCACCTTCATATACCAGGATATCTTCCGAATTTGGCTGGAGAGTACATCCGACCCTTGGCGTCAACAAGTTCCATAACGGTCTTGATATGGCTGCACCCGGCGGCTCACCGATACTGGCAGCCTGTGACGGAAAAGTAGTGGCGGCAGGTTACTCATCCAGCATGGGAAATTACATAATGATTGATCATGGCGATGGCCTGATGACTATCTATATGCATGCATCTGCACTGTATGTTTCAAAAGGCACGGAAGTATCAAGGGGGCAGAAGATTGCAGCGGTGGGCACCACCGGAAGATCTACGGGAAATCATCTTCATTTCGGAGTCAGGCTCAATGGTGAATATGTAAATCCATGGAATTATCTTTGATGCAAAAAAGCACATAAAGATGTATAATGATTGCGGCTGTTCAGAACAGTTAAAAAGATTTTATAAAGCAGGAAGTAGATGATGGATAATCAGAATGAGACAGAGTTTCAGCAGCAAAAAGAAAAAAATGGTGGATTTTGGACTAGCTTTTTAACGGCCAGTGTTATTTTTCTGTTCATAGCATGCATAGTTTTAAGCATAAGCGTGTTCATAAGGAAGGCCGGGGTGATACCTGCAGCTTCTTCGGCAGGGGACAGCTCGGTTTCTAACGATGGTTTTGTTATAGAATCCAGTGAGACAATTGAAAAATTAAATGAAATTGAAGGATATATAGACAGGTCCTTTATTGACAGTGTCAGCAATGATGCTCTGAGCGAGGGACTCTACAGGGGAATGGTGGAGGCTCTTGATGATCCTTATGCAACATACTATACGCCTGAAGAATGGGTGAAAATGAAAGAGGATACAACCGGAGTATACTACGGCATAGGTGCATATCTTATGCTTGATGAAGAGTACATGTATCCCAGAATTACCGGGGTTATACCCGGTACTCCTGCTGAAGAGGCCGGTTTAAAAGAAAATGACTACATCATGGAAGTTGAGGGTGAGGATGTCTACAATCAGGATCTGGAGTCAGTGGTAGCCAGGATTCGCGGAGATGAAGGTACAAGTGTTCATCTGACGATTGCCAGAGGTGAGGAAGGCAAAAGGGAGCTGCTTGAATTTGATGTTGGACGCCGCAGAGTGGAAACTCCTACTGTGGAGTGGGAAATGATGGAGGATGACATTGGATATATTGCAATTGCCAGGTTCGAGTCAGTGACTGTTGATCAGTTTGCGGAAGCTCTTGCAGAGGTAAAGGGGAAGGGCGCAAAGGGGATTGTGCTGGATTTGAGGAGTAATCCCGGCGGATCTCTTCCTGCTGCGGTAGCTGTTGCAGGAATGATCCTTCCAAAAGGGACCGTTGTTTATACTTTAGATAAATACGGAAACAGACAGGACTATACTTCAAACGGCAGTAATGAGCTTCAGATCCCTATGGCAGTATTGGTAAACGGCAACAGTGCCAGCGCATCGGAAATACTTGCCGGTGCAATCAAGGACTATGAAAAGGGAACACTGGTAGGAACGACTACTTTCGGCAAGGGTATAGTGCAGCAGATATTTGAGTTGGAAGATGAATCTGCACTGAAAATCACTGTTAGCCATTACTATACTCCAAATGGCAATGATATACACGGTGTAGGTATAGAGCCGGATGTTGAGGAAGAGTTCGACTGGGAAGAATATGAAAAATCCGAAACCGATAACCAGCTTGAAAAGGCAAAAGAGGTTGTAAAGGATCAGATAAAATGATCCGGGCGGTTAAAGTAAATTGCAGCAGAGATGCTGTTAAATAATAAAAAGGGAGAAGGCATAAAGCCAAAGCGCGAAAGGAGTATTATGAGCAAGAGTTTTGAAGATTTACTTTCAAGAGTAAATGCATGTGCAACAAAGAAACTTGCTGTTGCAGTAGCCCAGGATAAGGCTGTTCTGGAGGCTGTAAAAGTAGCAAAGGAAAGAAAAATCGCAGATGCGATACTTGTAGGTGACGAGGAAGAAATTAAGAAAATAGGTGCTGAGCTTGGCATGGATATGTCAGAGTACCGTATAATAGACGAAAAAGATATTACAGAGGCATCACTTAAGGCTGTAAAGCTGGTGCATGACGGTGAAGCTGATATGTATATGAAGGGGCTTCTTCCTACAGGAACTTTCCTTAAAAGTGTACTTAATAAAGAGGTGGGACTGCGTACAGGGAAGCCTCTTTCACATGTCTGTGTTTTTGAAATCCCCGGTTTCAACAGACTCTTATTCCTTACGGATGTTGCATTCATGCCGTATCCTACGGTGGAAGAAAAAAAGTGCATGATCGATTATACCGTAGAGGTGGCAAAGGCCTGTGGCGTGGAGATGCCCAAGGTTGCCTGCCTTGCTGCTCTTGAGACAGTAAATGAAAAGATGCCTGTATGCGTGGATTCTGCAAAGCTTACCGAGATGAATATAAACGGGGAAATCGAAGGATGTATAGTTGACGGACCTCTTTCCTTGGATATAGCCCTTTATAAGGAAGCGGCAGAAGAAAAGGGCGCACTTGACAGAAGAGTTGCCGGAGATGCCGATATACTGGTATTCCCTGATATCCATGCGGGAAATCTGGTATATAAGAGCATAGTACATATGGTGCCCTGCAAAAACGGCAATATCTTAACAGGAACAAAAGCTCCCGTTATCCTTACATCCCGTTCCGACAGCGTTGAGGTAAAGGTTAATTCCATTGCGCTTGCGGCTGTTGTTGCAGAGAAGCTTAATAAATAAAAAGGAGGCTTATGATGGCAAAGTTACTTGTAATCAATCCCGGTTCCACATCCACCAAGATTGGTGTGTTTGAGGATGAAAAGCTTTTATTTGAAGAGACTTTAAGACACAGCACAGAAGAGATAACACAGTACGGTTCCATATTTGAACAGAAGGATTTCAGAAAGAATATCATCCTTGATTTCCTTGCTTCAAAGGATCTTAAGCCTGCTGATTTTGATGCATTCGTTGGAAGAGGCGGAATGCTTAAGCCTATAACCGGTGGTACATATCCCGTGACAGATGATCTCCTTGAAGATCTTAAGATCGGTAAGACCGGTCAGCATGCATCAAACTTAGGTGGTATACTTGCGAGAGAGATAGGTGATGAGGTAGGCAAGCCTTCCTTTATAGTTGATCCCGTGGTAGTTGATGAGATGCAGCCTCTTGCAAGATATTCAGGTCTTCCCGAGCTTCCCCGCAGGTCTGTATTCCATGCACTTAACCAGAAGGCGGTTGCAAAGAGATATGCAAAGGAAAACGGAAAGAAATATGACGAGCTGAGACTTATCGTTGTACATATGGGCGGTGGTGTATCGGTAGGTGCACATTTAAACGGCAAGGTTGTAGATATCTTTAACGCGCTTGACGGTGACGGTGCATTCTCACCTGAGAGAGCAGGAGCAGTGCCTCCCGGAGATCTTGTTAAACTCTGTTTTTCAGGAAAGTATACGGAACAGGAGATTTATAAAAAGCTCGTAGGCGGTGGCGGCTTCAATGCATATATGGGAACCAATGATGCTCGTATTGTGGAAGGCAAGTGTGCAGAAGGCGATAAGGAAGCTATCGAGCTTTATGATGCATTTGTTTATCAGGTATGCAAGAATGTGGGCTCACAGGCGACAGTTCTTGAAGGTAAGGTAGACCAGATAATCCTTACAGGCGGTATTGCATATTCCAAGCTTGCAGTATCCAAGATAAAGGAGCGCGTAGAGTGGATCGCTCCCGTTACCGTATATCCCGGTGAAGATGAGCTCTTAGCTCTTGCCCAGGGGGCGCTCCGCGTGATGAACGGCGAAGAGGAAGCTATGAAATACTGAGAATTATAAGCTGGTCGATTATGACCGTAAGGATAGGGAAGATGTCGGAAAGGCATCTTCCCTATTGCTTTTGTTTGTATATCTGCACAGCATTGCAGAGCCTGTTATATTTTGCTATAATAAAGCGTTTAGTGCATTTATAAATGCTTTATGCGAAAGGAAAGAAATTCTCTTCGCGACGCCGTTAAAAGCGGCAGAAAGGGAAAGTATGAATATTCTTGAAAAAGTTTTCGGTACTCATAGCGAACATGAGCTGAAAAGGATATATCCGATAGTAGATAAGATCGAAGGCTACAGGGATAGCATGATGGCCCTAAGTGACGAGGAGCTTCGTGCCAAGACTGATGAATTTAAAAAGCGTCTTTCGGAGGGAGCGACTCTTGATGAGCTGCTTCCCGAGGCATATGCCGTGGTAAGGGAGGCTGCAAGAAGAGTCAGGGATATGGAGCATTACCGTGTACAGCTTATCGGCGGTATCGTGCTTCACCAGGGGAGAATCGCAGAGATGCGTACCGGTGAAGGTAAGACGCTTGTGGCAACGCTTCCGTCATATCTCAATGCCCTTGAAGGCAAGGGCGTGTGTGTGGTAACGGTAAACGAATACCTGGCAAAGCGTGACGCTGAGTGGATGGGAGAAATACATAAGTTCTTAGGACTTACTGTTGGCTATATAACTAACGATATGAAGAGCGAAGAACGCCGCGCAATGTATGGCTGTGATATTACCTATATCACAAACAACGAGCTGGGTTTTGATTATCTCCGTGACAACATGGTCATCTATAAGGAGCAGCTTGTACAGAGAGGCCTCCATTATGCGATTATCGATGAGGTGGACTCAATCCTTATTGATGAGGCGCGTACGCCACTTATAATATCAGGTCAGAGCGGCAAGGCTACCAAGCTTTATGAAGTCTGTGATGTGTTGGCTAAGCAGATGAAGCGTGGTGATGATGAGGAAATGATATACAAGCTGGATGCTGTTATGGATTCAATGATGCATACCGACAGCCAGCCTGAGGAGACAGGTGACTTTATCCTTAATGAAAAGGACAAGCTGGTAAATCTTACGGAACAGGGCGTTGCAAAGGTAGAAAGGTTTTTCCATATCGAAAATCTTGCAGACTCTGAAAACAGTGAGATCCAGCACGGTGTAATACTGGCCCTGCGTGCTAACTACCTGATGTTTAAGGATCAGGATTATATCGTAAAGGATGACCAGGTTGTTATCGTTGATGCCTTCACCGGAAGACTCATGCCGGGGCGTCGTTTCTCAGACGGTCTGCATCAGGCGATAGAGGCAAAGGAGCATGTTAAGGTAAAGCGTGAGTCAATGACGCTTGCCACCATTACTTTCCAGAACTTCTTCAATAAGTTCGAGAAGAAAGCCGGTATGACCGGTACCGCAATGACAGAAGAACAGGAGTTCCGTGACATATACGGAATGGACGTTATCGCCATTCCTACGAATAAGCCGGTAGCCCGTGTGGATGAAGAAGACTGCGTATACTGTACCAGGAAGGAAAAGCTGCATGAGATCGTTGAGAGAGTCAAGGAAGTACATGCAACAGGACAGCCAATACTGGTAGGTACCGTAAATATCGATGCATCAGAGGAACTGAGCCGCCTGCTTACCAAAGAGGGCATAAAGCATAATGTGCTGAATGCAAAATTCCATGAGCAGGAGGCTGAGATAGTTGCTGATGCCGGTATCCACGGATCAGTCACAATAGCAACTAACATGGCAGGACGTGGTACGGATATTAAGCTGGATGACGAGGCAAGGGAAGCGGGTGGCCTCCTGATACTGGGAACGGAACGTCACGAGTCCAGACGTATAGATAATCAGTTAAGAGGTCGTTCCGGACGTCAGGGTGATCCCGGAAGGTCTGTTTTCTATATTTCCCTTGAGGATGACCTGATGAGGCTCTTCGGTTCGGAGCGTCTTATAAATGTATTCAATTCATTAGGTGTTCCCGAAAACCAGCGCATAGAGCATAAGATGCTTTCCGGCGCTATAGAGAAGGCCCAGAAACGTATCGAGAACAACAACTTCGGACGCAGAAAAACAGTTCTGCAGTACGATCAGGTTATGAACGAGCAGCGTGAGATAATCTATGCAGAGCGCAGGCGCGTGCTTAACGGAGAAAGCATGCGTGATGTAATATACAAGATGATACAGGATATCGTCGAGGAGGCGGTGGAGACTGTTATCGGTGAGGAAAACAATGCCGAGAATTGGGATCTTAAGGAACTGAATGAACTGCTCCTGCCTCTGATCCCTCTGCAGCCTATCACAGCAGACCGTATTGAAAAAAAGAAGAATAGTGTGGTCCAGCAGCTTAAGGAAGAGGCTGTGAAGCTCTATGAGGCTAAGGAAGCAGAATTCCCGGAGCCTGAGATGATCCGTGAGGCAGAGCGTGTAATTCTGCTTAAATCAATAGACAAGAAGTGGATGAACCATATCGATGATATGGACCAGCTGGAGAAGGCTTCCGGTCTCTCCGGAATGGGACAGCAGGATCCTCTTGCCGAATATAAGAAGAGCGCTTTTGAAATGTTCAATGCCATGGAGCAGGCTATCAAGGAAGAGACTGTACGTATCCTCTTCAGGATAAGGCTTGAAAAGAAGGTGGAGCGTGAACAGGTAGCTAAGGTGACCGGAACAAATAAGGATGAAAGTGCCGTAAAGACTCCTGTAAAGCGGGCAGCGGTAAAGATATATCCCAACGCACCCTGTCCCTGCGGAAGCGGCAGGAAAGTTAAGGAGTGCCATCCTGAGTATCTTAAAAAACAGTAGCTTTGAATTCATAAATTAAAGGAACTGTAGTTTTGGAGATTTAGGATAAAAGGAGCATATTATGGTTGAACTTGACCAGATGAAAATAGAATTACAGCAATATAAGGAACCACTTGCGGAGGTAAGGGATTCTTTGGATATACCTTCGAAGAAAAAGCGCATGGAAGAGCTGGATATGGATATGGCGTCGCCGGATTTCTGGAATAATCCGGACAGGGCTAATAAGCTGTCAAAGGAAGCGAAGAACCTCAAGGATACCGTGGAGGAATGTGAAGCCATGGAGCAGTCATATGAGGATATAGAAGTCCTTATAGCTATGGGAAATGAGGAAAATGATGCTTCAATGATAGAAGAGGTAAGAAGTGAGCTTGATTCGCTTAAGGAGCGCCTGGAGACAATGAGGTTAAAGACACTTCTTACAGGTCCTTATGATTCGAATAATGCGATCCTCAGCCTTAATGCCGGCGCAGGCGGTACCGAAAGCTGTGACTGGTGCGGAATGCTTTACCGTATGTACATGCGATGGGCTGAGCGAAAGGGCTTTACTTTTGAGGAACTGACAATGGTTGAAGGTGATGAGGCAGGTATTAAGTCTGCTGACTTCCAGATAAGCGGTGAAAATGCTTATGGCTATCTTAAGAGCGAACAGGGGGTTCACAGGCTGGTGCGTATCTCGCCCTTTAATGCACAGGGAAAGAGACAGACCTCTTTCGTATCTCTTGATGTGCTGCCAGAGCTAAAGGATGATTCCGAGATAGAAATAAAGAGTGATGATATCAGGATAGATACATACCGAAGCAGTGGTGCCGGCGGACAGCATATCAATAAGACCTCATCAGCTATACGTATTACTCACTTCCCTACAGGCATAGTGGTGACCTGTCAGAATGAGCGCTCGCAGTTTCAGAATAAGGACAAGGCCATGGAGATCCTTCGCGGTAAGCTTCTCCAGCGCAAGCAGATGGAGGATGAGGCCAAGCTTAAGGGCATCCAGGGTGACCTTAAGGCAATAGGCTGGGGCAGCCAGATCCGTTCATATGTGCTCCAGCCGTATCAGATGGTTAAGGATCACAGGACGGGGGAGGAAACCGGTAATCCTGATGCAGTACTTGACGGTGATATAGACAGATTCATCAATGCATATCTTAAGAATGCCAGCCAGGGTACACTCAGGAGTGATGATTCCGGAGACGACATGTAAGACTGGGACAGCTCAGATCAGCAATTGATGGTATAAACAGAAAAGTTAATACTATGAGATATAGAAAGACCTGCTTTTAGGCAGGTCTTTTTGTGTATGTTAAGATTATAAGTCAGTATGCCGGACATATACGGTGGTATTATATAAAATGTAATCTCAACCCGAGGATTTTGCTTCCGTGAGATTCAGATGAAAGCAGGCATAGGATGCATTCATATAGGGCGTTACCCAGATCATTCCGAGCCCTATGGTGAGTATGCTTAGGCAAATCAGCGGGATAAAGCTAAGCTGGATACCGACTAATTTAAGCTTTTGCCCCTTCATAAGCCAGAATGACATCCTTATGCAGTCGATGACTCCCTTATCGGGGAGGTCCAGCAGTACATAATAGAGCTGTGAGAAGGGCAGCCATATGATGTAGTAAACCAGCATTCCGCCCAGACGGACTAGTAATGAGAGTGTGGCCAGATTAGTGTCATTGCTGTCTATAGACATCAGTGCCAATACATCAGCAGGAAAAGTAAAGATAAACTGGAGTGTTGCAAGGAGCAACGCACTCAAAACCACCCGATTGTCTCTGAGTCCTCCGAAAAGATCGGACATGCCATAGTTCATCCGGCAGCAGAGCTTTAAGTACATTCGGCTGAGTCCGAAAAGAAGAACCTGTATAAGCACATATGAAAAGAAGGTAAGTGCTCCGGTGAGTATCATCATTCCTACACCGGTACCTGGAATAGTACTCCATACGGTGGATATTCCCCATGAAAAGAAGAGGAAAAGAAATTGCACTGATATGACTCTTACATAATTGCCCAGCAGGTATTCTCTTGCACTGGCTTTGATTTCTGAATTCTTTTTCAAATGTCCCATAGTAAGTCTGATAGTAAGTGTAAATTTAATGACTGCCCTTTAAACAGCAAAGTCAATATTATTTCCTTTAGTGGCTTCTGCCTCAAAAGCTTTTTTATTGGATCCGTAAGCGTTATCTTTGGGATAACGGATCATTGTGGAAGTGGTTCCCCCGGATACATATCTGCGGCCGCATTCGGGGCAGGTAGAATAGTGAATGGCAACGCTGGCATGAAGTACCTTACCGCCTTTTTGCTCGGCCTTATCGTATGCGTTGGCGACATGCTCCTGTTCGTGTCCGCGTACCCTTGCATATACTGCATTGGGATTTATCTTGGCTGCGGATTTGAAGGATACATTTTCGTCTGAACCGTCAACATATTTCCTGTTTTTGCAGGTTTGGCATTCCCCTTTTTTGGCAGATTTAGCAATAGGATCGTCACTGCTTTTCTGAACATCTGCATCTTCACGGACAAAATCGCCGCTCTTAACTTCACCTGTCGCTTTCTCGGCAGGCGTAGCAGGCCTATATGTGACTGTATAGGCGGCAGTCGGATCAAATCCGCCGATTGCCCCTATGGCACCTGTAATCATAAAAGCCTCCGTTAATGATTACTGTTCAGAAATTTTAATTAATATTATTTAATAACGCAGATTTCCGTTTGCATCTAACAGGAAATCCGGGATTTCACCGGTTTCGCTGTAATGTTCCATACCTTCAAAATATTCTTCGTATGTTACTCCGTAAGTTGCTATGAAAGCTTCATCAATGTACTTTGCAGCATTGGGGTTGGCTACAAAATTGTATATCACAAATGCGGTGATTACCGTGCCCATTATCATGCTGAATGCAGATGTTATCACTGACGATTTAGCCAGCTTACTCATATAGAGGTCGCTTCCTTTTGAAAGCACCGCAAAAATAATGGACAGGCTTCCGAAAAAAAGCGGGAAAACTCCGGTTAATATTGAAAACAGTGCAAATAGCCCACAGGCTGCGGATGCTACATTGAAAAAATTAAGTTTTATTACCCGGCCGGGAAATTCCCTGCTTGTATTGTTTGATCCGTCGTTCATATTTAATCGCTACTCTTCCTAATTATATGCAAATTATAACACATCGTGGATAAAACCGCAAATGTGCGAATAGTTGATAAATTCTCTGATTTATGATAATTTATAGGACATGGATTTTGATTTTATGAGTGAAATTGATACAGATAAGAATGGCAGAAACTCTGACGGAAAGAAAAATCCGCCGGAAAAAAGGGGCGGCCGCAGAAAGAAACCGCTCATTACAATATGTAATCTGCTGGGATTTGCCGTTATCACACTGGCGATACTTACGGTAGTGGCCTTGGCAGGCAAGAAAAAGAGTGATGAGCGAGCCGATAAAGCAGAGGCTGAGCTAGCCGCACTTCAGGAAGAATATGCCGGAATGGATATTGATGCGCTGGTATATGATGCCAGATTGGAAGGTATTGCTGAGGGTCGGCAGGATGTAAAGGAATCCATAAGGATCGAGCTTACGGAAAAGGGCACCTCTATAAATGATGTGATAAGAAAACTTTATCCGGAATACCTGATATTTATGTCAGGTGGTGGTTATCATTTTGTTCCTGTTGATGAGTCTATTCCCAGAAACAACTATTCCCACAGTGATTTCGCAGTATCTGATAACGGCATGATGGAATATGTGGGAGATTCGGATGTGCAGATTGCCCATGTGATAGATGTCTCCAAACATCAGGGTGTTGTAGACTGGCAGACCGTGGCAGATGCGGGTGTTGAGTATGCCATGATAAGAGTGGGTTTCAGGGGATATGGGAGTGGTGCCATCGTAACAGATGATTACTTTGAGGACAATATTCAGGGCGCATTGAAGGCCGGTATAAAGGTTGGGGTATATTTTTATACCCAGGCGATAGATGCGGATGAGGGAAGAGAAGAGGCAGAATTTGTCATAGATGCAATAAGTCCTTACAAGATAGAACTTCCGGTAGCCATAGATGTGGAACGTCCGGATGACAGTACGGCTAGGGGAAACCAGATATCCAGGGAAGTCAGGACCGAGGCTGTGAAGACTTTCTGTGAGTGTATAGATGAAGCAGGTTATGAGCCTATGATATACGGTGGAACTAATACTTTTGCCGAGATGCTAGATATAAAGGAAGTGTATAACTATCCTGTCTGGTATGCGTTCTATAATAATTACATGTATTATCCATATCCGGTGAGGATGTGGCAGTACAGTACAGACGGATCAGTGCCGGGCATAAAGGTCAATGTTGATATGAATGTCTGGATGATGGAAACGGAAGAAAATGAGTAGGCTAAAACGGCAGACTGAGTGACGGAGCATCGTCCGGAAAGGCTGCGGTATATCAATTTAATATCAGGAGAGTCTGCATTTGCAAGCAGGCTCTTTTTTTGGTATTATGTTATATTGTTATATTATGCCCGAATTGTGTTTTGACGGGAAAATTTATTAATTTTATATGGCTGATAAATAATATGGATAACGAGGAAAAAAAAGAAGAACAAAATAAAAATGAAGGAAATGCAAGCCCGAGTGAGCTTAACTTTACCGTAAATATGACAAGTAAAGTGCTATATGATTTCCTTATATATCATGCTTATACAAAGGTATCGGGGATACTGTCGGTATGCTTTGGTGTGGCAGGTTTAATATTCTATTTTCGTTACGGGGAGATAATGTATCTGGCACTCGGAGTTTTGCTGATACTATACCTGCCTGTAAATCTTTGGTACAGGTCAAAGGTACAGATGATGAATCCGGTGTTTAAGAAGCCGATAACCTACGACATAAGTGCTGATGGCATATCGGTATATCAGGACGGTGAGAGTGGTAAGGTAAGCTGGGATCAGTGTACAAAGGCAGTTTCCACCAAACAGAGTATTATTGTGTATACAGGCAAACTAAATGCCTCCATATTTCCGAGAAAGGAGCTTGGGGATGACCTGCCGGCGCTTATGGCTCTTATAGGAAAATATATGGAGCCTAAAAAAGTGAAAATAAGATTTTAATGATCTGCAAAGTTTAGTATAGGACAGTGAGAAAATGAGCGAAGAGATAATAGAGACCTTAAGCCCTAAGGAAACTTTTGATGTCGGGGTTAGACTGGGGCAGAATGCCGGACCGGGTGAAGTCATAACCCTTTATGCTGATATGGGCTGCGGTAAAACAGTATTAGCCCAGGGAATAGCAAAGGGACTTGGGATTGATGAGTACGTCAATTCGCCTACCTTTACTATTGTGCAGGTATATGAGGGGGGGCGGCTGCCTTTTTACCATTTTGATGTTTATCGCATAGAGGATCCTGAAGAAATGCAGGAAGTGGGATTTGATGACTATATCTTTGGACAGGGCGTATGCATGATAGAGTGGGCAGAATTTATAGAAGATATCCTGCCGGAAAATGCCAAAAGAATCAGTATCGAGAAAAATCCGGCTAAGGGTGATAACTATCGCATTATAAAAATTAATTTAGATTAAATAATCACAGGGGAAGTTATGAATCTTATAGCAATTGATTCAAGCGGTATGACAGCAACAGTGTCGTTATTGAGGGACGGAGTTCTTGCCGGCACATATACCACCTGTCATAAAAAAACACATTCGGAAACGCTTCTGCCTATGCTTGAAGAGCTGGAAAGAATGACGGAATATGACAACAGTAAGGCTGATGCCATAGCGGTGGCAGCGGGTCCCGGTTCTTTTACAGGTCTTCGTATAGGTGCAGCCTTGTCAAAGGGAATGGCTGAAGCTCTGGGAATACCTATCATAGCAGTACCTACGCTGGAGGCAATGGCATACCAGTTTTATGGTGCAAGTGATCTTATCTGCCCTATGATGGATGCAAGGCGGAACCAGGTATACAGTGGAATTTACAGCTTTGAGTATGATGAGCTGAACAAAGAATGCAGGCTGAAAGAATGCAAGGCGCAAGAAGCTCTTGATGTAGCTGAGCAGTGCCATGCTGCGGATGAAATGGCTGCTGAAAGTTTAAAGAAGGTTATATTTTTAGGAGATGGAGTTCCGGTATACAGGGATATTATATGTGAAAATATGAAGGCGGAGATAATATTTGCGCCGGCACATAGAAATGCACAGGATGCAGCCTGTCTGGCCGCTATTGCCGAAGAATATTTTCTGGCGGGGCGGATCACTCCTGCAGAGGATTTTGTGCCTGAGTATTTGAGAGTCTCCCAGGCTGAGAGGGTGAGAAAGGAACAGAATGGAGATTGAGATAAGGCCCATGGCAGAAATGGACCTGGAGGCTTCTGCAGGGTTAGAAGCAATGTGTTTCTCAACACCATGGAGCTTGCAGGCTTTTAGAGAAAGTCTGGACAAGCCGGATATCTATCTTTTTCATGTAGCCTATATGGAAAACGAGCTGGTGGCACAGGCGGGCCTCATAATGAGTTTTGATGAAGCTGACGTGGTAAATGTGGCTGTAAAGCCGGAATACAGAAAGCAGGGGATAGCGTATGACCTTCTGACTGAACTGATGCAGACGGGAAATGCAAGAGGAATTAAGGATTATACTCTTGAAGTAAGGGCCGGAAATCGTGCTGCAGCCGCACTGTATGAAAAGCTTGGATTTAAAACCGAAGGAATTAGAAAGAATTTTTACAGGGAGCCTGTTGAGGATGCCCTGATAATGTGGAAACGGAGTTAGTGTGAGAGGTATAAAGGATTATTATGCTTGATATTTGTTTGCTGGGGACCGGGGGGATGATGCCTCTTCCGAAGAGGTTTCTCACATCTCTTGCTGCCAGGTGCAACGGCACCACCATACTTATAGACTGCGGTGAGGGTACCCAGATTGCAATGGCTAAAAAGGGGCTTAGTGCAAATCCCATCGGTATTATGTGTTTTACCCATTACCATGCGGATCATATAAGCGGCCTGCCGGGGATGCTTCTAAATATGGCAAATTCGGAACGGACAGAAGATGTACTGATGATAGGACCGAAGGGACTGGAAAGGGTGGTTAACTCTCTGAGGGTGATCGCAAAGGAGCTGCCATTCAGGATTAAGTTCCACGAGCTGAGCAGTCCGGAGGAAAGGATAGATATCCCCGGAGGATACATACAGGCGTTTAAAGTGAATCACAATGTGGTCTGCTATGGATACAGCATCGTGCTTGAGCGGAAGGGACGTTTTGATGCAGAAGCTGCAAAATCACTGGGAATTCCCCTTCAGTACTGGAACAGACTCCAGCACGGGCAGACTATAAGTGAAGGCGATAAGATTTACACCCCGGATATGGTTATGGGACCGGAGCGGAAAGGCATAAAAGTAACCTATGCAACGGATACCAGGCCTACGGAATCCATAATAAGAAATGCTTCGGAAGCAGATATCTTCATATGTGAAGGAATGTATGGTGAAGATGAGAAGCTGGATTCAGCCAAAAGTAAAAAGCATATGACATTCAGGGAAGCGGCAGAACTTGCCGCAAAGGCGAAGCCAAAGGAAATGTGGCTTACCCATTACAGTCCTGCACTGATCAACCCAGAACCATACATGAAGATGGTCAGAGGGATATTCCCTAATACCTATGCTGCAAAGGACGGACGGAGTGTTGAGCTTATGTTTGAGGATGAGGGACAGGAATAATAAAGGCAGTAAAAAGTGTGTCAGGCAATAGTGGACTGACCGGATCATATAAGAGAGGTAGACAAAAATGCTTCAGAAAGAAAAGACGGCTATTCTGGATAAGCTTGTCGATCAGATGAACAAAAATTATGAGGAGATAGAGCTTTTAAATGCCCTGGGAAGGCACAGGCTTCCGGACAGGGACAGGATAATAGTGATAGTTAAGGCAATACGCAAGCTTATGTTTCCGGGATATTTCGGACAGGTTGCGTTTGAAAAGACCACAACGCATTATTTTGCAGGCGAGATGCTTAGCTCGATCATAGAGGAACTGACCAAGCAGATCGTGATCGCACTGAGTTATGACTGCGCAGGCTACAGTGAATCGGTTGACATAAGGGAAAAGGCTGAAAGGATCAGCTATGAGTTTGCCGAGTGTTTCCCTGAGATACAGAGAGTGCTGCTTACGGATATACAGGCTGCCTATGACGGTGATCCCGCTGCTTTAAGCAAAGAAGCGATCATTTTTTCATATCCCTGCTTCAATGCCATATTCATATACAGAATTGCACATGAGCTGTATCTTCGTAAGGTACCGTTCATACCCCGTATCATGACCGAGTATGCCCATTCAAGGACGGGAATCGATATCAATCCCGGCGCAACAATAGGCGAGTACTTCTTTATCGATCACGGAACAGGCGTGGTAATAGGTGAGACTACCGTGATAGGTAATAATGTGAAGCTTTATCAGGGTGTAACATTAGGTGCGCTTTCCACAAGGGAGGGACAGCTCCTTCAGGGAGTAAAGAGACATCCGACTATCTGTGACAATGTGACGATTTATTCAAATGCATCGGTTCTTGGTGGTGATACCGTGATCGGTGCGAATTCGACCATCGGCGGAAGTGCCTTCATAACGGAGCCTGTTCCGCCTAATACCAGGGTAAGTGTCAAGAGCCCGGAGCTTAAGATAAGAAACAGCGGCAGTTAGGGATAAAAGCTGCACAAAATCCTTATTTGAGGTGGAATGCCTGTAGGTAACGGTATCTGCACGGGAAGGTTATAGAAAATTTGTCTGGCAAAGGGAAGAAAAACATAATAAAGACGGTCATCATAATGATCATCGTTGCCGCAGTTCTTATCGGCGGCTATGTTTTTATGACCATGCAGAGGGGAAAAGAGACAGAGAGGTCTCTGGAGACCGAAACGGCAAAGGAAATGACGGCAGTGCAGAAGATAATTGCGGAGGCGCCTTACAAGGAGTATCCCGCCACCCCTGTACAGGTAGTCAAATATTATAACGAGATAACCAAGTGTTTCTATAACGAGAAATACAGCGATCAGGAGCTTACCAGTCTTTCCATGATATCAAGAACTCTTTTTGATAAAGAGCTTAAGGACCAGCAGAGCGACGTGGATTACCTGGTGGCGCTGCAGGCTGATATAGAGGTGTTTAAAGCATCAAATATTACGATATACGACAGTGTGGTATCTCCGTCTACGGAGGTTGAGTATTTCAACCATAATGGATATGAGTGTGCAAGGCTGTATTCCACATATACGCTCAAGTCAGGAACAGTATATCAGAGTACTAAGGAGGTCTATATACTGCGAAAGGATGAAGATGGAAGATGGAGGATACTGGGCTTCGATATGGTAAAAAGGGACGGTACGCAATAAATGAATGATGTAAAGATACTGGCAATAGAGTCTTCGTGTGATGAGACAGCAGCTTCTGTAGTATTGAACGGAAGGACTGTTCTGTCTAATGTGATTTCTTCTCAGATAGATATTCATACACTGTATGGCGGTGTGGTGCCGGAAATTGCGTCGAGAAAGCATACTGAGAGGATAAACCGGGTGGTCAGGGAAAGCCTGGCGCAGGCCGAAATGCAGCTTTCAGATGTGGATGCTGTGGCAGTCACTTACGGTCCCGGATTAGTGGGAGCACTGCTGGTGGGAGTTTCATTTGCAAAGGGGTTAGCTTTTGCGGCAGGAAAGCCTCTTATAGCAGTGCATCATATAGAAGGTCACATATCTGCAAACTATATCGACCATCCGGAACTGGAGCCTCCTTTTCCCTGCCTGGTAGTATCGGGGGGGCATACCCATCTGGTAAGGGTAAAAGACTATGGTGAATACGAGGTCCTTGGAATGTCCAGAGATGATGCGGCAGGCGAGGCTTTTGATAAAGTGGCAAGAGCCATAGGTCTGGGATACCCCGGAGGACCTAAGATAGACAAGGTATCTGATGAAGGTGATCCGGAGTCGATTGCTTTCCCCAGGGCTAAAGTGGGAGATTCAGAATATGATTTTTCTTTCAGTGGCTTAAAGAGCGCTGTGCTTAATTACCTGAATTCCTGCAGGATGCAGGGGACGGAGATAAATAGGAATGATGTGGCGGCATCCTTCCAGAAAGCTGTGGTGGATGTTCTTACTGAGCATGCGATGTTATCCCTTGACAGAAATGGTGATAAGAAATTTGCCATAGCCGGGGGCGTGGCATCCAATAGGCATCTGAGAGAAGCTATGGAAAAAGAAAGTACAATTTAT